>JAFLJP010000149.1 GCA_022712945.1 Gammaproteobacteria bacterium | reverse complement strand
TGTGCTCTTCCGATCTCCCCCCCCCTCCCGTGGTTGAGGCGCCAAAGGCGGCTGAACCCGTCGCGGCACCCAAAAAACCGAAAAAAGCGCTAGCAACAGCCAGCAAAGCAAAAAAAGAGACACCACAAGGTGAAACCACGGTGCGGGTTGATACCCGTCGCCTGGATGACATTATGAATATGGTGGGCGAGTTGGTATTGGTGAGGAATCGTTTGGCAACACTCAAGGCGGTTCAGGTTGATGAGGAGATGGCGAAAGCAGTTGCCAATCTTGATGTGGTGACCGCAGACCTGCAAACGGCGGTGATGAAAACACGGATGCAGCCAATCAAGAAAGTTTTTGGCCGTTTCCCCCGGGTGGTTCGTGATCTTGCCCGCAGTTTGAATAAAGAGGTCGACCTAGTCTTGCGCGGTGAAGATACCGACTTGGATAAGAACTTGGTTGAAGCACTTGCGGACCCGCTGGTTCATCTGGTGCGTAATGCGGTGGATCACGGGATTGAAATGCCCGATAGTCGTGAGGCGGCGGGAAAGAGTCGCACCGGAACGGTGACCCTTGCCGCAGAGCAAGAGGGAGACCACATTCTGCTGACCATTTCCGATGATGGTGGTGGTATGAATGCCGATGTACTGCGCAATATTGCGGTGGAAAAAGGTGTTATGGAGGCGGATGCTGCGGCTCGCTTAAGTGATCAAGAGTGCTTTCAATTAATTTTTGCCCCCGGCTTTTCTACCAAAGCTGAAATTTCTGATATTTCAGGTCGTGGTGTGGGTATGGATGTTGTCAAAACCCGTATTGTGCAGCTTAATGGCTCTGTTGATATTAATTCTGAGCTGGGTGTCGGTTCTACGCTGCAAATCAAAGTTCCTCTGACATTGGCGATCATGCCGACCTTAATGGTTCTGCTGAAAAAGCAAATTTTTGCGCTGCCATTGGTTAATGTTAACGAAATCTTCCACCTGAATCTGCGCCATACTAACGCAATTGATGGTCAACGTGTCATCATGGTCAGGGAGAAGGCGCTACCGCTCTTTTATCTCGCCGATTGGCTGGTGGGTGGTTGTGATCATACTGACGAAGGGCATGTGGTGGTGGTGAGTGTCGGTTCGCAAAAAGTGGGCTTTGTGGTTGATCAGTTGATTGGTCAAGAAGAGGTGGTTATAAAGCCACTGGGTAAAATGTTGATTGGAACGGGCGGGCTTGCCGGTGCAACAATACGGGGCGATGGTAAAATTGCATTAATCCTGGATGTGCCCAGTTTGATGAAATTCTATGCCTGATGGAGGCTGAATGTCGGTACGTGTGTTGGTAGTTGATGATTCGAGATTCTTTCGAAAACGTATCGAGGCGATCCTGAAGGTTGATGAGACGATAGAGATTGTCGGTTTTGCCGTCAATGGTAAAGAGGCGGTCGAGATGGCCGCCGAACTTAAACCTGATGTGATCACAATGGATGTGGAGATGCCGGTGATGGATGGTATTACCGCTGTGCGGCATATCATGCGACGCAGGCCCGTGCCGATTTTGATGTTTTCATCACTGACAACCAATGGCGCACAATCTACTCTGGATGCACTTGATGCTGGTGCGCTGGACTTTGTTCCCAAACGATTTGAAGATATCTCCAGTAACAGTGACGATGCACAGCGTCTATTGCGCCGCAGGGTTAAGGAGATTGCACGTAAAGGCCACGCGATTAATATGCGGGTTCGACATGTTGCAACCCCTCCGGATACCAATCGCTCTTTTTCAGCAACAGCTCGCAGTGCACTAACCTCTCCCCGTAGCAAGCCCACTCCACAAATGCCGATTCGATCTTCCGGCATCGCTTCGCCGCAACAAAAGATAGCTACCGCACCCGCGTCGTTTAGACGTGGTGTCAAAAAAATGGCGGGAATTAAGCTATTGGCGATTGGGACTTCAACCGGTGGCCCGGTTGCATTACAAAATCTACTCACCGCGCTGCCCGCTGACTTTCCACTGCCAATTGTCATGGTTCAGCACATGCCGGGGACCTTCACCCCAGCATTTGCGGAGCGCCTCAATCAAGTGTGTGCGATCAGCGTAAAAGAGGCGCAGAGTGGTGACTTGCTGCGGCCCGGCGTGGCACTGCTTGCGCCTGGTGGAATGCAGATGACCATTGCACGCCGTGGTGGTCAGTACATTGTTAAGGTTGATGCTGGTGACCCGAAGCTGAATTACAAACCGAGTGTTGATATCACCTTCTCCTCGATTGCCGCTAATTTCAAGGGGCGTACTCTGGGGGTGATATTGACCGGGATGGGTGCCGATGGACGTGAGGGTTGCCGTGCCCTAAAACAGAAAGAGGCGGCAATATGGGCCCAGGATGAACAAAGCTCCGTAGTATATGGCATGCCTTTTGCTGTTTTTGAAGCGGGATTGACTGACAGAGTCTTCCCGCTTACTGAAATAGGTCCGGCGATACTGCAAGGAGTATAATATTGGATTATCTAGCCTTGGTGGGCTTGGCGCTCGGGTTGCTTGCCGTGCTGACAGGTCAGCTGATGGAGGGGGGGTCACTCTCTGCGTTGATGAACGGCCCCGCTTTTCTTATCGTCTTTGGTGGCACTCTGGGCGCTACGATACTTCAATCCCGCTTACCGGTCTTTATGCGCAGCATGCACGCACTGCCAACCGTTTTCAAACCACTTGAACTTGACGATAAACAGATTCTCAGAAAGGTGATGCGTTGGTCGAATGTGGTGCGTAAGGAGGGGTTTTTGGGGCTCGAACCCATCATGAACCGGGAAAAAGATCTGTTTACACGCAAGGCGCTCACCTACCTCGTTGATGGTATAACCCCGGATAATTTGCGTGATGCGCTTGAGTTGGAGATCTCTCTGCGACAAGAGTCGGAGATTGAGTCGGCAAAAGTTTTCCTGGCAATGGGTGGTTATTCACCGACGATTGGCATTATCGGTGCCGTGATGGGGCTGATTCACGTGATGCACAATTTAGCTGAGCCTGAAATGCTGGGAGCAGGCATCGCGACCGCATTTATTGCAACAATTTATGGCGTCGGTTTTGCCAATTTAATTTTCCTTCCCATCTACAATAAACTCAGAAGCCTCACTGCGGTGCGTTGTCGTTACCGTGAAATGTTAATGGAGGGTGTTGTTGCCATTGCGGAGGGCGAGAATCCGCGTTTCATCGAATTGAAGTTGAAAGGATTTCAGACCTAGACCACTATGGCTCGTAAATACCGCAAGCGTCACCTGGAGCAGGATCCCGATATTCATGATCGGTGGATGGTCTCCTACGCTGACTTTATTACCCTGCTGTTTGCCTTTTTTGTGGTGATGTATGCACTGAGTATCAGTGAGGAAGGGCGATTCAAAGTACTGAGTGAATCTATTGAACAGGCTTTTACACCAGAAAAAATACTGCAAACCTCACCCGAAGATAATCCGGCCTCAGCTAATGATTCATCAAGCGTGATTGACTTGAATCGTGGCGATGCCCTGCTTGATGGAAATGATGTGCCGGAGTCACCGGTAGTTGAAATTTCTGAGTCGATGGAGAAGTTACAGGAATTGGCAAGTCAGGGCATTATGGAACCCGTTGTTGATAAGGTAGAAGAGGCGCTTAAAACCTTTATCGAAGAGGGGGGGATTCATATCACCAGTGATGATCTCTGGGTGCAGATTGATATTGAAAGCGGTCTGCTGTTTGAAAGTGGGTTTTCCCGGCTTAATGATCGTGTGGTTCCGACAATGCGCTCACTCGCCAAGGTGTTAGATACGTTTCCATATCGTATCCAGGTGGAGGGATACACTGACAATATACCGATTCAAAACGAGATCTATCCATCGAACTGGGAGCTATCCGCCGCACGATCAGCCAGTGTTGTACACCTTTTTGCGCGCAATGGCGTTGATCCGGAGCGGATGTCAGCCGTTGGCTTTGGTGAGTTTCGCCCGGTAGCCGAAAATGATACTCCGCAGGGGCGGGCCAAAAATCGACGGGTGGTGATTGTGGTTTTAGCTGATCAACTGGCTGGCCGGTTGACTACGCTGCAACAGCAGTTGAACGTGCGCGATAAGTGAGGTGATACACTTTGGCGTGATATGTGCTTTAGTACATCAACCACTTTAATATTGACGCAAGGAGATTGGATTGAACGTATGGGCGGTCGCCAACCAGAAAGGGGGTGTTGGTAAAACCACAACCACAGTTTCCCTGGCCGGGCTTCTTTCGGCCAAAGGCTACCGTACTCTGATGATTGATATGGACCCCCATGGCTCGTTGACTGTCTATTTTGGAAATGACCCCGATACCATTGAAATGAGTGTCTACTCGTTGTTTCAAACGCCCAATATCGCTGCCAGTGACATGCCCCAGCGAATAATCAAACCAACCAATTTTGAAAATCTTGATCTGATGCCAGCATCCACCGCGATGGCGACCCTTGATCGACAACTGGGAAGCCAGGATGGCAAGGGGCTGGTACTGTTTAGGTCGCTACAACAGCTGGCGTCGATGTACGACTATGTGTTGATCGATTGTCCACCAATTTTAGGGATATTGATGGTCAATGCGATGGCGGCTTGCCAGAGTCTGCTGATCCCTGTGCAGACCGAGTTTCTGGCGATCAAGGGGTTGGAGAGAATGATGCGTACCGTTACGATGATCATACGTGCCCGTAAAAACTCGCTGGGTTTGCATGTTATTCCCACCATGTTTGACCGGCGTACCCGCGCTTCTCATGACGCGCTAGCCCAGTTGAAACAGGACTATCCTGAGCAGCTGTGGGACGGTGTAATCCCCATTGATACCCAGTTTCGCGAGGCGAGCCGCAAAGGTGTGCCGTTATCCATTATGCGTGCTAGCAGTCGAGGCTCAATTGCTTACCGTGAGTTGCTGATGTGGTTGATTACAGTTTACCCTGTCGATGGCGGAGGGGTGGCGCGGTGATGGCACACCTTGAAGATGACAATGAGACCAAAACCCTGGTTGAGCAAAAGCAGGCACTAACCAGCTATCTGGATGCCCTGTTTAGAGAGATGCCAGCGGTTGAAGCTGAGTTGCTGGCAGCCGATGTGCCGGATGAGGTGGTTGCTGCTGAGGTGGCTACAGTGGTTGCGCCAGAGTCAGAGCCAACAGTAAAGTTACTTCAGAAAAATGAGTTAAATGAAGAGCCGTTGCCTGAATACTTCCAGCCAGCAGTGGCATTTCAGGTGCTCTTTTTCACTATCGGCAAGTTAACTCTGGCGGTGCCATTAGAGCACCTTTCGGGTATTCTGAAAAGTGTCGATGGGAAGGTGACACCGGTGCCCGGCTACGCCGCGTGGCATCTTGGACTGATGAAATACCAAGGTGCCACGGTGAGTATTGTCGACACGGCAAAGCTGATTGTACCGGGTCACCGCCGGGATATTGTGCAGGATCGACGGAAATACCGCTATTTTATTCTTCTGAGTGAGCGCTGCTGGGGATTAGGTTGTCACGGCGTTGCCGAGGTGGTGACACTGGACCCTGCCGAGGTTAAGTGGCGTCATAACCGTACTCACCAACCCTGGTTGGCTGGTACGGTTATCGATAAAATGTGCGCTTTGATTGATGTTGAAGGGTTTCTTAAGCTTCTCCACCAAACGGGTAAGTGTTAGGAACGATCACGAAATAACGTCTACATTCTGACGTGCTCTTTTACCCCAGTTCAAGCAATCTTAATCGTTACGTAGGCCAGCTATGCGCCTCTTGAGTTCGTTTGAATTGGAGAAAAATCTCCGCGTCATTATTGCATAAGTTATTCCGTGCTCGTTCCTTAGTCTCTTGCCGTGATAAAGCTTTGTGGTTGGTTGACGATAAATCAACCTGAGAATAGACCGATTCACCCCAAGAATGAGGATGAAGTAAATGAGCGAGATTGCAGCGACGAGCAATGATGCTGACCGTTGGGTCACTTTTAAACTAGAGAGTGAGACCTACGGCATTAATGTAATGCAGGTGCAGGAGGTGTTACGGGTCTCCGAAATCGCCTCGGTTCCTGGTGCACCCGATTATGTAATTGGTATCATCAACCTGCGTGGTAATGTGGTGACCGTGGTCGATACCCGCCGTCGTTTTGGTATGCCATCAAAAGAGGTGGACGATCTCTCGCGAATCGTTATCATTGAGACAGAGGATCAGGTGGTCGGTATTTTGGTCGACAGCGTCTCCGAGGTTGTTGAAATACCCGGCTCTGAAATTGAAACCGCACCCAATGTGGGTACCGAAGAGAGTGCCAAATATATTCTCGGGGTGACTAGCCGTGATAGTGAGCTGTTGATCTTGGTGGATCTGAATAAATTCCTCAGTGAAGAAGAGTGGGGCGAGTTGGGTCAGTTTTAATGGCAGTGTCGTTGGAAATTATACTCTTGATATCACTCGCAGTGGTGTTGTTGGTGGTTTTTATTGCCTCACGTAAGCAACAGGGTGGATTGCAGTGCCAGCTGCGGCAGCAGCGCCTTGAGCATGATCAGCTACAAGCACAATTCAAATTATTTTTGAGTGGTGCCCAAGGGGTTGGGGATCGTCTCCATCAAGTAGAAGCTAACCTTTCAAATTCAAAAAATATTGCCACACAAAATAACAGCGCATCAAATGGTGATGTTTCAGTACGACAGGCGATTGAGCTTGCTCGTAAAGGAGCGACGGTTGATGAGCTGGTTGATCTCTGTGGCCTATCCCGTGGCGAAGCCGAATTAATGAGTACCATTCATAATGTTGGCTCCCGCTGATCTGAGTCCTCTGTTCGACTCATACCTTCCTTCCAGTGCGACAGCATCAAAATAATTATTCTCCAGATAGCGTCCAGTAAATATGCTTCCGCATTTTCTGCGTAATGTCATCTTAGCCGAAATTAGGTATAATCGCCGATTCGGGTTTTTTAGACCTGGCGAAGTTTGAATTATAGGAGATTGAGTGTGGAATTGAGTGGTGCCGATATTCTTTGTCGTAGCCTCGCTGAAGAGGGCGTCAAATACCTGTTTGGTTATCCAGGTGGTGCGGTATTGCACATCTATGATGCCATTTATAAGCAAGATAAGGTCGAGCATATTCTAGTGCGCCATGAGCAGGCAGCCACCCATGCTGCTGATGGCTATGCCCGTTCTACAGGTAAGACTGGCGTGGTTCTCGTGACATCCGGCCCCGGTGCGACCAATGCAGTTACCGGTATTGCAACCGCTTATATGGATTCGATTCCGATGGTGGTCATCACCGGCCAGGTGCCAACCAATATGATTGGCAATGATGCCTTTCAAGAGGTTGACTCGGTCGGCATTACCCGCCCCTGTGTGAAACATAACTTTTTGGTTAAGGATGTCAGAGATCTCGCAGAGACCATAAAAAAAGCATTTCATATCGCCTCAACCGGTCGCCCCGGTCCGGTGCTGATTGATATACCTAAAGATGTCACGGCTGATAAGACGGAGTATCACTACCCTGAAAGTGTCGATATCCGCTCTTATCACCCGGTTAGCAAAGGGCATCCCCGGCAGATTAAACATGCAGTTGAAATGATGCTGGAGGCGAAACGGCCTGTTCTCTATACCGGTGGCGGTGTGGTGTTGGATAACGCCTCTCACTATTTGATTGAGCTGGCGCAGAAACTGAATATTCCCGTCACCAATACCTTGATGGGGCTGGGGGCTTATCCGGCCACTGAACGACAGTTTCTCGGCATGCTGGGGATGCATGGCACCTATGAGGCCAATATGTCGATGCACCACACCGATTTGTTGATCGCAATCGGTGCGCGCTTTGATGACCGAGTGACCGGTAATATTGAAAAGTTTTGTCCCGATGCACGTATTATTCATGTGGATGTTGATCCCGCCTCTATCTCAAAAAATGTCAGTGTTGATGTGCCAATTGTCGGCACGGTCAGCAATGTACTGAAAGAGATGTTGTTGCTGTTGAAAGAGCTTGAGCAACCCGCTGAGCAGAAAGAAGCGTTGGTCGAGTGGTGGAAGCAGATTGATGAGTGGCGAGCGATGGATTGTCTTAAATTTACCCAGGGTGATGAGGTGATCAAACCACAGTATGTGGTGCAAAAGCTGTGGGAAATTACCCAAGGTGATGCATTTGTCACCTCAGATGTGGGTCAGCACCAGATGTTTGCGGCACAGTATTATAAGTTTGATAAACCCCGTCGCTGGATCAACTCCGGTGGCCTTGGCACCATGGGCTTTGGTCTGCCGGCGGCGATGGGTGTACAGTTGGCTCATCCTGATGAAACAGTGGCCTGTATCACCGGCGAGGGGAGTATTCAGATGAATATTCAAGAGCTCTCTACCTGTCTGCAATATTCGCTGCCCATCAAGGTTATCAGCCTTAATAATCGCTATTTGGGTATGGTGCGTCAGTGGCAGGAGTTTTTCTACCAGAGCCGTTACTCGATGTCCTATATGGATGCGCTGCCCGATTTTTCTGCACTGGCGGAGAGTTACGGCCATGTGGGGATGCGTATCGAGAAACCTGCGGATGTTGAAGGTGCGTTGATTGAAGCGATGGCACTGAAAGATCGCTTAGTGTTTATGGATTTTGTGACCGATCAAACTGAAAATGTCTATCCGATGATTCCTGCGGGAGCCGGTCTTAATGAAATGATTTTGGTGTAACTATGCGGCATATCATATCGATTCTTCTTGAAAATGAAGCGGGTGCACTCTCCCGCGTGGCTGGGCTGTTTTCTGCCCGTGGTTATAACATTACGTCACTGACGGTGGCAGCGACAGAGGATCCCTCACTGTCGCGCATGACACTGGTCACCAGTGGTTCTGATCAGGTGATTGAGCAGATTACCAAGCAACTGAATAAGTTGATTGAAGTGGTCAAGCTGATCGACCTCACCGAAGGTAAGCACGTTGAACGTGAGTTAATGCTGATTAAAGTGGCGGTGGCAGAGCCAAGTGTCCGTGATGAAGTGAAGCGCCTGGTGGATATTTTTCGCGGTAATGTTATTGATGTTACCGCAACGGCTTATACTATTGAGCTGACGGGTCCCAGTGATAAGCTGGAAGCCTTTATCGCGGCGTTAGCCGATGTGAAAATATTGGAGACAGTGCGCTCCGGTGTCTCCGGAATTGCACGTGGTGGAAAATCTTTACATATTTAAGATGAGACTTCTACACAGAACTGAAGGGTTTGTTTCGTGCAATGGTCTCAGTATACAATGTCGCCCATTGGGTGAATTACGATTAGGAAAGGTAAAATAAATGTCTCTGAACATCTATTACGATAAAGATTGCGATCTGTCTATCATCAAGGGCATGAAGGTCGCCATCATTGGTTACGGCTCACAAGGCCATGCACATGCAAACAACTTAAAAGATTCCGGTGTCGATGTGGTTGTTGGCCTGCGCTCGGGTTCATCTTCCGTGGCCAAAGCAGAAGCTTCTGGTCTGAAAGTCACTCCTGTGGCTGAGGCAATTAAAGCTTCTGACTTGGTTATGGTGCTGACGCCTGATGAGTTTCAAGGAGAGCTTTACAAAGAAGAAATTGAGCCAAATTTGAAAAAAGGGGCTGTTTTGGCATTCGCTCACGGCTTTTCAATTATCTATAATCAGGTGACGCCTCGCCAGGATCTGGATGTGATCATGATTGCACCGAAGGCACCAGGGCATACGGTACGCTCTGAATTTGTTAAAGGTGGTGGTATTCCAGATTTGATTGCCATTGAGCAAGACGCTTCAGGTAATGCCAAGGCGATTGCACTGTCATACGCTTCAGGCGTGGGCGGTGGCCGTACTGGTATCATCGAAACCACCTTCCGTGATGAGTGTGAAACAGACCTGTTTGGCGAACAAGCGGTATTGTGCGGTGGCGCGGTTGAGCTGGTTAAAGCTGGTTTTGAAACTCTGACTGAAGCGGGTTATGCGCCTGAAATGGCCTATTTTGAGTGTCTGCATGAGCTTAAGTTAATTGTTGACCTGATGTATGAAGGCGGCATAGCCAACATGAACTACTCTATCTCCAATAATGCCGAGTACGGTGAGTATGTAACAGGCCCGAAAATTATCAACGAAGAGTCTCGTTGGGCGATGCGCCAGGCACTGAAAGATATTCAGGAAGGTAAATATGCCAAGAAGTTCATCCTGGAAGGCCAGTCGGGCTACCCCGAAATGACGGCGATGCGTCGTTTGAATGCAGAACACCCAATTGAGAAAACTGGAGCCAAGTTGCGTGAAATGATGCCTTGGATCCAAAAAATCGTCGATAAAAGCAAAAACTGATTTTTGAGGTGAGCTGAAATAAGGGATATAGGATTTATTAAAATTCGGCGTAATAACGGTACTTTAATTTCTTCTACATCCCTAAAGGGGAAGGTATATTGATGTATGCCTTCCCTTTTTGTAACGACTCAACGTATTCATCCTTCGCCCCAACTCTTGGTTTTTTTCGTACTCAATCGGTTACATATGCCCTATATGTCGCCTCTTTCCGTGCAAAAAATCCTTGATTTTCGGCAAAATATAAACAGACTGAGTAGCTACCCCCTTCCCAATATTATGGCACTAAAAACAAGCCCTATCTCTGAAGTGGCCCAATGGCCGGTTGCTCTGCTGCTGCTGTTGGCTGCAACGTCTCTGCTGCTTGGAGCTCTGCTTCCATTAATAGTGTTGCTGCTGTTGGCGCTGTTGGTGGTGTTTCTCTACCGTGACCCATTACGGGAAATACCCTCGTCACCACTGGGAATTATCTCTCCCGTTGATGGCCAGGTGTTGGAAATTGAAACGGCAACAGATACTCGACTGGAACGGCAGGCAATTGTTGTGACGATCACTATGCCGCGCTTTGGCCCTTATATTGTGCGCAGCCCGATAGAGGGGAAGGTGCTGGAACAGTCACGTAATGCTTCAGCCAATACTTATTCGCAATGGATAGAGACGGATGAGAAAGATGAGGTGGTGCTTAGCATGGAGGCTGGTTTTTTGGCTGGTGCTCCACGTTATCGGATTGTTGCAGGTGAACGTATTGGGCAGGGAGCGCATAGCGCCGTGCTGCTTTTTGGTCGCCGGGTTCAACTCTATTTACCCTCAAATTCGCTGATTAAGGTGAAAAAGGGTGACAGAGTATCGGCGGGTGAGGATATACTTGCCATGTTAGTACACTAATGTAGTGTACCGGATAGAGTGCACATTTAGCCTTTGGCCCGCAGGGAGAGCCACAAGTTCGCCGCCACTGCGTTAGCATTCTTGAAAAGGTACCTACATTTCCTGAAAATACGGCCTTGTTGCGACAAATTTGTGACTCTCTAAATGAGCATTCCATTCGATACACTACACTAGGTCAGATAGTTGATTATGGAAAAAAAGAGTATGGAACCACCCACCGGAGATGGAGTTAAACGTCGTCGCGGTATCTATTTATTACCCAACTTGTTTACCACAGCCTGCCTGTTTTCAGGATTTTATTCAATAATATCAGCTATTAACGGTCAGTTTGAAAATGCCGCCATGGCCATTTTTGTGGCGATGGTGCTGGATGGCCTTGATGGGCGGGTTGCCCGTATGACCAATACCCAGAGTGATTTCGGGGCGCAATATGACAGCCTGGCGGATATGGTCTCATTTGGTTTGGCACCGGCGTTGGTTGTTTATCTCTGGGCATTTGCCGATATGGGCAAACTCGGCTGGTTGGTCGCTTTTGTTTTTGTGGCCAGTGCGGCGTTGCGCCTAGCACGTTTTAATACCCAGTCGGGCGTGGCTGATAAGCGTTATTTTCAAGGGTTGGCCAGTCCGGCAGCGGCGGCGGTTATTGCGGGATTGGTCTGGGTTTCGGTCGATTTTGAGCTACCGGCCAGCGCGCTGGCAATACCGGCTTATGTGCTGACATTGGCATCCGGTTTGTTAATGGTAAGTAACATCCGTTTTCGTAGCTTTAAGGATATTGATCTTAAAGGAAAGGTGCCTTTCTTTACCATTTTGGTGGTGGTGTTGATCTTTGTTTCGATTGCGGTTGAGCCGCCACTGGTACTGTTTGCGGTGTTTCTGCTTTACGCCTCTTCCGGCGTGGTGTCGACTATTCTGGGGCGCAATAAATTGCAAGCCAAGTCGAATGAGTTGAAGAGTGGTGCAGAAGCTAAATCGGAGAGCCAAGAGAAAGATGACTAGTGTCTTGGCAAACAGCGGACGACGCGTTATAGTTTTTACTAGAGATTTTTACTGAAACTTTCAGTGATCAGGGCCATGAAACCACTTTATTCATTAAAAACAATGCTTTGTTTTGATGTGTCGCCGACACAGGTGCCATTGTGCTTACAGTCTCTAAACTCCACTCTGCTACGACTGCTGCCGCTGCGCGGCAAATAATCCTATTACAGCCATTTATATGGCACTAGCCCTAACCATTGTAGCGACTTCATGTTGCACCATTAAGAATTTGATTGTGGAATTAAGCCATGACTGACAAGTTAATTATTTTTGATACCACTTTGCGTGACGGTGAGCAGAGCCCGGGCGCTTCGATGACAAAAGATGAGAAGGTACGCATTGCCAAATCGCTTGAGCGGATGCGTGTCGATGTGATTGAAGCGGGTTTTCCCCGTGCCAGTAAGGGTGATTTTGATGCGGTACAAGCGGTTGCCCAAGAGATAAAAGAGAGCACGGTTTGTGCTCTTGCCCGGGCGCTGGATGCGGATATTGATACCGCTGGTGAGGCGTTGAAAGGGGCGAGTTCCTCGCGTATTCACACCTTTATTGCTACCTCACCGATCCATATGGAGAAAAAACTGTGCATGACACCAGACCAGGTGGTCGAGCAGGCGGTGAAGGCGGTAAAACGTGCGCGTAAATGGACTGATAATGTTGAGTTTTCTCCGGAAGATGCCGGGCGCTCTGAACTGGACTTTCTCTGTCGGGTGATTGAGAAGGTGATTGATGCGGGTGCCACTACGATCAATATTCCCGATACGGTGGGCTACAATATTCCGCTGCAGTTTGGTGAGTTAATTAACAGCTTGATCACCCGCATTCCGAATGCAGGCAAGGCGGTTTTTTCGGTGCATTGCCACAATGACTTAGGCTTGGCGGTAGCAAACTCCTTATCGGCGGTGATGAATGGTGCGCGCCAAGTGGAATGTACCATCAATGGCCTGGGTGAGCGTGCGGGCAATGCCGCTCTGGAAGAGATTGTGATGGGTGTTCGTACTCGTCAGGATGTTTTCAGTTGTGAAACCAGCATTGACGCAACCCGAATTGTACCGACCTCACGTCTGGTCTCCAGTATTACCGGCTTTGCGGTACAGCCCAATAAAGCCATTGTTGGTGCTAATGCCTTTGCTCACGAATCAGGCATTCACCAGGATGGAGTTCTGAAAAATCGTGAAACCTATGAAATTATGCGTGCCGAAGATGTTGGTTGGTCTGCCAACCGCATGGTGATGGGTAAGCATTCTGGGCGAAATGCGTTTCGAACCCGCATGCAGGAGCTGGGTATTTCGTTTGATTCAGGAGAACAGCTCAATGCCACGTTTGCCCGCTTTAAAGATCTGGCCGACAAAAAGCATGAGATATACGACGAAGATTTACAATCTCTAGTGGCCAAGTCTAAATCGGAGTCGGTGAATGAGAAATTTAAACTGATCTCGATGAAAGTGTGCTCTGAAACCGGTGAAGTTCCAGTGGCAGAGCTCACCATTACAGTGAATGGTATTGAGCAGCACGGTCGGGCTGAAGGGAGTGGTCCGGTTGATGCGGCATTTAAGGCGATAGAGTCGGTGGTTGATAGCCAGACTGAGCTCCAGCTCTATTCTGTTAACAGTATTACCAGCGGTACCGATGCCCAGGGTGAGGTGACCGTTCGTCTGGAGCGGGGCGGGCGAATCGTCAATGGGCAGGGTGCTGATGTGGATATTGTCACGGCTTCGGTTAAAGCTTATCTGAATGCATTGGATAGAATCAGTGCTCCAGAAGAGCGTGCACACCCTCAGGTTTAATTGATGACTCAGCAACAACAATACCAAGTGTACTGTCAGCCCCTTTTTGCCGGGTCAGTTGGCCTGCTAGTTCTCATGACAAGGCGCACTTTGCAGGGAATGGTCGCTCCCTTCACCAGAAGTGCAACACCGTCATGGGGACTGGCAGGCCAACCCTTCGGGCGAGCCTGTGGCATTTTTCCTCTGCGTTATAGCCCTCAACAAGGGAATAACCATTGCTTTTGGACTATGCCTTGATGCGAAATGCCACAGACTCGCTGACCCGACAAAAAGAGGCTAATAGTGTACTAGAATCAATGGGTATCACGGTTTGGCAGCGGCGTAATATGCCGCTGCCTGATGCAGTTGAGGTGGAAGTTAAGGCGAGTGGAGAGTCTGTTGCGGTTTCAGACGTCAAACCTGAAGATCCAATTGATAGCTCTCAGCTAAGTTGGTCGCAGCTTGATACAGCAGTGGCTCACTGTCAGCAGTGCTTGTTACACGATAGCAAGCAAAAGAGCTTGGGTTTTGGTGATTTAAATGCCGATGTGATGTTCATTACTTCCGTGGTTGATACCGTGCCTTCGCCAGTAGGTTATTTTGAAGGGCAAGCACATTCACTTTTTAATGGTATGTTGTATTTCCTTGAGCTGACGCTACAACAGGTATATGTAACCGCCGTTGCAAAGTGCTCTCAGAATGGCCAGCCGTTAAATGAAAACGCGACTGAAAATTGCAAGGGGTATCTTCAGCGCCAAGTGGCGCTGTTAAAACCGAAAGTGATTGTTCTCCTGGGTGACTCGGTTGCCCAGGACCTTCAGCAGACCAAGCAGATTACCGATCTGACAGATAAGGCGTTATTTTGTCATGGTGATGACAGAGTGCCGTTGTTAATCACTCCCCATCCCGAGCAGCTACTCCAAAACCCGCTTGATAAACGTAAAGCATGGCAAGTATTTTGTCAGTTGCAAAAGTCACTTAAAGCATGATGAACCCCACAACGTGAAGACGCTACTGTGCAGTGGCCTAGTGCGCTTGATGAGCGAACAGGAGATTACTGAAATTGCCGCAATTGATGCCCGTGCCTACCCGCAGCCGTGGAGTGAGCAAGTTTTTCGTGATTGCCTAAAAGCCAAATATCACTGCTTTGTTTTCGAAAATGATGAAGGTTTACTCGGTTACGGTGTGCTTTCGGTTGTAATGGATGAGGCGCATATTCTTAATCTCTGTATCTTGCCAGAAAAACAGGGGCAGGGGTTAGGGCGTGAGTTGATCAATTATATGATTGGTCTATCAAGAGAGAAAAAGGTTGAGACTGTTTTTTTAGAGGTGCGAATCTCTAATGAAATCGCCCGACATCTTTATGATCGAGTGGGTTTTAACGAAGTGGGTATTCGTAAAAACTACTACCCTGCCAAGAGTGGCCGAGAGGATGCAATGGTGTTGGCAATGTACCTGTCATGATGGGTGATACTACTCCGCTGCCCGCTGCCATTTTCCTGATGGGGCCAACCGCTTCCGGGAAGACCGATGTGGCGATGCAACTGCTCGCTTCACTTCCCTGCGAGATCATCAGTGTTGACTCAGCCATGATCTACCGTGGTATGGATATTGGTACCGCTAAACCGAGTGCGGAGGAGCAGTTGTCTGCTCCCCACCGCCTGATTGATATTCTTGACCCGATAGAACGTTACTCTGCTGCTGACTTTCGCAATGATGCTTTACGTGAGATGGCAGAAATTACTGCCGTAGGTCGTATACCGCTGTTGGTGGGTGGCACGATGCTCTATTACCGTACCTTGCAATATGGGTTGTCAGAGCTGCCGTCGGCTAACGCTGAAGTCCGTCTGCGTCTTGAAGCGCAGGCCGCCGAAATGGGTTGGCAGTGGATGCATGATCGTTTAACCACTATTGATCCAACCGCAGCGGCACGCATTCACCCCAATGATCCCCAGCGTCTTCAGCGGGCGCTTGAGGTGTATGAGATCAGCGGCGAGAGCATGACCGCGTTAATGGCAAAGCAAAAACAGTGTGAATTTCCTTATCGGGTAACCAAGTTGGGACTGGTGCCCAGCGACCGGCAATGGTTGCGAGATCGTGTGGCACGCCGTTTTGATCAGATGTTAGGAGAGGGCTTTGTCGATGAGGTGGCAATGTTGCGGGAGAACCCGGCATTGAATCTTTCATTACCGTCGATGCGCTGTGTCGGATATCGCCAGATATGGGAATACCTGAATGGCCTTTATGATTATGATGCGATGCGGGATAAGGGCGTGAGCGCTACCCGCCAATTGGCAAAGCGACAGATGACATGGCTGCGTTCGGAGCAGGATTTGCGTGTTTATGATCCGCTGGAAGAGGGGATGTTTGAGAGGCTCTTGAATTTTTTGAAGACGGCCACTATATAGTGGTATGGTGCAAGAAGCACTGCTGATGTGCGGAGATGACGTTTTTTGTGTTGGGTAGTCGATTTGGCTGCTAGCAGAGAATTTGAGCAGGGATAGCGAGTAGCCTCGTCCTAAGGGATGTAGAATTTATTAAAATACCGCACTTACTTGTCTTTTTGCCCACTCTAATCTAGGCCGCTATTCGTTGCATAGCTCACTATGCGCCCAATACCGGCCTAGATAGGGTGAACAACAATTCGGCGTAATTAATGGCACTTTAACTTCTTCTACATCCCTAACTCGAATAATTCATATTTCGTTTAGCGTTATGAAGTATCCGGGCTAATTATAAATATAAGGAGAAAACAAATGAGTAAAGGGCAATCCTTACAAGACCCTTTTTTGAATGCGCTACGTAAAGAGCGTATTCCAGTTTCCATCTACCTGGTCAACGGAATTAAACTACAGGGTCAAATTGACTCGTTTGATCAATTTGTTGTTTTGCTGAAAAACAGTGTCAATCAGATGATTTACAAACACGCGATTTCGACCGTTGTCCCTTCACGCGCAGTGAAGATGCCAATGGCGAATGCAGCCCAAGAGGAGAGTGATGGTGATCACTAAAATAGATTTTTCTCATATTGATGTAGGGGTAGCGCTTGTTTGAACGCCCCAAGGCGGGTGAGCGTGCAGTATTGGTTCATATCGATATTGCTGGCGACACCGGTGACGAAAATTTAAACGAATTTCATGAGCTTGTTGTCTCCGCCGGTGCAGAGCCCGTCGCCATTGTCACGGGTGTTCGTCGCAAGTTTGATCCAAAGTATTATGTTGGCACTGGCAAGGTGGCAGAGATCGCCGAGGTGGTACTTGCCGAAGCGGCGGATGTGGTGTTATTTAATCACGCCCTGGCGCCCAGCCAGGAGCGTAATCTTGAGGCGATGCTGGAGTGCCGGGTGCTGGATCGAACCGGTCTCATTCTGGATATTTTTGCACAACGTGCTCACTCGCATGAGGGGCGTTTGCAGGTTGAATTGGCCCAACTTAAACATCTCTCTACCCGGTTGGTTCGTGGCTGGACTCACCTGGAACGCCAAAAGGGTGGGATTGGTTTGCGAGGCCCCGGTGAAACCCAGCTAGAGACAGATCGTCGTCTGCTGAATGAGCGTATAAAGCAGTTGAACAAGCGGCTAGACAAGGTGCAGCGTCGCCGAAAACAGAGTCGTAAAGCACGCCAGAGGGCAGAATTACCAACTATCTCTTTGGTCGGCTATACCAATGCCGGTAAATCAACACTGTTTAATAATTTGACCAATTCAGGCGTCTATGCGGCCGATCAGCTGTTTGCGACGCTGGACCCTACCTTCAGGCGTCTTGAGTTGCCGCAAACAGGTGCTGTGGTTTTGGCTGATACGGTTGGCTTTATTCGCCACTTGCCCCACGATCTAATTGCGGCATTTCAATCAACTCTGGAAGAGAGCCGAAACTCTGACCTGCTACTGCATGTTATTGATGCCCACAGTGCGGAACGCCACACCATGATCGAGCAGGTTAATGAGGTTCTAAAAGAGATTGATGCATCAACAGTTCCGCAGATTGAGGTATTCAATAAAATTGATCTGCTGGACGGCGAGCCGCCACGAATTGATCGGGATGAACACGGCAACGTTCGTCGTGTTTGGGTTTCTGCCCAGGCCGATGTGGGGATGGAGCTCCTGTTGGAAGCAATTGCCGAACAGTTCCGCGATCAGCGGGTTCACCACTGGCTGAATCTTCCCCCGGATGCGGGTCGATTAAGAGCCCGACTATTTGACCTGGAGGCAGTTCGGAGCGAGAAATTTGGTCAGCAAGGTGAGTGGTACCTTGAAATTGAAATGGATGAAAGAGCGTTTGAGCAGTTAAAGCGTCAGACACTACTTGATGAGACGATGATTTTAGCTGATGGGCCACAATCACTTGCTATCGTGAGGCAAGACTCTTAGACTTCTGCCTTCGTCTGAATGATTCATAGTGTTGGGGTGTGGTTTCGCACAAATTCAAGCGAAGAGAGCGACCGACATACGCCTCGCTTCTTTAGCTGAATTCATGAACGGTTCAAGTGAGTGACTGAATATTTTTTTGTAATAATTTTAAAGTGGAGAAATTTATGGCCTGGAATGAACCGGGTGGTGGTCAGCAAGACCCGTGGGGTAATCGCGGCGGGAACAAAAATCAGGGGCCACCCGATCTTGATGAGGTACTGCGTAAGTTTCAAGAGAAACTGAACAGTATCTTTGGTGGTGGTAACAAAGGCAGTGGTGACAGTGCTGGCGGCGGAAGTGACGGTGTGGGCGGCGGATTAGTTGTGCTGCTACTCGTCGCTGTTATTGGCTGGGCTCTCTACGACTCGGTGCACATCATTCAGCCTGCTGAACGTGGCGTGGTGATGGTATTTGGTAAATACGATGACACCCTTAAGCCAGGTCTGCAATTTGTGCCACCTCGTCCGATTGGTCGTGTGATCCGTGTTGATGTGGAACAGACTCGTATCGCAGAGATTGGTTACCGGTCAGAAGGCCGTGGCGATAGTTCACGCAACCGTGAGTCATTGATGCTAACCCAGGATGAGAATATTGTTGATATTCAGCTGGCGGTTCAGTACCAGGTGAAGAGCGCCAGTGATTACGTCTTTAACGTTGTGAGCCCGGATAAGACCCTGCACGAAATAACCGAGAGTGTTCTACGTGAGACGGTGGGTAACAGCAAGATGGATTTTGTATTGACCGAAGGTCGTCGTGAAGTTGCCGAGCAGGTTCATGAGCAGATGCAAGGCGTACTGGACTTTTACGAAACTGGTTTGATTGTTACCAGTATCAACCTTCAGGATGCCCAGCCACCGGAGCAGGTGCAGCACGCATTTGCCGATGCGGTGAAAGCACGTGAGGATGAACAGCGTTATAAGAACGAAGCAGAGGCTTATGCCAATGACATCATTCCCAAGGCTCGTGGTGCGTCAGCACGTCAGTTAGAAGAGGCGAGTGGTTACAAAGCGCGTGTTATTGCAGAGGCTGAAGGTGCGGCGAGTCGTTTTACCCAGGTTCTGAAAGAGTATGAGCGGGCACCTGAGGTGACACGTGAACGTCTCTATATTGATGCGGTGCAAACGGTATTAACCAATACCAGCAAAATCATGATCAGTGTTGAGCAAGGTAACAGCCTGATGTATTTGCCGCTTGATCGATTGATGCAGCAGGGAGCGAGTACTAATTTCACCGTACCGCAAAACTTCTCTAGTGGCATTAATCAACAGACGATGAATAGTGTAGAGAGTCGTGTTCGTGATGTTGTACGTGGCCGAGGAGAGCGCTAATGCAGAAGAGTTCAATGTTTTTGGCGGGTGTGGCCGCCATTGTGGTCGGAGTGATCTCCTGTACTTATACCGTGGCTGAATACCAGCGCGCTATCTTGCTGCAGTTGGGTGAAATTAAAGAGGGCAATATCGAGCCAGGTCTTCACTTTAAAATTCCATTTATCAATACAATTCGTCACTTTGATGCACGTATCCAAACCCTGGATGCGCCACCGGAGCGCTATCTCACCAGTGAGAAAAAGAATGTTGAGGTAGACGCTTTCATCAAATGGCGCATCGCCGATGTGGCTCGCTTCTATACTGCAACCGGTGGTGGAGATATTCGCCGTGCCAACCTGCTGTTGTCGCAGATTATCAAAGATGGCCTGCGGGATGAGTTTGGTAAACGTACTATGCAGGAAGTTATCTCGGGTGAGCGTAGCCAGGTGATGGATATCATCAGTGCTAAAGCCTCCAAGCAGGCCGATGAAATTGGTATTGATGTGGTTCAGGTGCGTATCAAACGTATTGATCTGTCAGCTGATATCTCTGATTCGGTTTACCGTCGTATGGAAGCTGAGCGTCAACGGGTGGCGAAAGAGCTGCGATCACAAGGTGCTGAGGCGGGTGAACGTATCCGGGCTGAAGCAGAACGTGAGCGTACTATTCTTTTAGCCGAAGCCTTTCGTGATTCTGAGCAACTGCGAGGTGAGGGTGATGCTAAAGCTTCTGAGATCTATGCAAAAGCGTACAGCAAAAATCCGGAGTTCTACTCGCTTTATCGTAGCCTGGATGCCTACACTAAAACCTTTGCCGACAAAGGTGACATAATGGTTATTGATCCTAACAGTGAATTTTTCCGTTACATGATGAATTCGAAAGGTCAATAACGCAGTTATCACATGGCCGGGGCACCTATAGAGGGTGTCCCGGCTTTGTTGTTTTAAGGAGCGAGCACGGAATAACTTATGCAATAATGACGCAGAAATTTTGCTCCAGTTCAAACGATCTCAAGAGGCGCATAGCCTGGCCTACGTAACGATTGAGATTGTTTGAACTGGGGTAAAAGAGCAAATCAGAATGTAGAAGTTATTTCGTGATCGTTCCTAAGGAGTTGGAAATGTGGAATGAACTGTTTGTTGCTCTGGCATTGGTGCTGGTTATCGAAGGTATTCTACCCTTTGTCAACCCAAACGGAATGCGTCGTGCCTGGGCCGCACTTGCTGAGATGGATAATCGGTCACTGAGGGGAACCGGTCTTCTCAGTATGGGGATTGGGGTTTTATTGCTCTATTTGGTGAGATAACCCTGTCAGTCAAAGGCCTTACAGGCTATCATGTGCGCCTCAAGAAATTTTAGATTAATCATGACTCAACAACCTATGACCGATCGTTGGCTACTGCCTGAGGGCGTGGAAGGCTTGTTACCAAAACAGGCTGAATATCTGGAGCAGTTGCGTCGCCAACTGCTTGATCTTTTTCACAGCTGTGGCTATGAACTGGTGATGCCTCCGCTTATCGAATATCTGGACTCACTGCTGGTGGGTACCGGCCATGACCTCGATCTGCAAACCTTCAAACTAATTGATCAGCACACCGGCCGCCTGATGGGGCTAAGGGCCGATATGACACCCCAGGTGGCTCGAATCGATGCCCATCAACTTCGCCGTGAAACACCCACCCGACTCTGCTACATGGGCAGTGTGCTACACACCCGTGCCGAGCAGGGCAACTCTCGCTCACCGTTGCAGATTGGTGCTGAATTATACGGACATGCCGGTGCACAGAGCGATGTAGAGGTGCTTTGCCTGATGCTCGATATGATCTCAGAGGTGGGTCTGGAAGGTGTTTCTGTTGATATTGGGCATGTGGGTATTTTCCGTGGTTTGTCTCAACAGGCGGGCTTAACCGATGATCAAGAGCAGTTGCTGTTCGATGCGCTACAGCGAAAATCAAAACCAGAAATCGGCGAATATATCGCTAGCAGCTCTCTTGACGATGATCTCTCTGAAATGATTCTAGCTCTGGCCGATTTGAATGGCAGTGTCGAGGTGATTGAGCGTGCCCGAGTGGTGCTGGCGAAGGCGAGTGATGTGGTACACCGTGCGATTGATAATGTCGCTACCATCGCAGAGCAGGTGATGCAACGCAATCCCGGTAGTCTGTTGCATTTTGATCTTGCCGAGCTGCGTGGTTTTAACTACCACACTGGCGTGGTATTTGCGGCTTACCTGCCGGGTTGCTCCCAGGCCCTGGCTCAGGGTGGTCGTTATGATGATATTGGCAAGGCATTTGGCCGTGCACGGCCGGCGACAGGTTTCAGTGCTGATCTGAAACAGATGGTCGCTCAGCTTGATAGCAACCTTCACAATGTCAGTGCAATTTTTGCCCCCTACGGCAATGATCCGGCATTACGTGAAGCGATCAATGACTTGCGAGTCCAGGGGGAACGCGTAATTGAGGCGTTGCCGGGACAGCAGGCAGGTGCGAATGAAATGGCGTGCGACCGAGTGTTGGTCAAGCAAAAAGAGAGTTGGACGGTAATAGAGGCAGAGAACAGTTAACATGAGCAAAAATGTTGTGGTAATTGGCTCCCAGTGGGGAGATGAAGGAAAGGGGAAGATCGTTGATCTGCTGACCGATCAAGCGAATGCGGTTACCCGCTTTCAAGGCGGTCACAATGCAGGTCACACCTTGGTCATCGGCGGTGAAAAAACCGTATTGCACCTGATTCCATCAGGTATTCTGCGCGACAATGTCCTGTGTATGATCGGTAACGGCGTAGTGGTTGCTTTGGATGCGTTGTTGACAGAAATTCGTATGTTGGAAGCGCAGGGCATTCCCGCCCGTGAGCGGCTTAAAATCAGTGACTCATGTCCGCTGATAATGCCTTATCACATCGCATTGGATCAAGCCCGTGAAGTGACACGTGGTGCTAAAAAGATCGGTACCACCGGACGAGGAATCGGGCCCGCCTATGAAGATAAAGTTGCCCGTCGTGGCTTACGTATTGGTGACCTTTTTCAGCCGGATCGATTTGCCGCTAAATTGAAAGAGGTGATGGAATATCACAACTTCATGCTTAAAAACTATTTTCACGTCGATGAGGTTGATTATCAGTCGACGCTAGATGATGTGTTGGCGATGGCCGAAGAGATCAAACCAATGGTTGCAGATGTGACCGAAACACTTCATCAAATGGGTAAAGCGGGTGAAAACGTACTGTTTGAAGGGGCCCAAGGTACATTGCTGGATATTGATCACGGTACCTACCCCTATGTCACTTCATCCAATACCACCTCCGGTGGCGCCTGCACTGGGTCGGGTGTCGGGCCGGTTAATATCAATTATGTACTCGGTATCACCAAGGCGTATACCACCCGCGTGGGAGAGGGGCCTTTTCCGACAGAGCTGGATAATGAAGTGGGTAACCACTTGGGTATTAAAGGGCATGAATTCGGTGCAACCACCGGACGTAAGCGTCGCTGTGGCTGGTTCGATGGTGTCGCCCTGCGTCGTGCGATTCAGATTAATGGCATGACCGGCCTCTGCATTACCAAGTTGGACGTACTGGATGGCTTGGAGTCTATTGCCCTTTGTACCGGTTATGAGTTCAATGGTGAAATTCGTCAGACTCCACCATCTGGTGCTGATGCCATTGCTCACTGTAAACCCATTTATGAAGAGCTACCGGGCTGGAGCGAAACAACCTTTGGCGTAACAAGTTTTGATGCGCTGCCAGAAAATGCGCGTGCTTACTTGAAACGCCTGGCAGAGATCTGCGAAGCGCCCATTGATATTATTTCAACTGGGCCGGATCGTGCAGAGACCATTGTATTGCGCCATCCCTTTGATCAGTGAATATGTTGAGTTAAGCTATTTTTTAAAAAAGGAAGCCCGTGGTATTGATGATGCCACGGGCTTTTTTTAGGGGTCGTTTTAGCTGTTTTATGAGAGGCTCCCGATAGTAATAAATATAGTAACTACTCAGTATATTCATCTTTTTCCTCAACTCTTCGTTATTTTCGTACTCAATTCAGTTACATATGCCCTATATGCTCCCTCTTTCCGTGCGAAAATGCCTCGATTTGAGACAAAATCTAAACACGCTGAATAGTTACTAAATATATTGATACCCGGGTTTTGTTAGGCGTTTTGTTGTCGCTATAAGTCAGAGGATGACATTAAGGAAGCTCTGAACACGTCATGATTATTTTATATCAGCCTAAATTTAACCAACGCAGACTTGTTCAAAGCTTCCATAAGGAAATAGTGCGCTAATGAGGATTCGACACCGTCTACTGCTGATTATTTTTCTGGTTGCATTGTTCCCGGCACTGGTTGTCGGCTATGTCAACTTCATACATACCCGTGATCTTTTGGAGCAACAGGCACTCGGCAACCTGGAAAGACAGGGGCTGTTGAAAGAGAGTGAACTACTCATCTACCTCAAAGAACTTTATACCCATATTGTCGATTTCAGCTCAGATGGATTTATTCGGGATCAAGTAGAGCAGACGGGCAGTGATGGACTTTCTGTTGTGCTCAGCGAACACCTTAAATTAAATAAACTGCCGCTTGATTCGCGGATTGTATTCATCAGTGCCTATCGTTTCAATGGCCAACTGGTCGCCTCGACATCCGATATGCAGTCGCGGGTGACGCCCCTTTTGGACAAACTTCGCTCGGTTAGCCAATGGCCTTATCTTGCAATCCACCATGTTGGGAGTGGTGGTGATGTGCTCGACTTTTTTCAGCCTATCTCCTCGCGTCTTGTGGGAGGAGAACGTGGCGGATATTTGCAGATTCGCTACAAGGTTGATCTGCTGAATGAGTCCGCTATCTCTCACCCAGCGGGTATGAAATATGACCACCATACTTATGAACTCTCCCATCTGCATGATAACAGCACTACCTATTTGGTGAGCCAACAGGGTTATTTGATTAATGACATTGAGGGTATTGAACAGACGTTGAGTCACCAAGTGATCGATACGCTGCCGGTAGTCAGCTGTTCCCAGCAGGGAAAATCGATTGAAGGGCGCTGGCAAAATTATCTTGGTGAGATGGTGCTTGGTTCGTCCCACTGTATCAATATCGGAGAAGCGAAGTGGACGCTGGTGACCGAAATCAGCCAAGATGAGGCGTATGGTGCGGTTACCTCATCGGGTTACTTTTTGCTGGCTTCTCTGGTGTTTAGCCTAGTACTCATCATTATTGCCGCTATTTATCTCAGTAATATTATTTTTCGCCCGATTAAATCGCTACATCGCAGCGCGGTTAGAATTTCTGAAGGTGACTGGGAGCACCAGGCGGCGCTAAAAGGCAGTGATGAATTGTCTGACCTTTCCCATACCCTGGATCGCATGGTTGACACCCTTCGCTGTTCACGCGATAGCCTTGAAGAGGTGAATGAACAGCTGCGTAAAAACAACAGTGAACTTATTTTTAAACAGCGTGCGCTAGATGAGCACTCCTTGGTACTTGAGGCTGATAAGGCCGGGGTGATCGTCTCGGTTAATGAGGCGTTGTGTCGTTGTAGTCAGTACACCGAGGCGGAGCTTATTGGTCAATCAATTACTCTTTTGAGACCGCCTAACTATAGTGGTGAATGTTTTGACGATCTCAAACGGGAGGCTCAACAAGGGAGTGTCTGGCATGGTGACCTGCCGGGTCGTCGAAAAGATGGGAGCCTCTACTGGGTTGCCACAACCGTGGTCCCATTTTTAGACAGAGAAAAGATACCTGAGCGTTTCCTGTCAATTCAAACTGATATTACCCACCAAAAAATGAATGAAAAAAAGTTGAGCCGCTCAAATCGTGCGTTAACTGCATTGGCAGAGATGCAGAGCCTCAGCGGCAGCCATCATGATGAACATCTTTGGGCGCAAGCAATTACCGATGGGTTGAGTTGTCGTCACTGCTATGATGCGGCCTGGATTGACATCTATGATCTCACAATCGATGGCGTGATTAATGCGGTGACGTTAACTGCCAACGGCAAACCGGTGACTATCGACACATTACCAACACTGAGCGAACAAGGTCTTTTGAATGGTGAGATGGTTGTTTATCAGCATCTTGAGCGTTTCCCAAAAAATTCGCCGTGGTACCAATATGCAAAGGCGGGTTATTACGCATTGATTGCATTGCCGATAATGAATCAGCAGCAAGTGCTTGGTCATCTGCAGTTGGTTTCCACCGATCCTGATGCCTTTGGCGATGAAGAGGTTAGTATTTTAAATAAACTGGTCGGGGAGATTGCCGCAGGTCTGTTTTTGATGCGAACCCAGAGTGACAAAGAGATGGTGGAACATCAGCTCTCTGCCAGTGCCTTGAACCTCGATCAAGCTCAAGAAATTGCACAGCTGGGTAGCTGTGAATGGTTTCTTGATGAAAAATATCAGGTTTGGTCTGCACAGCTCTATCGAATGTTAGGTTATCAGCCCGATGAGGTGGAGGCATCGCCCGATCTTTTATATCAAGCTATTCATGTTGATGATCGTGAAATGGTTCGCAATGCGATTGAGCAACTAAAGAAAATCGGCGGTGTCTGTAACCTGGAGTACCGATTTGATTTGGAAGGGGATATTCGCAATATCACAACCAAGGCAAAGCTGGATACGGAATCTGGCAGCCCTAAAATTGTGGCAACTATGCAGGATATTACTGAGCGTATTTACATGGAAAATGAGCGTAAAACGCTCGAAATACAGCTGAAACAATCACAACGATTGCAAGCTATTGGTCAGTTGACCGGTGGAATTGCCCATGATTTCAACAATATGTTGGCGGCTATTTTAGGTTATACCGAATTAGCAAAAACCATGGCACTGCCTGACCAGACTAATATCAGCAACTATTTGAGTGAGATTGAAAAAGCTGGTTTGAGGGCCAGAGATTTGGTTCAGCAGATGCTGGTATATAGCCGTCGTGATAAAAATCCGGATATGGAAGTTCTGGATCTTCAACATCTGGTGGTGGATAGCTTAAAGATGCTGAAATCGACAATTCCGCCTTCCATTGTGATTAATAGCGAACTGGATAATGATGCGGTGCCACTGATTAGAGGAACCTCGGTTGAGTTGCACCAAATTATCACTAATCTGGTCATCAATGCACGGGATGCAGTGGGTGAAAAGGGGAGTATTGATGTCGCCTTGCAACATGCTGAGGTGGATGGTCAGCTCTGTTCATCCTGTCAGCGTTACTTCAGTGGGCACTATGCAGTGGTTAAAATCAAGGATACTGGCTCTGGTATTCCCGAGCAGCAACTGTTCTCTATATTTGAACCCTTCTTCACCACCAAGGAGGTGGGCAAGGGAACCGGGATGGGATTGTCGATGGTTCATGGCCTGGTTCACCGCCATGATGGTCACCTCTGTGTCACCTCGCAGATTGGTCAAGGCACCTGCTTTGAACTCTATTTCCCGATTCCGGAAGTTATTCAAAATATTGAATCCAACACGCCTGAAGAGACAGTGATCCCGATCACTGAAATCCCAACCAATACCCGAGTGATGGTGGTGGATGACGAAGAATCGGTTGCCACCATGATCCAGCATCAGCTGGAATCGATTGGATTACAGCCCAAGGTGTTTTTTGATAGCCATCAGGCGCTGGCCTATTTTGAGTCGCACCATAATGAAATCGATCTACTGGTTTCTGATCAGGCAATGCCGGGCCTGCTGGGCCACGAAATGATAGCGAAAATGCGAGAGATCAAGCCCAGCCTTCCCGCTGTGGTTTGTACCGGATTCAGTGCAAAAGAGGTGCTGGAACTGCTTAAACAGGTTGATGGTATCGAGGTGGTTTGTAAGCCGGTGGACTTTGATGCCTTCACGGTTGCATTGCAGCGGGTGCTTGGTAAGCGAGTATCGTGAACCATCTACTGAAGTGTTTGCGGGGTACAGGTCATCAGCTTAAAAACTGACCACCCGATTGCCCTGTTCATCGGTTGATGTTTTTGCCTGCTCAGGGGGAGCTTCATCACGGCCACCATAATCAGGAAACTGGTAGCGTGTTTTGTTTCCTTCAATAATTGACCTGAACCCCCCCGTTTTTGGTAGCTCATATTGCAGAATATCCGTCAGGTAGAGATAGTCTTCTCGCTGTTGAGTATTCATTATTTTTTGTAATAATGTGACCTCTTTAATACCAAAGGCATCCATCTTTCTGCCCATTTCGTACTGCAATACATGCAATATCCAGCGGTAAATCGCCATTCCCTCCCGGTTTTGTGCAAATATCAATTTTGCACAACATTTGAAAATCAGCTGATCCAAGGTGTAAGTGACGGTTTTATTCATATTTTTTCATCCAGATATTCACAGCCGGCAATATGCGCACCATTGCGAGAGGCATTGTAGAATTTAATATTATTATGCTCCTCAATATAGGTCACTAAATGTCTCAGGTATTGGATGAACTGCAAATTGGTGGCTTGCTTTAGACCGTGGCCGTTAACAATGCGGTATTTAGAATCCATGATTTTTTCACTGAAGTTCTCCTGTAGCGACCCTTTTACATGGTATTTATTGTTGGGAAAAGAGAAGTCGGCACCACAGATAACAATCTTGTTTGCCCCCATCTTGGCCGCCAAGTCTATCGCCGGGTGGATAACGCTACCGCCGGAAAAAAGAGTACCTTTGGGAATCGATTGCATCAGTTGCTGGTGGTAGGGGTTGTAAATAGTGTAGGCAACATAGCGGGGGCCTTGCCACTGCTCAATTGTCTCCTTGGCTATGTCAGGAAAATAGATGAGCGGGGTGTGGTGCTTGAAGTGATCATCCATTGGGAAATCCAACCACTTTGCAATGTGTGGGTGCATATCAATCGACACCACAAAGTCTGCTTTTATTCCCTGTTCATAGAGTGATTTGACCGCCGTATCGACCGCAATCAGGATGCTGTTTGGGTCGCGCTCTTTCAGTCGCGAGAAGCTCTGCTCCAGGGAGGGGCCGGTACCGGCGACAAAAAATGTCTTTTCACTGCTTGTATCGAAATAGTCAGCCACATCTCCATCAGCAGTAATGTACGGGAGGTTTTGCTGAATCTGCTGCCCTCGCTTACCATCGTTACTTAAAAGATTATTAGCAAATGAGCTGGATAGATCGATGAGCAGACAGTCCACAAGCCAGCGGCTCTCCTCGTCAGGTAGCTTTAGGCAGGCGGGCTCAATGCAGCATGTTTCACCGCTGTCGATGCCGGACAGGCTCTTACCAAGTACCAGGGTGACTTTCTTCTCTTTCAGCCATTTACTGTGATTGATGTAATCCAGTGTGGCGATGAAAAGAGCTGCATTCAAAATAACAACTTTGATCTGCCGAATATTTTTTCGCGCCAAGAGCACCTTGATCAACTCACCCTGGGCGACACCGTAAACGGTGATACTGTCGCATGAGTCGGTGAGGTGGCAGGTCTGGATAGCGGTCACCTGCTGGCGACTATAAATACTGGCGAGATGAATCTCATTCACACAAAGTGCAGGGTGATTACCTGAACTGTCTATCGTTATATCTGTTTCCGGTGTTGTGCGGGAGAGCTCATCTGCCAGCTGTGGCCAACGCTTTGCGATAAGGTTTAATTGCTGTTCTTTATTTGCGGCTAACATGCGTTGTCCCAGGTGGTTTGTTTGCTGTTCGGCATCTGTGGCAGCGCCTGCTATGGATGTGTGGGGAGATAAACCAAAGGAGTCAGCTTAAGTTATTCAAAATAGGAGTGCAAATATCGTAGTCGGGTGCAGTGCTTTGCCTCGTTAGACATTATCATCCCAAGGGTTGTACAGCTCCACGGATCTTGGCTGCATATCGGAGATGTTTCTCGTCACTACAATGCAATTATTCACTAAACCTGTAACGGATATTAAGCCATCTATCGATTGAGCAGAGCGGTTTACCTGCGGCTTCTGACTTTCCCTGAATTTTTCCTCATTTGGATGCTACCGGCATATTTATTGGGACTATTAGCAGACTGTCGGACTTAGAAAGTTCCTGTCAAGTAGGAAAAGTAACACTACAAAATAAATAGCTCCATAAGCTTTTGATATTAAATAAATATTTACGTAACTTGCTGGCATCGGGGGCAAAACCCTTTTTTCAGATTAATCGCCGGTAACGGCATATGGCCAGGTCTTTCCTTGCCACAATGATTCCAAACAATATTTAAGGGCGTTCAACGTCGTAAAAGACGCAGTGAGTAGCGAAGGGACTCTTGCAGCATTTTATTCGCTTGCTGCTTCTCATCAAGGTGATAACCGTGACGGTTGGGTATATCACACTGCACCGCGAAACGGCCATGTTGCTGATAGTGGCTGACCTCAACGACATGGGCGTCGTGATAGATGCGGGCCTCAATGGTTAGGTTTGTATTGAAGGGGGCGAGGTGGGGCAGTGTGAGCGTTAAGGTGATCATGGTTGTGTAACGGTGCTTTTCTTTGATTTCGATGTGTAGCGCGCTATTTTTAAGTAGCTCAAAGTGGCAGTGTGGGTCTATCTGTTCCAGATCACCCAATAGCTGCTGTAGTAGGCGGTAGTTGGTTTCATGCAGTCGGGTCTGGTTGAAAAAATGTTTGTGTGTGTGTGCGGTAACAGGCATTAAGGCGTCTCTGACTATTTCGGGATTGTGACTCTATTGTGACGATTTTTGAGACGAATCGGGGGCAATATAAAGCAATTGTCGTCTGTTCAGGCTGTTCTCAATGTGATTGTATGCGTGATTTAAGGCGTATGATTGCCTGGCTCATTATCTGGCTGACCCGGGATTCACTTACACCTAGAACAGAGCCGATTTCACGCAAGTTTAATTCGGAGTTGTAGTAGAGGGTGATAACCAGTTTTTCCCGCTCGGGTAGTGTGTCGATTGTGTTGGCAAGGAGCTGTTTTGTCTCTTCACGTTGCAGTTGTTCCAGCGGTTCTGTGCGGGTGTTGCTGGATACACTTCGGCTGACTGCGCCGTCATCCAGCTCTAACTCATCCAGGCTAAATATTTTTGAGGTGCTGGCGTCTTGCAATATTTTGTAATATTCATCCAGTGAAATGCCCATGTGGTTGGCAATTTCATCATCTTTAGCATCTTGGCCAGTTGTGCTTTCGATCTCTTTAACTGCGTTCATGATGTCGCGGTTTTTACGGTGTACTGATTTGGGTGCCCAATCATTTCGGCGTAGTTCATCCAGCATGGCACCGCGAATGCGAATGGATGAGTAGGTTTCAAAGCTTGCACCCTGGGTGGAGTCGTAGTTTTTACTGGCATCAAGCAGGCCAATCATACCGGCTTGAATCAAGTCATCAACCATGACTGACGAGGGCAGTCGAGCGGCTAAGTGGTATGCGATACGTTTTACCATGGGGGCGTGTTTATGGAGGAGGGCATCTTGCGATTGTGGTTGCGTGGAGTACATAGTCACCTGTTGTTATGATGGCACTGGATGTTAACTGGCCGCATTCGATTGTTCGCTAGTTGAGCTTCGGCAATAGGTCGCTAATCTTTAACCTCTGTCTCTGAGGGAGTAGTCTAGCAGACTGTCGGACTTAGGAAGAATCTACTGCGAAAAATCAATTTTGGCCCATTTCCCTGATCCTTTTCGTTGAATATGCTCAATATTCGCCCCAAATGATCAAACAAATGGACTCAAAATAGCTTTCTTTCGCTACCACTCCCTAAATCCGACAGCCTGCTAGCTTGAAAAGCAGAGAGTGGCTATTCCCTCGGTATTTCATGCGGTTAAATAACTACGGGCAACCAGCCGATAACGTAAGCTTGTTGATGAGTATCGGCGATAGGAGCTGCAATGAAAGAACGCCTGCACAAGTGGCTGGAGAAAATTGGTACCTTGAATTTTCCGGTACTTCAGCATACCAAAGTGCGCTTTGAAGATGAGGCGAGTCTCAGTAATGAGGTGGTGACCGATATCCTGGAAAATGATGTGGGGATGGCGATTAACGTTATTCACCATGTAAATACCCATGCCCGTGGTCATCTTAATCACCGACTGACAACACTTGAATATGCGGCGATGATGTTGGGGATCAGCAATATTCGTGACATTGCCGCTAATAGCCAATCGGTTGAAGATCTGCCGGACAAGCTGAGTTCAAAATTGCTTCAGGCTTACGGGCATGCGTTGCACAGTGCATTGGTTTCGTGTGAAATCGCTATGATGCGAAATGATCTGGTGCCTGGTGAACTCTATTTGGCGGGTTTACTGCGCAGTGTGGGTGGGTTGGCCATGTGGTTATTGGCACCGGGTGGCATGCATACTGTTGATGCTTTGCTGCGCAGCCGGGGCCTCACGCCAGACGAGATGGAGTATCTGGTGTTTGGTTTTACTCAAAATGCTTTATCGTATGCTTTGGCTCGAAAGTGGAATATGCCTGAGGCGGTGAGCGATGCGATGCAGGTGGCGGCCGCGAGTCAGGTTCGTTTGCGGGGCGTGGTGATGGCAGAGCAGCTGAGTTACGCCGCAGCCAGTGGTGATAACCGTCGAGCGGTCACAGATAACTTGGTACACATTGGGCAGTTTCTTGGGCGTGAGCCAGAGGAGGTGATGGAGCGGTTATATATTGTTCATAATAACTGTTTGAAAGTGGCTAGGCCGTATGGCGTACTGTTTGATGAGGCGTTAGTTGACTGGGATGGTCTGCTTGATGTGGATGATTCGCTTGAAACAAACTCAGATGAGAGTGGTGCTGTGCGGGCGAATGGCTCCGCTTCGAATGATCACGACGGTATCTGCATTGCTCCGCGTATCCCTTTGCTCTCTTTTTTGGATCGCTACATTAAAAGGGGGCCAGATGACGGTGACTTTTCGCTCGCTGATCTGCTCGACCAGACGGTTCATCTGTTACACGATGCGGTTGGTTTGAATCGAGTAATGTATGCCACAGTTGTTTCTGAAACCGATTGTCTGCAGGCACGCTATAGCGCCGGTGCTGACCGTGATGTCTCATTTAATTTACTGAATGTGGATCTGGGGCATGACTCTGTTTTCAATGCCTTGCTGGATCAGCAATCTTCGATGTGGGTAACCACGGCAATGTGGGAGCGAATGCCAGATACGATCCCCAACACCCTGAAAAAAATAAACCGGACACATAGCTTTTTTGCCTATGGATTTTATGTTCGGGGCAAACCACACGGTATTTTTTATGCTGATCGGCGGGTGCCGTCGTGTCAATTAGACCACTACGCTTTTCAGAATTTTCAGGCGCTGGTTGAAAAGAGTCAATTATTGGTGAATAAATTCTTGGATTGAGGAGAGTTAAAAAGGTTGCCGCCCTTGAAGCGCACGCGAGAGGGTCTCGCTGTCGGTATATTCCAATTCACTGCCCAGTGGCACACCAAAGGCGATACGGGAGCTTGTAATGCCCAGGCGTTGCACCATGTCGTGAATAAAGTGTGCCGTTGCCTCTCCCTCAACCGTTGGGTTGGTTGCCAGAATAACTTCATTCACCTCATCTGATTTCAGCTGCTCGGCAAGCAGATCAAGCCCAATATCATTCGGTCCAATGCCATCCAGCGGTGAGAGGTGGCCCATCAGCACAAAATAGCGCCCCCGGTAACCGGATGACTGCTCCAGTGCGACCACATCAGCGGGTGTTTCAACCACGCAAATCAAACGGCTGTCACGGCGCTGATCACAGCATATGGTGCAGAGCTCTGTTTCACAGAGGGTACGGCATTGTGTGCAGTGACCAATCTTCTCCGCTGATTGCAGCAGCGTGTCAGCGAGGCGACGTGCACCGTTGCGGTCACGCTCAAGGAGTTGAAATGCCATCCGCTGCGCCGACTTGGGGCCAACCCCAGGCAGGCAGCGAAGGTCTTCAATCAGGCGACGAATCAGTGGGGAGAGTGCCATGAGATCTAGAAAGGGAACTTCATGCCCGCAGGCAGATTCATACCCGCTGTCATGCCAGACATTCTCTCCTGAGAGGTTTTTTCGATTTGGCGCACGGCATCGTTAACTGCGGCTGCCAGCAGGTCTTCCAGCATCTCTTTGTCATCAGACATCAGGCTGTCATCAATATTGACACGTTTCACATCATGGCGACCTGTCATCACCACCGTTACCATACCACCGCCAGCTTGACCGTTGACCTCCATATTGGCCAGATCTTCTTGCGCTTTCTGCATGTCAGCTTGCATCTGTTGCGCTTGTTTCATTAGTTGATTCATTGGATTGCTCATTGTTTCCTCATCGTACTTTGTTTAAGGGTGGTCGCATTATAACCAACGATTCGTGGCTTGATAAGCCGTTGTGCTGTTATCCGATTGAACTGATGCTCTCTGGAGTGATTTTAGCAGAAAATGTTTGTTGCATGGCCTGCACAAAAGGATCGCTCTGAATGGACTGCTCTGCAGCCTGCTGCTGTTTTGCCAATAGTTGCTGCTGAATCTGCATTGGGTTGTCAGTGTCACCGTCACCAACGATGATCTGTAATGATATGGTATCGGCAAAGTGATCGTTTAGTGCTTGTTGCAGCTGCTCCTTGCGCTCCCGGTTTACGAACTGTTCGTGACTGCGGGCAAGGCAGAGCTCAATCGTACTGTTATCATGGGTGGTCAATGTACAGTGCATTGCCAGTTGGCGGGTCATACCACCAATCTTAAGCAGGGCAACAACCTCGGCCCACTTTTTATGATCAGCACGTGCCTGGGATGGTGTTGGCGGCTTCGGTGTGATTTGAACGGTTATCTCTTCAGCCACTCGGCTATTGGTACTGGCCTTGTTTAATACGGTTTCAGGGGGCATTTCCCCGGCCACGGTGGTATTGACAAGAGTCTCGGGCTCTTCATTTACGCCAGAAAACCCAGCAATTTTTTTTGTATTGTCTTCATAATAGGTATCTATTTCAGGGGCCGGTTTTCCGACTGTTTGCCCCCTACCGGAAGAGACACTGCTTTGCGTATCAATATCTCTATTTGGTTTTTTTTGAACAGGCTCTTTGTTTGTGAGCGTATGGCGCACAGCGGCCATTGCTGACGTGTGAGCGCTGTTGCTTGGGGGTATCTTGGTTGCTGGCGGTGAAATGGCCTCTGCTGTTGTGGTGTTATTGACGACAGGAGCCGTTTGCTCAACGGACTTTTTTACGCTGGCAAGCGCCCCCAGCGCCCCCAGCGCCGGGTCTGTTTTTTTATTCAGCGAGGGTGTTGGTGGTTGTACTGGGTTACTGCTCCCTGTCTGAGATTTGGTTGCACTAGACACCCCCACCGGGTGAAATGCCAGCATACGCAACAGTCCCATCTCCAAGCCACCACGGGGGTCTGGTGCCAGTGGCAGGTCGCGTCGCATGTGCAGGGCGATCTGATAATAGAGCTGGATTGTCTCAGGCGTCATCTGTGTGGCGAGTGAGTTGAGCGCCTCATTTTGCTGCTCCTCATCCGTCAGGGCATTGGGCACCATTTGAGCCAGGGCAATGCGTTGCAGGGTGCTGATTATCTCAGCACAGATGGCCTGATAATCAGGTGCCTGTGCAGAGAGCTCTTCAACGCTTTGCATCACCGCCGCACCGTCGTGTTGAGAGAGGTTGTTCAGCAGATTGAAGATGTAGTGGCGATCAATGGTGCCGAGCATGCTGCGGGTTTCGCCCTCTTGTACCTCGCCTCCACCATAGGCAATGGCTTGCTCCAGTAAACTGAGACCATCGCGCATACTGCCATCCGCCGCATGGGCAATCAGCGGTAGCGCTTCCACTTGAAAAGGAATCTGCTCCTGCTCAAGCAGGTATTTGAGGTGATTGCTGATCAACCCAACGGGCAAGCGACGTAAGCTGAACTGAAGGCAGCGGGAGAGTATGGTAATGGGTAGTTTTTTGGGGTCGGTGGTTGCCAGCAGGAACTTGACATGGGGCGGTGGCTCTTCCAGCGTTTTGAGCAACGCATTAAAACTGTGGGATGAGAGCATGTGCACTTCATCAATCAAGTAAACTTTGTAGCGGCCACGAGTGGGTGCATATTGCACATTTTCAAGTAATTCACGGGTATCTTCCACTTTGGTGCGCGAGGCGGCATCCACCTCAATCAAATCAACAAAGCGCCCCTCATCAATCTCTTTGCAACTACCACAAACCCCACAAGGTGATGAGCTAACGCCCTGATCACAATTGAGTGATTTGGCCAAAATACGTGAGATGGTGGTTTTACCCACGCCACGGGTGCCGGTGAAGAGAAAGGCGTGGTGTAGACGATCATTATCGAGGGCATTGATAAGAGCACGCAGGACATGCTCTTGCCCGATCATCTCCTGGAAGTTGCGCGGACGCCATTTGCGCGCCAAAACCTGATAACTCATCTACTACTCCGTCAAGGTGATCATGTTGTGTTCAGCGTTTCTGTGGTATTTCGCAGCAAGGCGCAGTGTACTAGCACTCTTGAGTGAAATGGAAAGAGAGAATGATAGCGCAGCCGGGTTGCTACATAAAGGGTATTGGAAGGATAAAGCAGACGGGTGGAAATTAAAGTGGCGACTTACACCAGCCACATCCCGGCGCCCGAATCAGTTACTACCGTTGCTCCCTTCCAGGCCTGGCGGAATTCATAACCTATCGTCGCGAGAGGACCAATGCAAGTCACCATAACGCATTACACCATGTGGCGTAATGAGCGCCATTATACGGGTTTGTTTTTTATTTACAACGCCGCTGTTTTGTTAGGCCACGCCTGAATTTATGGTAACTATTGGCATTGGGTCGACAGAGGTTATTTGTCGTTGATGATTGCTCAGTGGTGATCATAAGGGCTGATCAACCCATCAAGCTTATTTGCTACCGCTTCCCAGACAATCATGGGGTGGGTTTTTTGCAGGGTATTTTCCAGATAAAGGGTGTGAATGTTGTGTTTGAGTTTGTTAATTAGTGCCAAAAGAAGTTCCCGTTCTTCTCTTATGTAGGAGAGTGCATTGTAAAGTTGTTCGGCATCATCAAGGTTGCCCTCCCTATCGACACGCTCGACCAACTGATCAATGTGATTGAGATGGGCCTGGTATTGTAGGATTTTCTCTTCAATCAAGTGTTCTGATTGATTCATATTCTCCTCCTGATTTCTATCGCTTGTGAGGACGATTTCAGACAGCCTAAAAATAATTATGACTTATTCAGAGCTCCTTTAAATATAGTCATTTTTAGCGAGAAGGGTAGGTTGATGGGTTATGTGATATGGGTTGCCTGTTTTCTTTCTTTCTTTTGCTCCACGATGATTGGAATATCACCGCGTGCAGGGAAATGACCCAGGATGATAGGGTGGGGTGGGTTTGGATCTTAGTACGCTACACGCGACCATTTCTTTAAACTGTTAACAGGAGGAGTGATACATGGAAGAGAGCGTTATATTTGATATGGGTGCAGTCATGAAGATACTACGTGAAGGCAAGGGTTTTGAATGGTCAGGATGTTATGATCATGCCACTGATATCAGTAACCAAAACAATGCTGGGGACCTACAATGAACAGCAGTGGACTTAACCTCCCTTACGGGATGAGCATGCGACCCGCAATGGCAGCTGATGGGCCATTTATTGAATCGCTTTATAAATCAACCAGAGATGATTTAAAAACAATTGATGCAGAGGCTGGTTTTATCGAGGAGCTGATTGAGCAGCAGTATCATGCGCAAACGGTCGGCTACGGCGAAAAATTTCCTAATGCGATGTACTTTATAGTGGAGAAAGTTAACCAAAAAATTGGTCGTGTCGTTGTTGATTTTGGGCCTAATGAGGTACGCGTTGTTGATATAGCCTTGATTCCAACTGCTCGTAATCAAGGCTTTGGTCAAGGGATAATTAAATCATTACAATACGCAGCAGCTAGCTCAGGAGCACCTTTGACCCTTACCGTTGCGGCTGGAAATATTGCAGCAACAAGGTTATATGCAAAGATGGGCTTTCAGCCAATAGAAGAGAGCCCTGCCTATAATTTACTGGCTTGGTATCCTGGTTTTCGGTAGAGGTGTGGGTGATCCCATTGCATCCTGTCACCGCTGCATGAGTGCACTCTATACAGGTCATATTGGCTTCACAGAGAGATGGAAAAACAGGGGTGCCCCTGTTGGTTGGGTGGTTTTTTGCTGTAAAATAAAATGCTTGTGGGGCATTCCTATTTCTATTTGGGTAGGGTGTTATGGAGAGGCTTTGTCTTTGTTCATTTTGCAACTACCCAGCGCTTTCCTCTGTTTAAACGGAATCGGTCATGCATACTCGATATGCCCCTTTTTACATACAAAAAACCCTCTACTTGAAAGAGGGTTTAAATGCGCTGAATAGTTGCGTTAATTTTAAGCAAAAATTATTTGATAATAAGCTGAATTTTCAGACGGCTCCCTTGGTAATACTCGCGTAACCAGCAGACCCTGAGCGTCATCGGCCCCTAGTGATTGATGACGAAGATCATAAATGCCAGTATCAATTGTATATTCATTTTTACCCTTAAAGGTGAGGCTGAACGGAATTCGGACATCATTTCCCGAATTTGGATTTTTACATTTATCGTGCTCCAGTGCTTCCTCAAGCTCAAACTCAATGTCAGGGCCATCATGAATAACCAGTGTATAAGTGTCACCAATGTGCTGACTAAAATCAGCCGCAGATAGTTTATCTAGCATTGCCTATCTCCTCTCCTTAATTTATTTTCCCCTGTATATTTCACAGAGGTGTGAAATAGAGCGCTTAGTTCCTGGATGGGTATATTCCCAGCAATGCAATACTGAAATTAACGGCTAGGAAGGGGTTCATAATATCCATAGCTTGGCTGCCACCGGTATTTTGTATTGTGGCTGTGCTGGAGACGGTAACACCCGATAGACTGGCAGTGGTTCCTTCACTGCCATTTGGGACGAAGTTTTTTGCCGCTCCTAAACCCGTTTGAGAAGCAATATATGCATCCGCTTCAGCTGTAGCGATAGAGCCACCTTCAGTTGATGCTGCGAGTGTTGCACTAGTAACTTCGACGGAAGCTCCGTGTGTATGTGAAGGTAACTCTGTCGTAGTTATTTTGTGGAAATAATGACCATTTTTCATGCCGATGGGGTAAGAGGGGAGGTCGGGGCCGGCGCCATAATTCATGGGGAAGCGACCACGGAAATCGGGTAGTGCAAAGGTGCTGCGACCATCGCCTCCATATGAAATTCCAAGTAGGCTAAAAAGGGTGGACTGTTGGCTTATTGGCAAAATTTGCCCCGCGCAAAGTGACCAGCCTCTTGGCGCAAAATTAAAGCCAAACATGTTGATCTGTCCGACAAATGGTTCTGACATTTCATTCTCCCTGATTCTATGTGATTTTGTGAATTACCATCCTTAGGAATGCCCTACTTCAATCATTCCAAGTTATAATTTATGGCATTTTTTTCTGTTTTTGTAAAGCGTAAAATACTTTAAATACAGTTTATTACAAAATAAATGGCTTATTTTTATTGCTTCATTATCGGCTGGTGTTTTTATTGAAAATGGTATGGTTGACCTATTGGTATGTTAGCCACAAATAGTTACTCCACCGGTAAGGGAGGTAATGCCGGAATGGAATATTGCAGGGGGGGTATTGCTCAAGATTACAGTGAGCATGACGATGTTAGGGGCGACTCATCCATCAAGGGAACCAAGCATAGTGGAATATAATACTCGGCAGTTAAAACGGGGTGGTCAGAAAAATACGTATGTGTGGATTAACTACTTAATTATTTTTTTTCTACTGTTTGTCAGCAACCCGAGTGTTGCAACCGTATCGCCAGCAATTGAACATCATCATTCGTTACCCTTACAGGCTCTCTTATCTAGTCCTGTAGAAGTTGTTCTCATTGATACCGCTGTTCCTGATTATAAATACCTGCTAGACAACCTTGGTGATAATGCTCAAGCATTTTTAGTCGATCACACAAAACCTGGCCTACCCCAATTAAAAGAAATTCTCTCTCAATTTGATAATATATCGACCCTTCATATTGTGAGCCACGGTTTTGCTGGTGGAATTCAGATTGGAAACGCTAACTTTGATACTGAATTTTTAACCCAAAAAGAGGAGGAATTCGCTTTTCTCAGTCGCTATATTGAGCACAATGGAGAGGTTTTCATCTATGGGTGTGATGTTGCTAAAAGTGATGAAGGCAAAGTATTCGTGGACACCTTATCTCTATTTTTAGGTGTTGATGTTGCCGCCTCAGACAATCTTACGGGTGCTGCAGAAAAAGGCGGAGACTGGCAATTTGAATACTCCACAAGCAATGTGGATAGTAAATCTTTTTTACTAAGTGGCACAGAGCTTGGCTATCGCCATGTGATGCCAGTATTTGCTTTTGAAACGGCTACACAGCCTACCTTCAAGTCGGTACAAGAGACGGTTTCTAGTGTAACAATGACAATAACAGACCCGCATGCAGATATGTTTGTTGCGGCTGGTGGCGGGTATGGAGGAACTACTGGCAACGTTGCTGGGATAGGGAATTTAGACACGACACAACACACCTTTATCTTCGATGTGGCGATAGATATAACAAGCATGCGTTTAGTAGACCAGGGTATTGCAAGTAATAATGATGTGACATTAACACCAAACGTGGGGACGCCAATAGATGTGGTGTTAGCAACAACCAGTATCGTAATAAATCCGGTGGACTGGAGTGGCGTGACCAGTATCATTGTAACAGAACAACCGGCCATTGATCCTGTGGATGATTATCTAACAGATATTGTTTACGACGATATTGTTTTTTCTATTCCAGTCTCTAATTCTGCTCCCATTGCAGGCACTGTAACCGCTAACAATGTCACTCAAGCTAACGCGGGTGACACCTCTTATACTTTCACCGTTGATTACAGCGATGTGGATTCCAATTTTGACAGTACTACCATCGATGTAGCTGATGTCACTGTAAGCGGCGGTGCAACAATAGCAGGTGCCAGTTGGAGTGGCACCGCTGCCAGTGGCACGGCTACTTATACGGTAACCCCTCCTGGTGGAACTTGGGATGATGGTGATAATGCTACCTACACCATTGCCATTGTCGGCAGCCAGGTAGGAGACACCGCCCCAGCCTATGTGGCCGCTAATGCGAGTGCCGGTAGTTTTACTGTATCGATGGATACCACAGCCCCGATTATTTCTGCCGTTAGTATTCCTGATGTGGCAATGAAGGTGGGCGATGTGGTCAGTGCAACCCTCACTGTTGCTGATGATGGTGGTGATATCTATACCAATCTTTCCGGTACTATTGGTGGTTTTGCTTTAAGTGGCCTTTCTCGTACCAACAACACTGCCTATGCCGCTCAATTTACAGTGACCAGTGGCGGAACTGATGTGGCTGCCGGTAGCGTCATTCCAGTTTCAATCACGCTGGATGATAGTGCCGCTAATAGCAGCGTTAGCTACACCACCGCAATCACTCAGGCATCTGACAGTATCGATGCCAACAATCCAGGGCCAGCAACGGGCAGCTTGGCTGTTGATGAAGGGGCGAGTAATGGTACGGCTGTTGGTACGGTGACTGCTAGTGATGCTAATAGTTATAGCCTGACTGATGATGCGGGCGGCCGTTTTGCAATTGACCTTGGAACAGGAGTAGTAACAGTTGCCAATGGTAGCCTGCTCGTTTATTTAGATAATACCAGTCACAACATCACTGTGCAGGTAGCTGATATTGCGGGTAACACTTCTAGTACTGTGCTATCGGTTGCTATCAACGATGTTAATGGTGCACCCAGTATCACCAGCACCGCCGGTACCAGCGCCACTGAAGACAACCCCTACAATTACACTGCCGCGGTGACCGATGTAGACGATGCCAATAACGGTACCGACCTCACGTGGAGCCTAAGCAATCAACCCACCGGTATGACCGTTTCAACTACGGGTGTGGTTGCTTGGGTACCCACTAATGGTGTCACTACTTCCGGTGCTGTCACTTTAAACGTGGTGGATGGCGGTGAAAATGGTGCCGCAGCGGATACCGAGATCTTTACCATTGCCGTGACCGCCGTCAATGATGCGCCAACTATTACCAGCACGGCGGGGACCAGCGCTACCGAAAATGTTGCTTATAGCTACACCGCCACCGTCACCGATGTGGATAATGTTAATAACGGCACCGATCTGACTTGGAGTCTCACTAACCCGCCCACCGGTATGACGGTTTCAACCACCGGCGTAGTTTCATGGACACCCACCAATGGGGTTACCACTTCCGGTGCTGTCACCTTAAGCGTGGCGGATGGCGGCGAAGATGGCGCGGCAGCGGCTACCGAAACCTTTACCATTGCCGTGACCGCCGTCAATGATGCGCCAACTATTACCAGCACGGCGGGGACCAGTGCCACCGAAGATGTTGCTTATAGCTACATCGCCACCGTCACCGATGTGGATGATGTTAATAACGGCATCGACCTCACGTGGAGTCTCACTAACCCGCCGACGGGGATGACGGTTTCAACCACCGGTGTGGTTTCATGGACCCCTACTAATGGGGTTACCACCTCCGGTGCCGTGACCTTAACGGTTGCCGATGGCGGTGAAAATGGTGCCGCAGCGGCCACCGAGATCCTCACCATTGCCGTGACTGCGGTCAATGATGCACCTACCGGCAGTGTTACTATCGCCGGTACTGCTGAAGAAGATCAGCTTCTCACTGCTGGTAATACCTTGGCCGATGCCGATGGTTTAGGTGTTATAAGCTATCAGTGGTATCGCAGTGGAAGTGCTATTTCCGGTGCGACCAATGTCACATACACTTTGAGTGATAGTGATGTAGGTAATGCGATAACAGTTACAGCCAGCTATATCGACGATGGTGGTACCCATGAATCGGTTACCTCCAGTGCGACTACACCAGTACAAAATATCAATGACCTACCGACTGGAAGTGTCACCATTAGTGGATCTGCTATTGAAGATCAGACACTCACCGCCAGTAACACCTTGGTCGATCTTGATGGCTTGGGCACCATAACTTATCAATGGAATCGAAACGGCACAGCCATTACTGGCGCTATCACAGACATCTACACATTAGATGACCTTGACGTTGGAGCTGTCATTACAGTGACAGCCAGTTATACAGATAACGACGGTGCTAATGAATCGGTTACTTCTGCTGCTACGGCTGCGATTGCCAATATTAATGATCTACCAGTATTGACCCAAAATCTTGGTTTGACCCTAAATGAGGGCGATGTGGGCTTTATTGACTCTACTGAATTACAGGTTAGTGATGCAGAGAGTGGCTCAGTTGATATTCGTTACACGCTAAATGTCCTTCCAGTGAATGGGGTTCTGCAAATAAATGCCAGTGATTTGAGCACTGGTAGTCAGTTTACCCAGGAAGATATCAACCTCGGCCTTCTGGTTTATCTCCATGATGGTGGCGAGAATGTTTCTGATAGTTTTGAATTTAGTGTTGATGATTCAACGGGTGGAGTGATTGCTTCAACACTATTTGGCATTGTGGTGGTTGCTCAAAATGATATTCCATTCGTTAGCAATCTGGCAGGTGATACCCATACATACAGAATGTCTGATCCGCTATTACTGCTCGATAGTAACGTCGATTCATCAATCTCGGATGTCGACTCGACTGATTTTGATGGTGGGTCTCTGATTGTGAGTATTCCAACTAACCGGGAGATCAGCGAAGATCTGTTAACAATCGATACCACGGGTGTAGTTTCCCTGTCGTCAGGAATGACTACGGGATCAATGATCTTGGTTGAGAGCATACCCGTTGGCACCATTGCCGCTAATGGCACGGGCAGTGGTAGCGATGACCTTACCGTGAATTTTGATCAAGCAGCAGGCAATGCCACTTTAAGTAGAGTGACCTCTCTGATTCAGTCAGTGGGGTACCTCAATAGCGATACAGTAGCAGTGACTGAAAATGATCGTATTGTCCGCTTTGTGATAAGTGATGGCGATGGTGGCAGTTCAGCAAATGCGGATGTGAGCATAACCGTAATCCAAAACCGCATTCCCACCGCCATAGATAGCAATGTGAGTGCAACTGAAGATATCACCCATAACTTTGCTTCAGGAGACTTTGGGTATAGCGACTTGGATGCAGACCCTCTGGCTCAGGTTCAAATTACATCACTACCAGCATTAGGCACTCTTCAGCTAAACAGCCTCCCAGTTGCTATAAATGATGTAGTCGTTGCGGCTGATTTTTCCAATCTTACTTATGCCGCAGGGCTCAACGAAAATGGCCTGGGTTATACCTTCTTTGGCTATCGGGTGCATGATGGAACCACCTACGCAGCAAGTACAAACACGATGACGGTCGATATTATAGCCGTTAACGATGTACCGATTATTGGCACTACGGCATTAACCAGCGTGGCAGAGGATAGCGGTTACAGCTACACCTTCACCGCCAGTGATGTGGATAGCGGCGATAGCCTGACTTATAGCGCCCCAATACTACCCAGCTGGTTAAGCTTCAATAGTGTCACTGGGCTACTCAATGGCACCCCCAGCAACAGTGACGTGGGCAACCACAGCGTTACCCTGCGGGTGAATGATGGCACCGTGAATGTAGATCAAAGCTTCACCCTTGCCGTGAGTGATACCAACGATGTGCCGGTGATTACCAGCACCGCCATCACCAGCGTGGCAGAGGATAGCGGTTACAGCTACAGCTTCACCGCCAGTGATGTGGATAGCGGCGATAGCTTAACTTATAGCGCCCCAACACTACCCAGCTGGTTAAGCTTCAATAGCACAACCGGCCTGCTCAATGGCACCCCCAGTAACAGTGATGTGGGCAACCACAATGTTACCCTGCGGGTGAATGATGGCACCGAGAATGTGGATCAAAGCTTCACCCTTGCCGTGAGTAATACCAACGATGTGCCAGTGATTACCAGCACGGCCATCACCAGCGTGGCAGAGGATAGCGGTTACAGCTACACCTTCACCGCCAGTGATGTGGATAGCGGCGATAGCTTAACTTATAGCGCCCCAACACTACCCAGCTGGTTAAGCTTCAATAGCACAACCGGCCTGCTCAATGGCACCCCCAGCAACAGTGACGTGGGCAACCACAGCGTTACCCTGCGGGTGAATGATGGCACCGTGGATGTGGATCAAATCTTCACCCTTGCAGTCAGTAACATCAATGATGCACCAATCGTGACAGGTGTCCCGGTGACCAGTGCTATAGAGAATGTAGAGCTTACATTTACAATTGCTGCAACCGATGATGATGCAGGTGATAGCATCACCTACCTCATCAGTAACCATCCTGCATGGTTAACCATTAACACCCAATCGGGTGTGGTCAGCGGAATACCCAGAAATAGCGATATAGGTACTACTACAAATATTTTAGTGGGTGCGAATGATGGTGTGATTTCAAGCTATCTATCACCGTTTGAAATCACTGTTTCTGGTGACCTGGATGGCGATGGTATCGCTGATTTTCAGGATCCGGATATAGACGGTGATGGTATGGATAATGATTTTGAAACTGCTAATGGTTTTGATCCTCGAAACCCCTCTGATGCCAGTGATGATAGTGATGGCGATGGTATCTCAAATGTAGATGAGTATCTGGCAGGCACTGATTTGGGTGCAGATGACTACGCACCCGTCGTAACGGTTCCCGCTGATATTGAAGTGAACGCAACCGGTCTATTCACTAAAGTCACCCTTGGCACTGCAACCGCCGTCGATGGTCTTGATGGCGCATTGACCCCGACTGCGGATGTGGGCAGCTACTTCTCACCCGGAGCCAATGTGGTGGTATGGAGTGCTACCGATGCAGCGGGTAATACCGAAAGTGTCATGCAGCGGGTCAATATCATTCCAAGGGTTGGTTTTAGTAAGGATCAGACCGTTAGCGAGGATGCTGGAACGGTCACCGTGAGAGTTATCCTGAATGGTAATGCAGTGAACTACCCAGTAGAGGTGCCTTATACCATTAGCGGAACAGCCACGGTAGTGGATGATCATGATGCCGTTTCAGGCATTGCTACCATCACCAGCGGAACCGAGGCCTCTATCACTTTCAATGTGGTGAATGACGGCATTACCGGAGAGCCTATTGAGTCGATAATCTTTAGCTTAGGTACCCCAAATAATGGTAGTGCAGTGATTGGCTCCACCCATACCGTTGAGTTAGTAGAGGGCAATGTGGTGCCACATGTGACGTTAAGTGCTACTCAATCTGGCATAATAACCAGAATAGTGGAGCAGGGTAGTGCTGACGTCATGGTGACAGCCAGCATCATTGATACCAATGCAACCGATACCCACAGTTACGACTGGAGTAGAACAGACAATTCGCTGAATGATATAGACTCCGTGGATAGCCGCTTTACCTTTACTCCGACCACCGTTGGGCTGGTTACCGTGCGCCTAACCGTATCGGACGGTAACGAGCAAGATAGCAGTCGGATCTTTATTCATGTTGTGTCGGCATTGCCTGCTTTGGGTAATGATGATGCTGACGATGATGGCGTGAATGACAGCAGTGAAGGTTATGGAGATGATGATAACGATGGTATTCCCAACTACCTAGATCATGCAGATGCAGCAAGCAATACGCTCCCCGAACAAGCAGGAAACAGTAACAGCTTTATCATTGAGGCTGAGTCCGGTTTGCTCTTAAGGCTGGGTAGTGTGGCCTTCCAGTCTAACAATGATAACCCTGAAGTGATGGGTAGTGATAACGCTGAAGTGACGGGTAGTGATATCGGCAGCTATGGCAACGGTGTCGGTGAAGAGGAGGATGGAAACTACCGTTATTCCGGTGGCCGGTTCAACTTTATTGTCGATGAACTACCGCTGGCTGGGCAAAGTGTCAACGTGGTTATTCCACAGTTTTCTGCCATACCGGAGAGTGCTCTATACCGTAAATTGATGCCCAGTGGCTGGAGAGACTTTGTGATTGATGAGAAGAATAAAGTTTACTCGGCACTAGGAGAGCAAGGCTATTGCCCTCCAACTGGCGATGCAGCCTATCAACCGGGCCTGATACCAGGCCACTGGTGTGTTCAGTTGAGAATCGAAGATGGTGGTCCAAATGATGCGGATGGCATGGCAGATAATACCGTCACCGATCCAGGCGGTGTTGCTCAACTCAATATTGATGTAGAGGTTAGTGGTGGTGGAGGCTCCATGGGTCTTGGCATGATTTTAATGCTGCTGTTGCTCGTACTGTACCGACTACGCTCATCGGCTCTACTGTTTATCACCCTGTTTGCAGTGGCCTCTCCCGCAAGTGCTTGGTATGTGGGAGGCTCAATCGGCAATGCCTCTGGAACCGACAGTGAAAGGAACCTCAATCAACAGCTGGCTGCCGAAGGATTAAGCTCCACCACAAGTAACCTGCAAAAAGACCGCGTTGGTTGGAAGCTGCTGATAGGTCAGCCACTTGATGATGTCTTGAGTGTTGAGGCCAGTTATGTTGATTTAGGTGATGTGGACGTTAAGATAAGCGGCACAGCCATCGATGTTCAGACCTTTTTTGACTCAATTAATGATATTCACCCAGCCACTGCCAGTGGTGTCAATATTGGCTTTAGCTGGAAAATTTATCATCAGAAAAAATACCGGGTTGACGTTCGAACAGGGGTGTTCATCTGGGATGCAGACTATCAACTAAACTCAGCAGTGGGAAGCCGAAAGGTCAGCGCCAGTGGCAAAGACATCTCTTTGGGTCTTGGCCTTTCAAAAGAGATAACCCAAGAGCTAAGCTGGCGAGTAGATTTTGACCGTTATGATATTGAGGAAGAGAGTGTCAATATGTGGTCAATTGGATTAATGTATTCTTTTGATTAAGGGATGTAGAATTCATTAAAATACCGCTCTTACGGGTCTTTTTGCCCGCTCTGTCTAGGCATTCGTTGCGTAGCCCACTATGCGCCCAATACCTGCCTAGACAGAGCGAACAAAAATCCGGCGCAATAACGGTACTTTAATTTTTTCTACATCCCTAATTCAACCACTGTGCACTAAAAATGTGTAGGTTACTCTTGGGCTGAAAATCGCTTCCCCCGCTATCGAACCAACCTTTTTTCGTAACAGAGCGATTGAAGCCCCGGCTTCCAAACTAACCAAGAGGGCTTTGGAGGTCGAGGCTTTAGCCGGCTTTTCACCACGCTTATATCCGGTCAGACACGGGTCTATAAAATTGCCGCCTCGGGGCGTGAAATTACGTTTTACCACATCAATCCCGGAGCGAGCTGTGTATTTACCGTATCCTGCATCATGGGCAGCACTCGCTTCCCCGCCATTTTCGCGTTAAAAAAATGATCACTTACCCATGCAAATTCAAAGGGTTTTCACGGATTTTAATGAAGTACGGTGGTTGTTGTGCCGACATCAGTCAATATTCGGCTGATCAGGAGTAGATTAATGGGTGCACAAGAGTTTGATTTTGCGACAGGTAAAGTAGTGAATAGCGGTTTTCGTCAAATTGTTGTTTTGAGTGGGTGTGAACCCAGCTGTGAATTTATTGAGCAGTACGCCAGAGGAAATCGTCACAAGTTTTTGGGTAAGTCGGCTGATCTACGCCAAGCTCTTGAGCTGGTGAGAAAGTTTAAACAAGGGGTGTTTTTTTTGGATGCCGACAGCGACGGGGTTGATGTATTACCTCTGGTGAAGGTGTTAGCCGAAAAGGCACCGGCTTTTCATGTGATACTGATGAGCCAGGCACCGACTAAAGAATTGCTGAGCCAAGGGAAAGCGGCGCGGGTGGCTGGTTTTTTGGTAAAACCGCTGAGCATTGATGCGATAGAAAAAGTGATGGAGCGAATCAAAACGCCAACGTAGGATTATCACTGGTTTTCATCACTCCTGAAAAATACCAAACAACTCAATTCGAGATAGAGCAAAAACCCACTAAAGAGCTGTAAATTCCTTTACTTTTCCGTGCTTGAATAATCCAGACATGCCGCATATTGTTTAAACATGATGGCTTCGAAGATGTTCATCATGTGGCAGGCTTTCGCAGAAACATTCCCTTTCTGTTGAATGTATGCAACAAGTGTTGTTGAAAGGAAAAGAAAATGGATGTATTACAGGTTTTATGGGTCGATTTACGCTCTGTTCAAGAGCAGGTCAGCTCCTATCACTATTTGAGCAAAGAGTGGACAGTATCCCGCGTTAGCCATATCGATAAAATTGATCAAAAAATGGGTGAAAGCCTCCCTAGGGTTGTCTGTTTTGAGTACGATTACCCCGATATTTCCAGTCTCTCGGCGTTACGGCGGGCGAGATGCTTGTTTCCATCAACCCCAATCATCATGCTGACCAAACAGCATTCAGAAGCGCTGGCTATCTGGGCGTTACGGGTTCAGGTTTGGGACTATCTGGTTAAACCCTTTCATCCCCAAGAGCTGGTAACAAGTATTGCCACTCTTCTGGCCGCAGATGAGTTGCCAAAGAATAAAATATTCCAATCAGCCCAGCGAGACAACCTGTTATCCAACCCCTTCCCACCCGAGGTGCGGATTCGAACCACTCAGCCGAAAAAAACTTATCCTGCTGAGCTCTTTGTGGAGACTCACTACCATGAAAAAATCTACGAGGAGGAGGTGGCACAACTGTGTGGATTGAATGCAGGCACCTTTAGCCGCTACTTTAAGAAAGAGCACCAGGTGACCTTTCGTGGCTATCTGATCAACTACCGTATTTTCAAGGCCAGAGAGTTGCTGGAAAATCCTAATGTCATGGTGACGGATATCGCCTACACCGTCGGTTTTAACGACCCTTCATACTTTACCCGTATGTTTCGGCGTATTGTCGGCATGAGTCCATCACACTACCACCAGGCGCACAAGATTACCGCCTGAAAGCCCGAATTCTGAATTAATGGCAGTCAGAGCAACGGTTTTTCATCAAAAAAAACAAGTTAATACGCAAAAAAGTACTACTGTTTGGCAAAAGAGTCCTAACCGTTAAAAAGTCTCCCAATTTACACTCCATTCAAAGGATCGACGTTATAAGGGCATCTCTTTTAGCGATGCTCATAAGTCATTAGCAGGCTAGTACATCAACCATTTTATGTTGGCGAATCAACATAAAGTAGTTGATGTTCCAAGCCTTCTAACTTTAGAAACAGGAGTGAATCAATATGCCAGTTCCCATCTCATACCCCGGTGTCTACATCGAGGAAATTCCCAGTGGTGTGCGTACCATTACCGGTGTGGCCACTTCAATTGCCGCGTTTGTCGGGCGTGCCAAGCGTGGCCCGATTGATGAGGCCAAGGTGATCACCAGCTATGCGGATTATGAGCGCTCTTTTGGCGGGCTGGATCTGAACAGTGCCATGAGTTTTGCGGTTCGTGACTTCTACCGCAATGGGGGGGCGTTGGCGGTGATCGTGCGGCTTTTTAATGCCGGCAGTGGTACCGCAGTGGCGACTTTAAATACCGATAATCTCGCATTTTCAGCAATCTCTTCCGGGGCATGGGGCAACCGATTGCAGGTGACAGTCTCCCATGATGATGCGGCAACGGTTGATGTGGCGGCACAGCAGGGCCTGAATGTAACCGATCTGTTCAACCTGACCGTTGAAGACCTTGGTACCGGTTTCCGTGAAGACTTTCTGAATGTTTCGGTTGCCGTTGGGCCTCGCCAGTTGGACAGGGTGCTTGAAAATATATCGACTCTGATCAAGCTTCCGGCTCTACCTGATCCGCTGGCCCGACCTGCCGACGGGGTCTATACCGTTCTGGAGGCAGATGAAGCGTCAGATGGTAATGTGCTGAGTGTTAATGACTACATCGGCATAGGAAAAGATACGGCGAAAGAGGGGCTTTATGCGCTGGAGCAGGCAGATATGTTTAACCTGCTCTGTCTACCACCGGATTGGGATACGGCGGCTAATGATAGCTATCCAGGTGCCTTGTTATCTGCTGCTGCCAGTTACTGTGAAGATAAACGCCGAGCCATGCTGCTGGTGGATCCGCCAAGTAACTGGAATAGTACCGATGCCGCAGTTACCGGTATTAGCACCGGTATCGGTACCAACAGCAAAAATGCCGCCATTTTCTTTCCACGTATCAAACAGAGCAATCCGTTGCGGGATAACCAGCTTGAAGCCTTTGTGCCTTGCGGGGCTGTCGCCGGAATATTTGCACGAACCGACAGCCAACGGGGTGTCTGGAAAGCACCGGCGGGAATGGAGGCAACAATGCGGGGTGTGGCAGAACTGACCGTGAAACTCACCGACTTGGAAAATGGCCGTTTGAATCCGCTGGGTGTGAACTGCCTGCGGGCATTCCCGATTATCGGCCGCACGATATGGGGCTCGCGTACCTTGAAAGGGGCAGATCAACTGGCCTCTGAATGGAAATATGTGCCGGTTCGCCGAACCGCACTGTTTATCGAAGAGAGTTTGTTCCGGGGAACCCAGTGGGTGGTGTTTGAACCCAACGATGAGCCGCTCTGGTCGCAGATCAGGCTCAACGTGGGTGCCTTTATGCACAACCTGTTTCGCCAGGGGGCGTTTCAAGGCACCACGCCGCGAGATGCCTATTTTGTCAAATGTGACAAAGAGACGACAACGCAAAATGATATCGATCGTGGCATTGTCAATATTGTGGTCGGTTTTGCCCCTCTGAAGCCTGCTGAATTTGTCATTGTTAAGCTCCAGCAGATTGCTGGCGAACTTGAAGTTTAAAAGGAGAAAATCATGGCTCAGTTCAGTGTTAATCCACAGCGGTTTGATCCTTACAAAAACTTTAAATTCCGCATTAAATGGGATGGCAAATTTGTTGCCGGAGTCAGCAAGGTTGGCGCGTTAAAACGGACGACCGAGTTGGTTGAACATCGTGAAGGGGGGGATCCCAGCGCAGTGCGTAAATCACCAGGGCAGAGTAAATATGAGGCGATTACTCTGGAGCGAGGTGTCACCCACGACCCCGAATTTGAAAAATGGGCCAACAAGGTCTGGAACTTTGGTTCCGGACTGGGGGCCGAGGTCTCGCTCAAGGACTTCCGCAAAGACGTGATTATCGAGATGTATAACGAAGCCGGTCAATTGGCGATCGCATACAAGGTATTTCGCTGCTGGGTGTCAGAGTATCAGGCCCTGCCAGAATTGGATGCGAGCGCCAATGCGGTGGCGATTCAAACCTTGAAGCTGGAGCACGAAGGTTGGGAGCGTGATTACGAAGTCTCTGAGCCAAGTGAGCCTGAATTTACTGAGCCGCAAGGGTAGCCGACCATGAGACCCCTCGACGCCACCGAGTTGCTTGATGTTTGGGAGCAAGGGCTGAATCAGCCACCGCTGCAACGGGCGCTTATGCTGGTTGCCGCCGCCTCTCCGGAGCTGGATGCCGATGCGGTGGCAAAATTGAGTATTGGTACGCGGGATGCCCGCTTGCTGCAACTGCGTGAATGGATGTTCGGATCACGGTTGCTCAATATGGCGCAGTGCCCGCAGTGTGCGGAGCGGGTCGAGTGGGAGGGAGAGACCACGGATCTGCGCATACAAACGATTGACGATAACCGCTTGGCAGAGGCGTTGAACCTGGAAGTGGATGGCTACCAACTGCACTTTCGATTGCCAGATAGTGGGGATATTGCGGCGCTCATGGCATTGCCTCAAAACGGGGGGAGTGTCAGCCCGATGGCATTGATCAAACGATGTGTTATTTCCGCCAATCGTCAGGGGAAAACCTGTGATTTGGCGGCACTGCCGCAGCCGGTGCTTGATGCGTTAAGCCAGAGAATCGAACAGCTTGATCCACTGGCGGAAATCGCTACCGAATTGACCTGCCCCGAGTGCTCACACCAGTGGGATGTGCTGTTTGATATCAGCACTTTTTTGTGGGTTGAAATCAATAGCTGGGCAGAGCGCACACTGCGGTCGATACACCGGCTTGCAGGGGCTTATGGCTGGACGGAAACAGAGATATTGAATCTCAGCCCGGTGCGGCGGCAGCTCTACCTTGGCATGGTGAGTCGATGAGTGATTTTTTTGCCAATCTGCTTGATCGCCACCTTGGTAGCTGTGACACCATTCAGCCACGTATACCGGGCCGCTTTGAGATGAATCAAGCCACCGGGTCAGTGGCCCCTTCCAGTGACGGTATCACCCCGGTTGTATCAGAAAACCAGCAGAACAGGCAGTCGCCACAGCCAGACAATGTCGTTATGCGGCAGTGGCCACAAGAGCGCAGTAGCTCTGATGTTCATCATCAGAAATCAATGCTCAGCAACAGCCACTCTCCTGTTGAGTCAGCAACGATGTTTTCAAGCGAAGTAGCGAAAACAGCCGTTCACGAGCCTGACTTAGCAGCAAGCAAGGAATTTTCATCATCCTCTCTTTTGACAGTAGATAGCTCTTTGCTTGAACCGGGTATAACCGAACAACCCGCAACCCGCCTTGGTTTTGTAGAATCAGAGGGTGGTCAACGGTTGGATTGTGACAAAAATTCTCATCCAAAAAACATAACGCAACAGCAACCACTACAAACGAATAAAGTCATTTTTGACGATGAAGGCGATGCGCTTGGCGACAAAGTCGGGCATGCAAGCAGTCATAAGTTGGATAAAGTCACCGCTGTGAATTATTCACCAGCGGTCCTGCCTGTTGATAAACAGTCTCTTGAGCAGACGCTGAATCAACGCATTGGTGCGGTGTTGCAACAGTTGGCAGATCCCCCGATGTTGTCCGCTACCGAGCCAGCTCCAAATGAGCGCAGTCACGGTAAAGATGAGAGGTTAACAGCGCCCCCGGTTGAAAATACCTCTCGGCTGGATGTTGCCCCCCCTCCCGAGATGGTGACGCCTGCTGCTAACGCTAATGCAGAGAGTAAACAGCCCAATGATAACGATAATCCCCGCCAGAGTGAGCCGCACCGTCAGTTGGAGGCACCCGCTTGGCTCTCTGACGTAGCCGCCCAATTGCATCCGCATTCGCAACAAAATGAGGCGAAAACAGAGCCTGTTATCAACGTCACCATTGGCCGGGTCGAAGTGCGGGCAGTTCAAACTGAAACAGCAAAAAACAGACAAATTTCTAAAAAACCGACAGGGGTAATGACCCTGGATGAGTACCTTAAACGACGTGAAGGTGGGGGGGCGAAATGAGCAACCCTTTGGCCATCGCGGCAGTGACATCAACCTTACGAAACCTGTTAACAAGTGCCGCACTTGAAGATCCCGAGTTGCTGGATGTTGACGTGAGCACCCAGCCACCAGGAATTGCTCGTGACGGTAATGATGCCAATCAGCTCAATCTGTTTTTATATAGCACTTCTGTTGATACCGCCTTTAGTAATACCCCCATGCCGGGCCAGAGCAAAAATGGTGAGAGCAGCATGCCGCCACTGGCACTGGTGCTTAAATATCTGATCACTGCATATGGTCGCAATAATGATGATATCAACGGGCACCGGTTGATGGGGCGTTCAATGAGTGCGCTGCATGATCATCCATTACTCGGCAGGGCAGAAATTGAGACCGCACTGCCGGATGCAGATCTACACAATCAGCTCGAACGGATACGCATTACACATGACGTTTTATCTGTGGATGATATGTCCAAACTCTGGGCCAGTTTTCAATCTGGGTATCGCCTGTCGACCGGATACGAAGTCTCGGTAGTGCTTATTGAGAGCGGACGCCCGAGTAAAACACCGTTACCCGTGCTCACACGTGGTGAAGATGACCGGGGTGTCTCGGCGCAGGGTGATCTAACGCCCCCTTTCCCGGCCATTACGGAGATTATCTTTCCTGATCAACAGGTCCGCGCCCTGCCAGGTGACACCCTGAGGTTGAATGGTCACCACCTGGATGGCGATACGGTCGTGGTGCGTTTTAGCCACCCCCGTTTAACCGATCCCATTGAAATAGCGGCATCAGCGGGTACGGCGAGGCAGATCAGTGTGCAGATCCCCGATAATCCGGTGCAGTGGCGGGTGGGTTTCTATTCCGTTGACGTGATCATCAGCAAAGCCGGAGAACAGGATAGAGCCACCAATCTGCTGCCACTCCCCCTGGCCCCCCGGATTATAGCTATTGCACCCGCTAACCCGGTGTCGCGTGATGGATCGGGCAATGTGACGCTAACACTCACTTGCAACCCGCAGCTGCATGCCGATCAACGGGTGGCGCTACTACTGGGTGACCGCGAAGTGCTGGCCGATGACCACCCCGTTCAAACCAGTACCTTAATCTTTACCATCGAAGATGCTCCGCTGGGAAGCCGTTATCTGCGGTTGCGGGTTGATGGTGTAGATAGCCTGTTGGTGGACCGAAGCGTGATACCTCCCGCTTTCGATAGCGCCATGGACGTGGTGATCACATGAGTGAAAAAGAGATGAGAGAACAGTTGGATTGGGCCACCGCCAACGAGCAGCACCTGACGGCGACACTGAGCTGGTTGCGTCTTAAATTACAACAGTGCACGCCAGAGCAAGGGCAGGGAGGGCTTTCACAGCAAGAGCTAACAGACGAACCTTCACGTGGCTGGTTTAAACGCAAAAGCAGTCACCCTCGAATCAGCGCCAAACAGTTACCGCCGCCAAAGCACTCTGAGGAGGATGAAATTGAACAGGCGGCGCAGCTCATTGCGGAGATAGAAAAAAATGAGCCACCACCCGCACTATTGATATTGGCGCAACGGCTGGCCCTTTCACATTTTGAACAACAACTGCTGGTACTCTGTGTCGCCATGGCGCTGGACACCCGCTTTGCAAGATTGTGTGCGTTGGCACAGGACGACATCAACAAGCCTTATCCCACCTTCGCGCTGGCTTTCGCCCTGTTCGATGACCCAGACTGGAGTGCCCTGTCACCCCATGCCCCGTTAAGACATTGGCGACTGCTGGAGATCAACCAGCCCGGTGTGCAGCCGTTAACCGCTGCCGCACTGGGTGCTGACGAACGCATCGTCAACTACCTCAAGGGGCTGAATTATCTGGATGACCGGCTTACCCCGTTGCTCGA
>JAFLJP010000133.1 GCA_022712945.1 Gammaproteobacteria bacterium | reverse complement strand
CGAGAATAGAGGTCGTAGCGAGAGAGTGTGATTTTTAGTTCATTTTTTCGACAATTTGAGGCGAATGGTTGTTCCCTTTAACGAAAGTTGGCGGAAAAATGAGCAAAAAACACGCTTTCGCAGTAGACCTATCTATTCTCGGACAAGCTCCTAGCAAGCTGTCGGACTTAGGGGGTCTGGCAACAGGCAAAACCCATTGCAAATCACTCGATTACGCCCCTCATTTTTTGCCCGGTAAAGTGCTTGATCGGCCTGCTCAACCAACAGTTCACCCATCCACTCTGCACTCTGTTGATTGGGCTTGCCCTCGATAAGCGCGACACCGATAGAGACCGTTATTTGCAACACATCACCACTTTCAATCACCATGCGATGCTGCTCAAGCTCACTGCGAATGCGTTCCGCAATCTCTATTGAGAGCGACAGCGGAGTATCAACCAGCAACACCACAAACTCTTCACCACCATAGCGTGCCAGCAGATCACTGACCCGCAGCTGCTTACGAATCAACGCGGCAAACTCCTTCAACACCCGATCCCCCACACGGTGGCCGTGGCTATCATTAATTTTCTTAAAGAAATCAATATCCAATAGCAGGCAGGAGGTGACACTGGACTGACGCTGACAGCGGGTCATCTCCTCCAGAAGCCGCTGATCAAAGTAACGGCGATTGTTCACCGAGGTGAGAAAATCGGTTAGACCAACCCGCTTCAAGCGCTCATGATTGCAGGCGTTCTCCAGGCAGATGGCAACCACCGCCGCCAAACGCTGTAGAAAATCGGTTCCTGATCCTTTAATGAAGCGCTCTTCACGCCGACTGCCCAAATTGATGCTACCGATTATCTCACCAGAACGGATCAACGGCAGCACCGCAACACTGGCAAAACACTGTTCACTACTGGGGAAAAAAGGTCGGTGCTCATGCTCCCGGTAGTAACCGAGAAAGGGGGCTTCACTGCAGCCAAAAAGGGCATCGAGTTTATCGGTAGACCCCCAAAAAAGCAGCTGCGGGTGTTGATGCAGGTCGCTCTCATCCTCCAGAATATGGCGAATTTCATAAGAGGGATCAACAAGTGTGAGTGTCACCGCGTCCAGTTCAAAAGAGGCGCGGTATTCGTACAGAATTGTTTCAATCAGTTCAGCCAATGAATTCAGACTGATTAAGCGCAGCTCCTGATTTTGAAAACGGTGCATCTTCTCTTCATTGTTGCGTGCTTGGGAGACAAAAGCTTTGAGTTGACGACGCAGCACTTGATTCTGGCTATAAAGGTCATCTTCATTCATGTAATCCCGTGACAAAATCTACCCTCATTACCACATAATATACGCAGCTTAGGGTGTCGGCAGTTGTCATTATTCCTTAACCATCATCAGGAGCTACGATAAGTTTGTAAGCGCTTACGCCAACCCGGCAGCCAGCGAGACTCATCCCTCGGTGCATTTTCCACCCGCCGGGTTAACATCGCATCTGCACTACGGATAAACTCAGCCATAACGTTGTTTGCCTGGGGATTCATCTCCATCAACACTTGCAGCAAGCCCCACCCCTCATCTTGATAGCGCTCGCTAACCGCCACCCCCTCGCCTTTAAAATTAATATAATCGATCAACGCATAAGGGCCACTCGGCTCTGCGGCTACCCGATAAAACTGCTGCTCAACCTGCAGACGCTGGGCAGGCTCGGCAAGTGACGCTAACATCTTTGGTAGCGCCGCCTCCATACGCTGAATAATCACCGCCACCTGTAGCGACACACTCTGTTCCAACAACTGCCGCAGTTCACGCATTTGCGCGCTATCAAACTGCTGATAAAACTGCTGACGACTCTGCCAAGGGCTATGCTCTGCCTCAATCAACCAGCGGGGCAACGCCATACGCGCACCGAGATAGTCGCGAAGGGCAGGGAATGACTCCAAAAAAGGGCCGTCAACTCCCGCTGGATACCAGATAAAATGACCAATACCGAAAGAGGGAAACGCCTCGCCCTGATTCCAGACCGCCAGGTAATCAACCCGGCCAAGCCCTTCATTTTGCCAGATTTGTTCACCAATTTTTGAGGCTTGTGCATCAGTGAGATTAATCTCCGTACTTGCCAGTGAAGGCAGCAGCAAAGAGGTGAGTAGCAATTTTTTTATAAATCTAATCATCCAACCATTTTTACGGGGCAATGCGTTCAAGATCAAGCAGAATGACCGTGCAGTGGCTATTTCCCACATCACACCCCTTCGCGCCCATTGCGATTCATTGTAGAATAGCCTCCCATTTAACACCTGTAGCGACGGCAACCATGAGCGACATTCGAAACCTTTGTGATTTTCTTGAGCAGACTCAAAACCCTTATCGCATCTTCGATCTTGGTCGTCGAGTCTGCAAGCTCAGCAATGAACAGTTCACCGCCTTTGAACGCGACAATGCACCTTACCCCTACCCACTACAGGGCCACGCCTGGATCGGCATTGTTAACTGGAATCAAAACAACCACGACGAACAGCTGGTTCTATTCCTTAAGCTGCCGCTGGATGAGGGAGGACGACTGGTGTATGCCGCACGTGACGACCTGATCTACCGCATGCTAAAGAGCTTTAAAGATACTCTGGACGCCCAAAATGCCGGTAAAAGCGAGGTGGAAGATGCGATGCGTAACAGCCCCTACGGCTTTACACCCAACCAAGAACGCATGGCAGTATTCCACGCCAAAGCACTGAAAACCATGGGCGAGCCGCCCTCCAAATATTATGACCATGCCCGTGATTACTTCAGCGGCAAGCTGGGTTACGACCAGTGGGCATTTGTTGGCATACAGGGAATTGCCGATATCAGTGTGCATTGGGAAGAGCATAACAACGCAGAGATACTCGCCAAAGCGATCTCTCAACTACCCGAGCAACCCTTTGACGCACTCTGCAAATGCCTGGAAAATGAACAGATCACAACCACCCTGGTAGAGCCGCTACTCAGTCGCTTTCACCGTTTAGTTGGTGATGAAAAAGCCAATCCACTGGCCATTTCCGCAGCACTGCGAGCCATCTCATTTGCCCAGACCGAGGGGATGCGCCATGAGGCGATCAAACGGCTGCTAGAATCACCCCACAAAGGCAACCTCGACCTGCTTGTCACCCTCTCCGGTCGCTGCTGGAGTGATTTAAAAAATGCGGAACTGTGCCTGCTCTACCTGGAAGCACTCGCCAACAGCAGTCACGGCTCACAACTCTTCAACCAGCTACTGGCCGACATACTCTACATCCCCGGCCTGCGTGAACCGGTAATGGCTCAAATTAAAAATCCAAATCAGAGCATCGCCCTTGCCACCATGGTAAAGTCGATGCTTGGACGGTAATGTAGCGACTACCGGCTTGGTGAGTCTTATGGTGTCAAAAAACTAAAGACGGATGCTCCGCACTGGTCATTCGATGGGCGATAATATGATTAAATATTACTCTTTGCTCATGGTTTTTATTTCAATTTTTTTGATTTCTTGTGCAGAAACACGAAATAAGCGAAGAGAGTCCTACCGGTAAATTCGATCTGAACACGCTACGCGATCGTGCCATCAACGCATTATCAGCAAATAATCCCGCCAAGCCTCAAAGTGCAGCGGCTGCAGTGCCGCTACCACTGAGCGGGCTTCCAGCCGTCCGTTGAATACCGCCTCGCCATCAAGGGTGCAGCTTTTACCCCCGGCTTCCCGCAAAATCAGCTGTCCGGCACTGTAATCCCACAGCTTTTGTTGCCCATGTAGGTAGAGCTGCACCCGCCCTGCCGCCAACCAGCACCAGTCTAGGGCACCGGAACCAAAGCTGCGCTGCGAGCTGTAGGGCGGTTGGCTGGCGATCTGGGCGGCCATTTTTGCGGGCAGGCGTTTAAAATCGATCTGGGCGATACATTTCGATAAGGGAAGCGCCTCTTCTCCAGCGGCTAATCGTACCCCATTCAACCACGCCCCTTCACCGGCAACGGCGCTAAAGTGCTCCTCTCGTATCGGGTCATAGATAATGCCCAATACCACCTCGCCACCCACCAGCAGTGCCAGTGATACCGAAAAGCAGGGGATGCCTGCGGCGAAGTTATTGGTACCGTCCAGCGGATCCAGCACCCAAAGCCCACGATGGCTGTTTGCCATTTGCGCCTGTTGCTGCACCTCGCTCATTTCTTCACCCAGCAGCGCAATGGTTGGCCAGCGCTGTTGCAGTTCACCGGCCAAACGTTGCTGCATGGCAAGGTCAGCCTCGGTGACAATGCTGCCATCCGCTTTAAAATGGCGCTCTATTTGGCGAAAGTGCGGCAGTAACTCTTCACTGGCGGTTTGCTGAATCAGCAACTGCAACGGCGCAATCATCGCTTGGTAATCAATCATCATCTTTTTTCATCGGTGGATTAAGCGTGAAGGGCATTTTTAATAGTGCCCACAGCCCGGAGGTTTGTTGGAAATCTTGCTGGTATTTAACCCCAAAGCGCATATTGACTTGCCCCTCTTGCGGCTCAGTCTGATAACTGCCAAACAGGCGATCCCAAATTGCCAGGGCAAAGCCATAATTACTATCCGCTTCATGGCGGTGAATCGAGTGGTGAATACGGTGCATGTCCGGCGTTACGATGAGCCAGCGCAGTGGTCGATCCAGCTTGAGTGACAGACGAATATTACCATGATTAAACATTGCTGAACCATTCAGCATCAATTCAAAAATCAATACCGCCATCGCCACCGGCCCCAGCAAAATTATCGCGCCGAATTTAATCAGCATTGAGAGAATAATTTCGATAGGGTGAAAACGCAATCCGGTGGTGGTGTCGTAATCCATATCGGCATGATGCACCTGATGTAATCGCCACAGGGGCTTGATCACATGAAACAGCCGATGTTGCCAGTAGATCAACATATCCAACAAGACAATAGCGATCATCAAGGATAGCCACAGGGGAAGCTCAACGTGGTTGAGCAGGCCCCACTGCTGCTGTTGCGCATAAAAAGCCAGCGCCACCGCACCAAAGGGCATAATAATTTTGACCAGTAGTGCATTGACAATAACCAGCAACAGGTTATTAGTGCGCCGCCACGCACGCTGGGGTAGGGCAACCCGGCGAGGAGAGAGCTGCTCCCACAACAGCATTAGCAACAGAATACCCAAAAAGCTACCCAGGCGAATCCACACCTCGCCATCAATACTCTGCTCTAAACCACTCATGCAATCCGCCTGAGCGCGATCAGTTTATTGTTATCATCAAACTCCAGCTCAAAACGCCCGCGAATACCCTCACGAGTCAGGTGGCACTGAATTTGATTGGCCGGAAACTCAATGCGACGACCATCATCAGCCACCACGCTGACGCTGTGGGCAGCGCCCTGGTAGAAGGCAAGATAGTCATCATAAAGAATATTGAGATTAAAACAGACGGTGTGTGACATGGTAAGCCGTGATGATGGTGATACAGTTCCCTTATATTACCGCTATTTGTTGATTTTAATCGAGTGACCGAACTGCCATACATCAAAAAGGCCGCCCAACAATGATCAGGCAGCCTTTTTATCGATAGCAATTTGAATGCAAATCGAATTAAGGGATGTAGAATTTATTAAAATACCGCGCTTACTTGTCTTTTCGCCGACCCTATCTAGATAGGGTGAGCAACAATTCGGCGTAATAACGGTACGTTAACTTCTTCTACATCCCTAAGCCATTGCCACTTTGAGTTTCTTGATCGCATTCTGTTCCAGCTGCCGGATACGCTCGGCAGAGATGCCGTATTGATCCGCCAACTCATGCAGGGTCGCTTTTTTATCGACCAACCAGCGTTTGGCTAGAATGTCGCGGCTACGCTCATCTAGGCCATCCAGTGCTGAATGCAGTTGGCTCAGATTGTTACCCGAAATTTGTGACAATTCCAGCGCCTGCTCTGGGTTTTCGCTGCTGTTTTCCAGGTAGGCGGCGGGTGAAGCAACAAAGCTATCACTCTCCTCTTTTTCTGGGCCATCAAAAGCGACATCCCGGGCACTGAGGCGACCTTCCATCTCCATCACTGTTTCAGGGGTAACACCCAGATCTTCGGCAACCGCATTCACCTCTTCGCGGCTAAACCAGCCAAGGCGTTTTTTTGCACTGCGCAGATTGAAAAACATCTTACGTTGCGCCTTAGTGGTTGCCACCTTAACAATGCGCCAGTTGCGAATGATAAATTCATGAATTTCTGCACGAATCCAGTGCACCGCAAAAGAGACCAGACGCACTTTACGGTCTGGGTCATAGCGTTTAACTGCCTTCATCAGGCCGATATTTCCCTCCTGAATAAGATCGTTCAGCGGTAATCCATAACCACGGTAGCCTCGGGCAATATGCGCCACGAAGCGTAAATGAGAAACAACCAGACGGCGGGCAGCCTCCAAGTCATTATGACGTGTCAGGCGTACCGCCAGCTCGTGTTCTTCATCAGCGCTTAATACCGGGATCTCCCTGATACGAGAGAGGTAGCTATCAAGGCTATCTGCACTCGGGCTTAGTTCAACACTCAATGCCGCACTCATTTAATTATTTCACCTCTCAATGTTTAGTAATTGATCATTTTAGCATCAACAAATAAGAGTGCCAAATTTCAAAAAAGTTCATGGTAAACAATATGTGATTATGAAGGCTCAATTTCGCGAATGTAATAACTCACCGTAAACAGTGATCCTAACCAGCCCAGCATCATGCTGCTGAGTAGTAGTAGAAGGGAGAACAGGAACCCCATACCCAGCAATTCGAAGTTACTTTGGTAGAGTGTCGACAGCTGCACAACCGGCCCATTCAATAAAAAAAGTGCACTACTCACTAATATAATCGCCAGCATACCACCAACAGCACCCTGAATAATCCCCATGTAGAGGAAGGGACGGCGAATAAAGCTATTGGTGCCGCCCACCAGTTTACACACCTCAATTTCTGTCCGGCGCTGCTGAATGCTCACCCGCACTGTATTGCCTACAATCAGTAGAACGGCAATTGCCAGCAACACCCCGAGCACCCATGCGGCACGCTCGGCAACATTCATCATCGCGTATATTTTCCCCAGCCACTCTAGGTCAAGTTGTGCCAAATCCACTTCCGGCAGCTGTTGCAACCGCTCCAACAGCGGTGCGACTGCGTCGGGTGTGCTATCACGCGGGGTGAGCACTATCACTGCCGGCAATGGATTTTCATCCAGCAGCTCCAACACTTCACCAAAACCCGAATAGGCTTTGAAATCGAGTAGTGACTGCTGCGCTGAAAGATAGCGAGCACTGGACAGCTCTCGCCATCCCAATAACTGCTCTTTCACACGCTCTCCATCACTGTGGGTGAGTGATGGATCAAGAAACAGTGATATTTCCGCATTGTCATCCCAACCCACAATCAAGCTGCGAGCATTATCCAGCGCAACCAATAGTAGTGCGGGTAACGAGAGTGAAATAGCAATCACCAGCACGGTGAGCAAATTAGAGATTGGCGCACGGTACAGCTGCCCCAGACAGCTCATCAACACCTGCAAATGGCGCTGAAAATAGATCTTCACACGCCCTTCGACTCGTGTTTTATTCACCTCCATGTGACTGACCACATGTTCTGGCTTGTGCCGGTAGTTATGACGGGGTTCTGAGTTCACCGCTGCCACTCCTGATCCGGGTCCTGCAAGCGCCCCTCTTCCAAGTGCAAAATACGCTTGCCCATGCGCCCAATCAACCCCCAGTCATGGCTGGCTATCAATGTGGTCATACCGAGCTGATTCATCTCGCTGAACAGGTTCATAATATCCCGGGCAAGATCAGGATCGAGATTGCCGGTTGGCTCATCCGCCAGCAACAACGGCGGATGGTGAACAATGGCGCGGGCGATACTCACCCGCTGCTGTTCACCACCGGAGAGCACAATGGGTGATGCCTTTTCACGCCCGGAAAGCCCCACCTTACCAAGTGCGGCGCGTACCCGACTACCCACATCACGGAACGAGGTGCCCGACACAATCAACGGCAGCGCCACATTATCGAAAACAGTTCGATCATAGAGCAGTTTATAATCCTGGAAGATAATGCCGATTTCACGACGAAAATAGGGGATTTTACCGGCACGAATTTTATTCAGGTCATAACCATTCACCAATACCTGACCACCGGTGGGTGGCTCGATGGCTGAAATCAACTTTAGCAGGGTACTTTTTCCGGCCCCGGAGTGACCGGTCAGAAACGACATCTCACCCTTTTTCAGATGAAAAGAGATATTTTCCAGTGCCTGAAAACCACCGGAATAGCGCTTACTGGCTTTATTAAAGCGGATCATCTTTATCCAACAACGCATTCACATAGTCATCCGCATCAAATTCACGCAGATCATCAATTCCCTCACCGACACCGATAAAGCGAATCGGGAAACCAAACTTCTTGGCGATGGCAAAAATCACCCCGCCTTTGGCAGTGCCATCCAGCTTGCTGACGGTGATCCCGGTCAGGCCAACAGTTTGATCAAACTGCTCCGCCTGTTGCAGAGCATTTTGTCCGGTACCACCATCAACTACCAGCATCACCTCGTGGGGGGCGGTATCATCCAGTTTCCCCATCACCCGCTTCACCTTTTTCAACTCGTCCATCAGGTTAGACTGGGTGTGCAGGCGACCCGCCGTATCGGCAATTAACACATCAACACCTCGTGACTTGGCTGCTTCAACCGCGTCATAAATCACCGAAGCAGAATCAGCCCCGCTATGCTGGGCGATTACCGGAATCTCATTACGCCGCCCCCACTCCTGCAACTGCTCCACAGCAGCGGCTCGAAAGGTGTCACCAGCAGCCAGCATCACCGACTTGCCCTCCAGCTGCAAGCGTTTGGCCAACTTGCCGATGGTGGTGGTTTTGCCAGCACCATTAATGCCCACCATTAAAATGACATAGGGAGTATGGATGGCATTATCAATTTTCAGTGGTCTGTTATCACCCAGCAGCCCGCGCAGCTCCTGCTTCAAGGCGCTATAAAGCGCATCGCTATCACCTAACTCTTTGCGGGAGACTTTATCGGTGAGATTGTTGATAATCTGTTGAGTCGCTTCAACCCCCACATCCGCCATTAGCAGTTGTGTTTCCAGCTCCTCCAGCAGCTCATCATCAATCTCTTTCTTGCCCAGAACCAGGTCAGCCAACCCGTCGGTAAAGTTGCTGCGTGTTTTACCTAAGCCGCGCTTTAAGCGGGAAAACCAGCCCCGCTTGGTATCATCACCTTCAGCCTGAGCCTGGTCAGGCATAATACCTTCTGCTGTTGACGCGACATTCAGCGGAGCCACTACCTCAGGAATCGCATCAGTTGACGGGGCGGCCGGCGGTATCTCATCTACTGCGGGTTGAGCATCAACAGCTGATGACTCTAATGGCGATTTTGGCTGAATATCGTCTTTTGTATCTTTAGAATTACGCTTGAGGAAACTAAACATTGTGCTGTTAGTCATACCGAATGATTTAGGAATGCATTATCCTAACACTCGCCAAGAGATTACCAAACACCCTAATCTTCAGGTAGAAATGCGAGATGATGTGTAAGATATTGGTTTCACAGCAACATTAAAAATATGAGTCGCACCCGCAGGCTCGGCGGATATTTTTTATATTACTGTAAAATCAACGACTTGCATAGCATGCGCATTTCCACCTGGGGATTAGAGTAGTACGCCAATCAGTAAAATAAGGCATTCAATATGAGAATAAGCATAAAAAAATCGATTTTTGCGCTAATAGTTAGTTTTCTCCTTGCCAGTTGCGCGACGAATAGCAGCACACCGGCAATAGAGACAGCCGTACAGGAAAGTCCACCCACCCAAAACGGGAGCGTTCATCAATTTCAGCTGGATAACGGCTTGAAAATCTTCGTCAAAGAAGATCACCGTGCACCCGTTGCGATTTCACAGCTCTGGTATAAAGTGGGGGCCAGCTACGAGTATGGCGGCATTACCGGTGTCTCTCATGTACTGGAACACATGATGTTCAAAGGCACCAAAGATTACGGGCCAAACGAATTTTCCAAGATCATCGCCGCCAACGGTGGCCGCGAAAATGCCTTCACCGGACGCGACTACACCGCCTACTTCCAAACCCTGGAAGCGAGCCGTCTAGAAGTCGCCTTCAAGCTGGAATCCAATCGCATGCGTAACCTGCGCCTCAATGAAGAGGAGTTTCAGAAAGAGGTAAAAGTGGTGATGGAGGAGCGCCGCATGCGCACAGAGGACAAGCCCACCGCACTCACCTATGAGCAGTTTAATGCCACCGCTTATGTCAACAGCCCTTATCAGAACCCAGTCATCGGCTGGATGGATGACCTCGACAACATGGAGCTGAACGACCTGCAACAGTGGTATCAAAGCTGGTATGCACCAAACAACGCTATTTTAGTGGTGGTAGGTGATGTGGATCCGCAGGCGATCTATCGTCTTGCCAAAAAATATTACGGGCCAATCGAACCCAGCGACACCGCCACCCCCAAACCACGCAACGAAATCAAACCGCTGGGTGAAAAACGTATCACCGTCAAAGCCCCGGCGGAACTGCCCTATTTCGTCATGGGTTACCAAGTGCCCGTGGTTAGAACCGCTGAAAACAGCTGGGAACCCTACGCCCTGGATATGCTAGCCAGCGTACTGGATGGCAGTAAAAGCGCCCGTTTTGCAAAAGAGCTGGTACGCAATCAACAAATTGCTGCCAGCGCCGGGGCGGGGTATAGCCTCTTTTCGCGCCATAATGAGCAATTTTTATTCGATGGCACCCCCGCCAAGGGGCACAGTGTAGATGAGCTGCAAGCCGCTATTTTCGAACAGATCAAACGGATACAGACCGAGCTGGTGAGCGAAGAGGAGCTGCAACGCATCAAGGCACAGGTGATCACCAGTAAAGTCTATGAGCTGGACTCCATCTTCTATCAGGCAATGAAAATCGGCATGCTGGAGACCACAGGCCTCGATTACCGCCTGCAGGATGAGTACCTCGATAACATCAAAGCAGTCACCCCCGAGCAGATCCGCGACGTAGCCAATAAATACCTGATTGAGGATCGACGCACCATTGCCGTACTCGAACCGCTACCACTCGACAATAACCAGAACGCCGCCATCACGGGAGGCAACAATGTACACTAAAAAAATCACCCTACTCTTCACACTGCTGCTCTGTAGCAGCCTGCTGCACGCCGGCCCGGCCATTCAACATTGGCAGACCGAGAATGGGGCCAGAGTCTACTTTGTACCGGCACCCGAACTGCCGATGGTCGACATTCAACTGGTCTTTGATGCCGGAGCTGCCCGCGATGGTGAGCAGGGGGGCCTGGCGGCCATGACCAGTGCGATGATGGATGAAGGCGCTGCGGGTTTAAATGCCGATCAAATCGCCGAGGCAATCGACAGCGTTGGTGCCGCCATCGGCTTTAGCGCACACCAGGATATGGCGGTTGCCAGCCTGCGCAGCGTCACCGATGCAACACTGTTTGAACCGGCAATCGCCCTGTTTCAAGGCATATTGACCCAACCTGACTTTCCGCAAGAGGCGCTGACTCGCATTCGCAAGCAGATGCTGATCGGCCTGCAAGCCAAAAAACAGCAACCCGGAGCCATTGCCCGCGACGCCTTCATACAGGCACTCTACGGCGACCACCCCTACGGCAAATCCTCCAGCGGTAACGAAGCGAGCCTCAATGCACTCACCCGCGCTGATCTAATCGCCTACTACCAGCGCTACTATGTGGCCAGTAATGCGACACTGGCCATTGTTGGCGACCTCGACCGGGCTGCCGCAGAAAAGCTGGCTAACCGTCTGATTAGCCAGCTTGCGACAGGCGATACCGCACCAAAACTCCCCACCGTATCGGTACTGAAACAGGCCCACGAACAACGCATCAGCCACCCATCCAGTCAATCTCACCTGATGCTGGGTCAACCGGGCCTCAAACGGGGTGACAAAGACTACTTTGCCCTCTACGTGGGCAATCATATCCTCGGTGGCAGCGGCCTCACTTCACGCATATCAAACGAAATTCGTGAAAAGCGAGGGCTCTCCTACAGCGCCTACAGCTACTTCTCACCAATGCGTGAGCTTGGCCCCTACATTCTTGGTCTACAGACCAAAAATACATCCGTTGATGAAGCGCTGCAAGTGATGCGTGAAACACTAATTGAGTTTCGTGACAACGGCCCCACCGCCAGCGAGCTTGACGCATCGAAAAAGAATATTACCGGTGGTTTCCCGCTACGCCTCGACAGCAACAAAAAAATTATCGGCTACCTGGCGATGATCGGCTTCTACCAACTGCCACTGGACTACCTCGACACCTTCAATGACAACATCAATGCGGTCACACTGGAGCAGATAAAAGAGGCGTACCAGCATCGAATTGATCCGGATAAACTGGTGACGATTATTGTGGGTGGTGATGGCAGATAGCAGGCTGGATTCAATCCATTTTCCACCCGTGGCATTCGATGAAGGCAGCAATCGGACACGCAAGGGCCATAGTGCAGCGAACCTCGCAGTGATTAGGCATATTGCTTTAAACCTGATCAAGAAAGAAAAAATGTCAAAAGTTGGTGTGAAAACAAAAAGGTTGAAGGCGGGCTGGGATAATGCTTATTTGCTTCGGGTCATCGCGGGATAATTTAAGCCCGATTGCCCCATATATCAGGTTGAAAAGACAAACAGTCAATATTGCACTTGACCCCTACTTTTTCTCATAATGGTTTTCATAGGCCTGCTGGTCTATTTTAGGACATGGTATGGGCCAATCGCTTTGCTGGAAACTAAATGGCTATACCTCATTGTCACGAAGGATCGAAGGAACCAGAGAAAAGGCGTTGATTCCACTCCCTTACGAGCTGTAGTAATATCAAGTGATGAAAACTAGCATCGATCATTTACCCGAGTCTAAGCAACAAGAGTTGCAGATTATCATCACACTTTTGCGTGATGGATTTGATGACTACGTAGCGCATAAAAGCCGTATTTCTCAAGATAATCAAATTGTTAAAATCATCCTCTTTGGCAGCCATGCGAAAGGTAATTGGGTCGATGATCCTGAAAATGGTTATCTCAGTGATTACGATATCCTGCTGCTGATTAACGGTGAAACGCTAGTAGAGGAATACGCTCTTTGGAATAAAATAGAAGAGAATATCCAACGTCGTATTACCGCTCCGCTGAGTTTAATAATTCACAGCATTGAAGATATTAGTAATCGCCTACAGCAGGGCCATTATTTCTTTAGTGACATCCAGCGACAAGGGATTGAGCTATATAGTTGTAATAAAAAAGCACTACGCCAACCGGGTAATTTATCTGCGCAAGAACAACAGGAAATGGCAAAGAAGCATTTTAAGCAATGGTATGAAAGTGCTAATGGTTTCTTTAAGCAATATAAATTTGCAAGAGATGAGAATGAAATCAATATCGCTGCATTTCTACTACATCAAGCGGCTGAACGCTACTATGGATGTACCTTGCTGGTTCATAGCAATTATCTCCCCAAGACTCACAGTTTAAGCCAACTCCGCTCGTTCTGTGTGGAGCACAATCCTCATTACATTCACACCTTCCCCGGTACCAATCAGTTTAACCGCCGCAGCTTTCAACGGCTAAAACGTGCTTATATTGATGCGAGATATTCAGAGCATTATGAAATCACAGAAGAAGAGTTAAATTGGTTAGCAGAACAAGTGGAAGCGTTGAAATTGCTTACCGAAGAGAGTTGTTTGACTAGGATTGAAGGATAAAAGAGGCTACACGCCAATCAATGCCTTCTGTGGGATGTACCACGACTTCTAAAATGCCACCCTCAATAGCTATAAAATAAATAATGGTTTTTTGTAGGCAGGGTGGTATGTTTGTGGGAGTGGTGTGGTCGTGTCGCTTTGCTAGATGTTGTAGGCGTTGGCGTTGGCTTTAGCCTGAGATTGAAAGGCAGCTAACGACCCAAAGCGGATGTTGAGGCGGGAAAGGGCTCTGCCCTCTTTTTTGAGAATGAAATAACTAATAGATGAAAGGGTGGGGAATGGAGAAGGAATTTGAATTCTATCAACAGCGTGAAGATTGTAATCATTTAGTCCTATTTGTTCACGGCTTCACCGGCGATGTAAATAAAACATGGAAAAATAAAAATGGGCAACTGTTCCCCAAATTGCTTTTACAAAATGAGTACATCGCGCAGAATTTCGACGTGGCTACCTACGGGTATTTTACTACTTTGCTAGATCTATTTGCTGACAGCAAAGAAAAGTTTAGAAGAATTAAAAATTTAATTCGCAGAAAAACGCACAAGAAAGAAAAGAACTTAGAAATCTCAGAGCTTTCTAATAACCTGAGCAATCATCTAAGAATTACACTGAATCAATACGATAATGTTTATATTGTTGCCCATAGTATGGGGGGGCTTATCACAAAATCCCTTATTTCTGATGAACTAAAGAAGCATGGGTGGACAAAGGTTAAGCTTTTTTTGTCTTTGGCGGTTCCGCATCAAGGTTCGGATGTTGCGGTCTTGGGTGGGTTAATCAGTGATAACTTACAAATTTATAATTTGAATCCAGTAAATTCGTTTATAAACACACTCAATCAAAAATGGATTGATCTAGATAGCAAACCCTCAACCAAGTATTTTTACGGAAGCTATGATGAAGTTATTAGTAAGCATAGTGCCGTTGCAATTGATAAAATTGAAAAAGATGTAATAAGTGTGGCTGAAGACCATAACTCCATCTCCAAGCCGGAAAGTTCAAATGCAATTGTGTGTAATGGAGTGTGTCAATTCTTGGAAGAAGCACATAAACATGCACTGCTAGACGAGGCCGGGTATCAGAAACTAGATCCTACTGAACAACTAGATGATCAGCTTTTTGTACTCAAGTTAATCACTGCTGACATTGCAAATGAAACTCAAGAGCATGCTAAGGAGCTGTTCTTTAATGCTGAATATGTAAGAAAGCTATTTAAATCTAGGAATGACAAAAAACAGTTAAAACTGCTGTTTAATAATATTCGTCAGCTCTATAAAGATAGTTATGATGGTTATCTCGCCGATGACTCCATGAACTCTGGAAAACTACTTGCCGAAGTCCACACAAAAATAACGGATCAGGACGCACGGCTACTTAAGACACTTATTCCAACCCTTCAGTCATACCATAAGAAGGGGATGTTACATCAATTAGCTAATGCTGAAGAGTCTGATATATGGTGGTCTAAGAGAAAAATACTTGGTTTTGAAGGGAAAGAAAAATGATATTACCCTTCATAGAGCCTGAAGATGATATTTATTTGAATTTGTGTGTTCTTTTACTGTTGATAAACGCACTAGCAAAAACAAACAGAGGCACAGCAAAGTTAAATAATAATAGAATGCACATTTTTTTGTATTTGTTGAAGAATCCAACATCACTTAATAAGATGCTGGATATTTTAGGAAAAGGTAATGTAATTCTTCAAGATAGAGACGCCTATTCTGTTACTTCAATATCCCCTAATATAGACCCACTTTTTGATAGAGTAGCGCTTAAGTCCTTGTTGAGTGTACTAGTTACCAAAAAAATGGTCACAGTAACGTACAAAAATAACGATGGTTTTTTTTACTGCCTTAGTGAAAGTGGGAAGAATGCCATGTCTGACTTAAATGATGAGTACTTGATTGAAATTAGGCTGCTCTGTGAAAAGCTAAAGTCTCTATTAAGTTACACAGAAGGTCAGCTGAATAAAACGATAAATCGAATTATCCGAATGGAAGCCATATAAATGTCAAGTAGCATATTGATCAATCATCTTGTTGTTGTTGGTAAAAGGAAGAATTACACCGTAAATTTCAATGTCGGTGTCAATATAATTTACGGTGATTCTTCAACTGGAAAATCGAGCATATTAGATCTGATTGATTATTTGCTTGGAGCTAAAAAATTCGAACTCTACCCTGAAATAATAGCTGCTGCTAGATATGCTATCTTAGATGTTGAACTCAACGGGGACAGATATTCAATTAAACGAGATATATTTGACTCAACTTGTCCAATTGAGGTTTATCCGTGTGCCTTTTCCGATATTGAAAAATTTGCAGTAAAGAAATATCTACCGACTTTTACAATAAGTACCAAATATCCTGAAATGGAGTTCTTTTCAGATTTTCTTCTTAATGCCCTAAATCTAACAAATCTTAAAATCAAGCAGGCACCAACTAAAGATGACTCAAAGCTTGCACGTTTGAGTTTTCGAGATTTGATTAAATTTTGTTATGTGGACCAGGATGACCTAGGTAGTAAGAAATACTTAAGACCAGATAATTACGCATTGCAGATTAAATATGTAGAAGTTTTCAAGTACTTGTTTAATGCACTTGATTGTCAGATTTCTGAACTAGAGCAAGATATTTCTGATAAATCTCAGAAAAAAAGTGAAATAGAAAAGAAGTTTTCATTGGTTTCCGAGTTTCTGAGAGAGTCAGAGTTCGAAAGCATGTTAGGTCTGGATGAGGAGGTGACAAAAACTGATAATGATATTGGTTTGCTAAAGGAACAGATTAATCAGTTGAATAGTAGGGTTACAGCAGATAATGAAGTATATAGGGCTATTAAATCTAGTTTAGATGAAATTGAACTAGATAAAAAAGCACTTAACCAGATGATGTTAGATGGTGAGCAAAAAATGGAACGGTTCACTCGTCTGCATAATGATTATCTTTCTGATATTGCAAAGTTTAACTCGTCATTAGAGGCGAGGAACGTAATAGGTGAAATTTCAGAAGAGATTGCACTTTGTCCGGTTTGTGATGGAACTCTTCAGTTAAAGTCGGCCAAACAAAATTTTGATATAGTGCCATCCGATAAAATCAAGTACGAACTTAATTCTTTAAAACGAAGAGTTAAAGATACAGAACAGCTGATTAATGAAAGTAGAAGGCAGTGGGAAATTGATAATTCAAAGCTAAAAACTCTGGAAGAAGATGAAAAAAGAGCAAGAGGGCTCCTTGATAAAAATACTAAAGAACTAGTTTCACCTTATCTTGCAGAAAGAGATATGTATGTTGAACAGCTAGGTGAGCTAAACCAAAAAAGAGTTGAGCTAGTTTCTCGATTAAAAATAAGGAATCAACATAGCCTTTTAACTGAACAGGTTAAATCCCTTGAGCTTAGTATCGGTAAGTTAAAAGAAAGACTGGATAAGTTAAAGCAGGAAGCTCCATCAATGACTGATGTTTTATCCAATCTGGCTGGTAATCTTCAACGTTACCTATCATTTATCAAAATCAAAAAACCAACTGGTGTTAGTTATACCCCCGGTAAGTTTGTGCCAGTTCTTCGTGATATAGAGTATGGAAGCATTAGATCTGGTGGATTGAGAACCATTGTTGGAATCGGTTATTTGTGTTCGTTTATGGAAGAAGCTTTAAGAACTCAAATGAATTATCCATCTTTTCTTATGATCGATACTGTTGGTAAGTATTTAGGTAAGACCAAAGCTCAAAGTAAGTATCAAGAAGAAACGTCTTCTACTGAAGACTTTAATGAGGGCGTCTCTGACCCTCAAAAGTATCAAAATATTTTTGAACACATTATTAATCTATCTGAAAAATACGAGAAGCAAAATCGAATTTGCCAATTCATACTTGTTGATAATGATGTTCCTGATCATATTGTTGATCAATTGTCAGGCTTCATAGTTGCTCATTTCAGTTCTGAGAGAGTTAATGGATTGCCAGTCGGATTTATTGATGACTCTACTGTTTAGCATCGCAAATGCTGGGTCAGGTCTTGCAATCAAGCATCCTTTTCTATTCAGTGCTGAACTTCCGCTCTTGGCCGTAAGCTGACACTATGGAATGGCTACACTATCTCGTACCTAGATGATTAATTATCATATCACCTAGAGAGGATGAAACATGGCCAATAGAAAATACGATCAACAATTAAAGAGCGATGTTATTGACGCTGTTTTAATCGGGAGTAAGTCCGCAGCTCAAGTGGCTAGGGATCATGATATCCCTGAATGAAGGGGTCAGATGAAGGGGTCAAGTATCATATTGACTCTTTATCGATAAAAAGGGGTCAAATACAATATTGGCCTTTTATCTTATCCAAGCACCGTCTCAACTGTTTATCCGCAGCCAATCTATGGCGTAGTTTCCCAATAGTCGTCGGTATGCTTCCCGTTCGTTTCAACCCTAATCGATCTGCAATTTGACGCAGTGTTAAACCACATAGCTCTTGACTAAGATACATCACAACCCAACGAGGTATATTCTCTTCACGCCTCCCCTTTTG
>JAFLJP010000147.1 GCA_022712945.1 Gammaproteobacteria bacterium | reverse complement strand
AATTTCTATTTCAATAGCGAAAGGGGGCTAAATGGATCCGCCTTAAGTAACATCTGGCGAGTTTTGGGGTTTTTACGCATTTCTAAGTAAAAATGACAAACTCAGATTGTTCATCGCTGAGAGTTTTGCAAGAGGCTCGTAAGAGCGGTATTTTAATAAATTCTACATCCCTAAGCAATATAGGTCACTGTTCAGTGTGTTTAGATTTCTCCTCAAATCGAGGCATTTTTGCAGGGAAAAAGGGAGCATGTGGGTATATATGACCGATTGAGTACGAAAATAACGAAGAGTTGGGGCAAAATATGAATACGCTGAGCAGTGACCATAAATGAATCAGAAACAGCGCTTCATCTATAGCATTAGCCAACTATCAACTGAAGCAAAAGAGCTTCTAGAAGGCACCTTCCCGCTGATCTGGGTGGAGGGTGAGCTGTCCAACTTCTCCTGCCCAAACTCAGGCCACTGGTACTTCACCCTCAAAGATAACCAGTCGCAAATCCGTGGTGCGATGTTTCGCATGCGTAACATGCACATCCCTTTTCAACCCAAAAATGGTTTGCAAGTACTGATTCGTGCCCGCGTGAGTCTCTATACCGCCAGGGGAGATTTTCAACTGATTGCCGAGCACATGGAAGAGGCGGGTGACGGTGCACTGCGCCGTGCCTATGAGCAGCTGAAAAGCCAGCTACAGCGTGAGGGGCTGTTTGAAAGCAGAGACAAGCAGAAAATATCACCACACCCCCAGCACATTGGCATCATCACCTCCCCGACCGGTGCCGCCATCAGAGACATTTTACATACACTAAAGCGCCGGGCCCCCTCCATCCCCATCACCATATACCCCGCTGCGGTACAAGGCGAACAAGCCCCGGAACAGCTGATTTCTGCACTGCAATACGCCATCGACGAAAAACGATGCGATACCTTGATTATCGGGCGGGGCGGTGGCTCCATGGAAGATCTATGGGCCTTCAATAACGAGGCCCTAGCCCGAGCAATTTATCACTGCCCGATCCCCGTGATCAGCGCGGTGGGCCATGAGATCGACCATACTATTTGTGACTTCGTCGCCGACCAACGGGCAGCAACCCCTTCCGCCGCCGCCGAGATGGCCAGCCCTGACCACAGCGTGTGGCAGCAACAACTACAACAGATCAAACAGCGCCTTGTCCGCAGCGCCCTGAACCAAATTACTCCAAAACAGCAGCAGCTATCTTGGCTGCGACAGCGTATCCGCCACCCCCAACAGCTCATTGCTGAGCAGTCACAACAGCTCGATGAGCGTGAACAACAGCTAAACAGACTGTTCAAACAGACCATCAACCAAAAACAGCAACAGCTCGAACGGTTGGCGGCACGACTTCAGCAAAAAAGCCCAACACACCAACTGGCACATAGCCAATACCACGTTGAACAGTTAAGGCAACGACTAAACAACCGCTGCAAACAACAGCTCTCTGAACGAAAACAGCGCCTCAGCCAGCAGGCACACCAACTGAATGCCGTCAGCCCACTGGCTACCCTCAGCCGGGGTTACAGCATTGTCACCGACCCACAACGCGGTACCGTGATTCAATCCACCGAGCAGGTTAAAGCAGGCGACAAGATCAACATCCAGCTCAACAAGGGGCGAATCAGTGCAACCATCGAGCAGTACCACGATGATTAGAATAATCGGCTATCTCTTTCTGCCACTCATGGCCCTTGCGTCACCCACCCTCGCCAGCTTCACGCCACAACAGGCCGCAGTGCCCGGCGGCCTCCTGTTGATTGATCTGCCCGATCAGACTCAACCACCCGAAGTCTACTTTCAGAAACGCCGTGTGATGACCATTAAACAGCCGGGGAAATGGCAGGCAGTGGTTGGGCTGCCGCTAACGCTCAAACCCGGAACCCACCACCTGACCAACGCCAAGGGTGAGCAACAGATCGCTTTTAATATTGAAAAAATGGAATATGAATCGCAGTACATTACGCTCAAGAACAAGCGACACGTTAATCCCAACACGCTCGATATGGATCGCATCGGCAAAGAGAGCGCACAGATCAAGGCCGCGCTACGCGCCTGGCGTGATAGCGAACCCACACTGCCCGAACTCGCCCTTCCGGTACAAGGTCGCCTCAGCAGCCCCTTTGGCCTGCAACGTTACTTCAACCAACAACCCCGCAAACCACACAGCGGTACCGACATCGCCGCCGCCGAAGGCACCCCGATACGCTCACCCGCAGATGGCATTGTTACCCGTCACGGCGAATACTTTTTTAATGGCAACACCGTTTTTGTCGATCACGGGCAGGGGTTGATCACCATGTATTGCCATATGAATGAAATAACGGTTCAGGAGGGAGAAAAAGTAACACAAGGAGATCAACTCGGCACCGTCGGCACCACCGGGCGCTCTACCGGCCCGCACCTGCACTGGGGAGTCAGCCTGAACGATGCTCGCATCAACCCCGCCCTGCTCAGCCCGGCACTTCAGAGACTGCAATAAGGAACGAGCACGGAATAACTTATGCGATTATGACGCAGAAATTTTTCTCTATCTCAAGAGGGGAGCTGCGGGTAAATCAAGCTACTGCAGATGGGCGCTAACCCCGCAACGAGGATTGGGCATTTTTAAAGAGGTTAAAAAAGTTATTGCTGGTCGCCTGCCCCAGTGTTTCAAGTGATATTTCACGTTGATCGGCTACAAATTGCGCGACATATGAGAGGTAGGCGGGTTGGTTGGGTTTGCCTCGGAAAGGGACGGGGGCGAGGTAGGGGGAGTCGGTCTCTATCAGCATCGATTCTAGGGGAATATTTCGGGCGACTTGCTGTAGTTTTTTGGCGCTTTTGAAGGTGACGATGCCTGAGAATGAGATATAAAAGCCCATCTCCAATACCCGTTGGGCAATTTCCCAATCTTCAACGAAGCAGTGCATCACACCACCGACATCCTGGGCATTTTCCTGTTGCATTAGTTGCAGTGTGGCTTCGGTCGCTTCGCGCATGTGAATGATCAGCGGTTTTTTGCTCTCTTTGGCGGCGGCGATGTGGTTGCGAAAACGATCTCGCTGCCAGCGTTGGTCTCCTTCGGTTCGAAAGAAGTCGAGCCCGGTTTCACCGATGGCCACCACTTTGGGGTGCTCTGCTTCGCTCACTAATTGCTCTACCGTGGGGTCGACCCCTTCGGTCTCATTAGGATGTACTCCCACGGAGAGGGAGATTTCATCGTGGCGCTCTGCCATATCACGAAGAACCGGGTAGCTTTCCAGATTAATCGCAACGTTTAGGAAGTGGCCTACCCCTTTGTCAGCGGCGGCGGCAAGTGCGCCATCAAGACCTTCGGGGTATTGACTTAAATCGAGGCGATCAAGGTGGCAGTGTGAATCAATCAACAGCGGTTTCATAGGGGGCTACTTTGAAATAATAAATGAGGGTTAGATGGTGTAGGTTACACGGTCTGATTGCAGTACCCCGGCAAGGTAGGTCTCTATTTTGTTACGCACTGCACCACCGTCCTGGTCACTGAATTGAATGCCGATGCCCGCAAGGCGATTGCCCTGGGCTCCCTTTGGGGTGACCCAGACCACTCGCCCGGCCACCGGGATTTTCTCTTTTTCATCCATCAGGGTCATCAGCATGAAAACCTCTTCACCCAACTGGTAGCTTTTGTTGGTTGGCACGAAGATGCCGCCGTTTTTGATAAACGACATGTAGGCTGAATAGAGTGCCCCTTTGTCACGAATGGTAAGGGCTAAGATGCCACCCTGTCTGAGTGGTGGTGCGGTGGATTGGTCTGACACCGTATTAGCTCCTGCGTTTTGCAAACAGCCTGACCCAGCCGACCAGTGTCTCTTCCAGCAGTAGCTGCTGGTTGACCTGTGTGCGCGCCAAGCGGCTTGCTTCAATTAGTTTATCAAAGTACTTGTATAGTTTTTGTACATCAATCTGTTGTGCCAGTGGCCGCAGCTGCTCCAGTAGATCTGGGCTGTTAATATGAGCCGGTTGCGGGCTGTATTGAAGCCGGATCATGTCCATGTTCCAGCCACTTAACCATTGAAGAATATCGGCAATGGCTATTTTTTTCTCTCGTTCTGCCACCTGAACCGGTGTCATTTCACCCCGTGATAGTGCTTGCAGCATTTTCAATAGATCGGCACGTTGCTCTAGAACTCCACTCTCGGCTAACTGCTGTGCTCGCAGTGGGGCATCATTGCCTAATTTCAGCAGTTGGGGGGCAATACCACTGTCGACTCCAGCCTGTTCAGCCAGCCATGCCAACGTGGGTTCTAATGGCGGCGCGGCAAACAGTAACTTTTGACAGCGGCTGAGAATGGTCGGCAGCAGGCGATTAATGTGAGAACAGAGCAAAATCAGAATGGTATCGGCTGTGGGCTCTTCCAGGGTTTTCAACAAACCATTAGCCGAAGCGAGATTAAGCTGTTCTGCGGGGGCAATTAACACCACTTTATAGCCACCGTATTGGCTTGAAATTGATAGTTTTGTGGCCAGTTTCCTTACCATATCAATGGTAATGTTTTTCCCCTCTTCCTCAGGTGAAAGCGAGATAAAGTCGGGATGATTGCCCACATCGAGTAGTTTACAGCCACGGCACTGGCCACACGCTTCACCCTTTTCACTCCGATTTTCACACAGCAGGCTGTTGACCAGGGCTTGGGCAAAGTGCTGTTTGCCCATCCCCTCGACACCGTGCAGCAACAGCGCGTGGGGCAGGTTGCCTTGGCTTAGCCGCTGCTGTAGCAACTGCCACTGCTCTTTCTGCCAGGGGTAGGGTTGCTGTATCACTCAACGGCTCCAAGATAGTCTGCCAATTGTTGGCGAATTTGCTGCTGTACGGCCTTCAGATCAAGCCCGGCATTAATCACCCGGTAGCGTTGCGGCTGTTGTTTTGCCCGCTCAAGATAGGTCGCTCGAACCTTTTCAAAAAACTCATGCTGCTCTTGTTCGAAACGATCAGGTGCACTGCGCTCCCCTGCCCGCTGCATCCCCTGCGCCACCGGCAGATCCAACAGAACGGTTAAATCGGGGCGTAAATCACCCTGCACAAACTGCTCAAGCTCGGCGATGCGCGCCATCGAAACACCTCGCCCGCCCCCTTGGTAGGCGTAGGTGGCATCGGTAAAGCGATCACACAACAGATAATGACCTGCAGCGAGGGCAGGGGTTATCACCTCATCCAGATGTTGAGCGCGTGCCGCAAACATTAACAGCAGTTCGGTATCACTGCTCATGCGGCTCTGTTTTGCATCCAGCAACACCCCGCGAATGGTCTCACCCAACGGGGTTCCGCCAGGTTCGCGGCTCATCACAACCTTTTTACCTGCGGCTTCTAGCAGCGTTTTGATCAACGCTAGGTTGGTGCTTTTGCCGGCACCTTCGCCACCCTCGACTGTAATAAATTTACCGCTCATAACACCCTCATGGGTTAGATGAAAAAGGACGATTTCGCCCTTTCAGCTGATATTTTACAACCGCACGATTGTGTTCCGCCAGTGTGGTAGAGAAAGAGTGCGAGCCATCACCCCGGGCAACAAAGTAGAGAGTGTTACCCGGTTTAGGGTGCAGCGCCGCTTCGATGGCTGCGGCACTGGGCAGTGCGATTGGGGTGGGTGGCAGGCCGTGGCGGGTGTAGGTGTTGTAGGGGGTGTCGCGGCGCAGGTCACGACGGCGGATATTACCTTGATACTCGTCACCCATTCCATAGATGACGGTGGGGTCGGTTTGCAGGCGCATATTTTTTTGCAGACGACGCACAAAAACCCCGGCAATTTCCGGGCGCTCACTGGGCACCCCGGTCTCTCTCTCAATGATAGAGGCGAGAATCAACGCTTGGTAGGGCGTTTTAATCGGCAGCCCCGGCTCTCGCGCTTCCCACTGGCGGGCCAAAGTCTCTTCCATCATGTGGTAGGCGCGCTTTAGAAAGGCCACATCGCTGGTGCCCCGAGGAAAGTGGTAGGTATCGGGCAGAAAGCGCCCCTCCGGGTGCTCATCGGGGAAGCCGATTTTTACCATCACCTCAGCATCACTCAAGCCATCAAGGGTGTGTTGCAGCGCATCGTGCCGGGCCAAAAAAGTACGTAACTGTTTGAAGTTCCACCCCTCTACAATGGTCATCGGGTACTGCACCACTTTTCCGGAGGTCATATTGGAGAGCAACTGGCGCGGTGTCATCTCGCCATCAATCGCATATTCACCCTGTTGAATACGCTGTGCCAACCCTTCTGAGCGTGCAAACCATTCAAAAAAATGAGGCTGTTTTATGATCTCTGCCGCTGCCAGCTCCCGGGCAATACGTTTAACACTGCTGCCCGGTTTTACGCTGTAATAGAGCACCTCGTCACCATCAAAAAGTGGCGTATCCTGATAAACATCATATTTAATCCAGCTCCAACCAATGGCCAGGCTGATGGCAATCACACTATAACCGGCTAATTTTCGCATCCATCGTCCCATCAGATCACCTTAATCGCTTGTTGCAACTGCCGGGTGAGCGGGCCAACCGGGTATTCACCCCGGTCAATCACACAACGAATCGGCCAGATATTAATCAGGCTGTTACAGATAAACAGCTCATCGGCCTCTTTAAGTTGCGGCTCATCGATGGTGCGCAAAAAACAGCGAATACCCCGCTGTTCTGCCAGCGCCATCACGATGTCACGCATAATACCGGCAACACCACACTGCTGTAGCGGATCGGTAAACAGTTGGCCTGATTTGATGATAAACAGATTACTCATGGTGCCTTCAATATAGTGCCCCTGGTTATCCCGCAGCAACCCCTCTGCAATGGCGTGATCCGTCCACTCTGCGCGAGCCAGTACACTCTCTAAGCGATTCAGATGTTTCAACCCGGCCAGCAGTGGCTGGGAGGCTAGGCGTAGATCACAGACCCGCGCAACAATCCCTTGCTCACTGTTTTCAAGTGGAAACTCGGGCCAGGGGATGCACTGTGTAATATGAGTTGGTGTGGTGTCGACCGGATTATAACCACGCCCACCCTGCCCTCGTGTGATAATAATTTTCGCCACCGCGGATGTTTTTCCGGCACAACAGGCGCGCACTTCATCAAGCAGTTTTTCAACATCCGGAGCGGTTATCTTCAGGCGCTGGCAGCCTTGGGTCAGGCGCACCATGTGGCGGGACCAGTGCTGCGGCTCGCCCTCGACAATTGCCAGCGTTTCAAACAGCCCATCGCCATACAGCAGACCTCGATCAAGAGCACTAATGCGATCGGTGATTTCACCATTAACCCGCATCACCCCTCAGCACCGAGTGCCAGCAATAGTCCCCGGGCCTTGCTTCGGCTCTCTTGCAGCTCAGATTCAGGATCGGAGTCATGCACAATGCCCGCACCGGCACGCAGGGTGACGTGGTTACCATCTAAATGCAGGGTGCGAATCAGAATATTCAAATCCATACTGCCATCGCGATTAATATACCCCAGCGAGCCGGTATACGGCCCCCGGGCGCTCTGTTCCAATTCAGCAATAATATCCATACAGCGTACTTTTGGACAACCGGTGATGGTACCACCGGGAAAAACCGCCCGAATCACTTCACCCGGAGTCACTCCATCGCGCAGTTTGCCTCGCACATTGGAGACGATGTGGTGTACATGGGCGTAGCTCTCCAGGATCATCAGTTCGTCCACCTCAATACTGCCGGGTTTTGCAATACGCCCCAAATCATTGCGCTCCAGATCAATCAACATAATATGCTCGGCCCGCTCCTTGGGATGACTGATCAGTTCCGCCCTCTTCTCTTCGTCGGATATGGCACCCTCACCACGAGGACGAGTTCCGGCAATCGGTCGTGCCTCCACCACCCCGTTTTCAACCTTGACCAAGCGTTCCGGTGAGGAGCTGATAATGGCTTGATTGCCATAATAAATCAACGCTGAAAAGGGTGCGGGATTACTCTGGCGAAGGCGCTGGTATAATGCCATCGGCAGCGCCTGTTGATTATCAGACAACTGGGCACGCCAGGCCCGGGAGAGGTTCACTTGAAAAATATCACCATCGATAATGTACTGTTTAATCCGGGCAACGCCCTCGGTGTAATCACCCGGCTCATCTTCACTGATTTCACCAATATGCAGCGCTAACGCTGGCAGGGGCGAGGTGAACTGTGAAAGATCTTTTTCCATTGCGTCCAGCTGCGCTGAATGACCCTCTTCCACCACCAGTGACAGCTGTTGTGTTTGGTGATCGAAAATCATCGCCGCCGGGCAGCGCGTGGCAAACGCAACCGGCAGTTCCCCTTTGGAGTCGGGCAATTCAAGTGTGGGTTCAATTTGTTGGGCTAGTTCATAACCCAGATAGAGAAACCAGCCACCGTAAAAGGGGAGCTCACCCTTGGTGACGTCATCCAAGCACTTTTTTGCGGCAAAAAGCTGATCAAATTCTCTCAGAAAATCGCCCCCTTGCGCCAGCGTTGAGAGCTGTAGTGTGTCGCCGGGGAAAGCAAATAGAATATCAAAACGGGCAATCGCAGTACCATGGGCAACACTTTGCAATAGGAAGGGGTAGCGCTGGGCGTTGTGGTGCGCGAAGATTGCCAGATCAGGCTGTAGATCAAAAGTGCGAATGACCGAGCTATTTTGTGTGGTTTCAGGCTGGGTCATATTCGCACTACATTGAAGGGGCTTAGGGATGTAGAAGAAGTTAACGTACCGTTATTACGCCGAATTTTTATTCACCCTATCCCTAAGCAACGCAACTATTCATCTCAGCCCTGAAACTCGCCATTTCCACGTTAAAAAATGATCATTTACCCATGCAAACTCACATTTTTTGCCTTGAACTGACGGATTTCAGAGGCAACCTGAACCGTTACATGTTTATTTACTTCAGTTTACTAAAGATCAACGTACCGTTAGTTCCACCAAAACCAAATGAGTTAGACATAACAACATCTATTTTCATCTCACGGGCGGTGTGTGGCACATAATCCAGATCACAATTTTCATCGGGATCATCCAGATTGATGGTGGGTGGTGCCACCTGATCACGAATTGCCAGCGCGCTGAACACCACCTCAATACCACCGGCGGCACCGAGTGCGTGGCCGATCATCGATTTGGTTGAGCTCACCGCTAGCTTGTAGGCGTGATCACCAAAGGCGCTCTTGGTCGCCTGGGTCTCCGCCACGTCACCGGCGGGGGTCGAGGTGCCGTGGGCGTTGATGTAGTCCACCTGATCAGGGTTGATACCGCCATTGCGCATCGCTGCCTGCATGCAACGCTTGGCACCTTCGCCCCCTTTTGAGGGCAGCGTCATGTGGTAGGCATCGCCACTCATGCCATAACCCGTCAGCTCGGCATAGATTGTGGCACCACGGGCTTTGGCGTGTTCATACTCTTCCAGTACCACCACACCGGCACCGTCTGCTAATACAAATCCATCACGCCCTTTATCCCAGGGGCGGCTGGCGGCTTCCGGGTTATCATTGCGGGATGAGAGTGCACGCGCCGCCGCAAAACCACCCAAGCCACAGGGTGAGGTGGCCATTTCAGCACCACCGGCAATCATCACATCGGCATCACCATATTCAATAATGCGCCCAGCATCACCAATTGAGTGAGTACCGGTTGCACAGGCGGTGACCAGTGCAATGTTGGGGCCTTTCATGCCGTACATGATCGAGAGGTTGCCCGAGATCATGTTGATAATATTGCTTGGTACAAAGAACGGGGAAATTTTTCGAGGGCCGCCTTTATCATAGGCAACACGGCCCTTTTCAATACCCGGAAGACCACCAATACCAGAGCCCATGGCGACACCGATACGGTCGGCATTCTCTTCGGTCACTTCTAGGCCCGAATCTGCGATCGCCTCTTTTGCTGCCGCAATACCATAATGAATAAAGGGGTCCATTTTCCGGGCCTCTTTTGCTGACATGTAATCGGTCACATCAAAGTTTTTAATAGCTCCGCCAAAACGGGTCGCAAACTGACTGACATCGAATGCATCCAGCGGTGCAATACCACTTTTGCCTTCCAGAATATTACCCCAGGATTCTTTTACACTCAGTCCAACTGGTGTAATCAAACCTAAACCGGTTATCACAACACGACGTTTTGCCAATGGATTGCCCTCATACTTTAGCAGCGCAGATATAGAAGAGGCCGCAACCACAAGATGTGGGCGGCCTCTGACAAGCAGTAAAAACTAATTAACCGTTAGAGTTAATGTAGTTGACAGCCTCTTGAACCGTAGTAATTTTTTCGGCATTTTCATCAGGAATTTCGGTTTCAAACTCCTCTTCCAGAGCCATTACCAACTCAACAGTATCCAATGAATCGGCGCCAAGGTCGTCCACGAAAGAGGCTTCCAGAGTGACTTCGTCTTCTTTAACACCCAGTTGCTCGATAACGATCTTTTTGACGCGATCTTCAATAGTACTCATGATGAATATTTCCCCTAGTGTTTTATATAGAAATTTTGCGTGCGAGCATTTTAGTTTAAAGCGCCGCACGATACCACAAAATTTGCTGCATCATAGCAAAAATCAGCTCATGTACATGCCACCATTGACATGAATTGTTTCGCCGGTAATGTAAGCTGCGCCCTCTGAAGCAAGAAATGCAACGGTTGCTGCAATCTCTTTTGCCTCACCAAAACGGCTGAGAGGTACTTGAGAGGTCAACGAGGTACGCTGTTCTTCTGGCAAGGCTCGCGTCATATCGGTATCGATGAAACCCGGCGCCACTGCATTAACGGTAATGCCACGACTACCCACTTCACGGGCCAATGCTTTGGTAAAACCGATCACACCGGCCTTGGATGCGGCGTAGTTTGTCTGACCGGCATTGCCCATCACACCCACAACGGAGGTGATGCTGATGATGCGACCTTTGCGTGCTTTCATCATTGAACGCATACAAGCCTTACTCAAACGATAAATAGAGCTCAGGTTGGTATTCAAAACCGCATCCCACTCATCTGCTTTCATACGCATCAGCAGATTATCCTGGGTAATTCCGGCATTATTCACCAGAATGGTTGGCATACCAACATCACTCTTCATTTGTGCAAACAGTGCATCAACTGACTCCTGATCGGTAACATTCAACGCTAAACCACAACCTTTTATGCCGTTCTCCTGCAGGTAGTGGGTTATATTTTTTGCACCTGACTCGGAGGTGGCGGTGCCAATAACGGTGGCCCCGGCACGACCCAGCTGCAACGCAATCGCTTGGCCAATACCACGGCTGGCACCGGTCACCAGCGCTATCTCATTTTCGAAGTTCATCAGTTTTCTCCTTACTCTGCTAGCGCCAATGCTTTTTGTAATGTTGCTACATCAAAAACAGCCTGTGCTGAAATAGATTTATTAATCCGTTTCGTTAAACCGGCCAACACCTTGCCAGGGCCGCATTCAACCAAGCGATCAACACCTTGCGCGGCCATCATTTCAACCGTCTCAACCCAACGAACAGGTTGGTAGAGTTGGCGCGCTAAAGCATCTCGAATCACATCCGGGTCATTCTCAATCTTAACATCGACATTATTGATCACCGGTATCATCGGTGCACTGAAGTCAATATCCACCATCTGTTGGCGCAATTGATCAGCCGCCGGTGCCATCAATGAACAGTGAGAAGGCACACTCACCGGTAGCAATAGGGCACGCTTGGCACCCTCATCCTTCGCAAGCGTCACCGCTCGCTCCACCGCACTTTTTTGCCCGGCAATCACCACCTGGCCGGATGAGTTAAAGTTTACCGCAGAGACCACCTCACCATTGGCTGCACGGGCACACACGGCAACGACCACCTCATCTGCCAAACCTAAAATGGCTGCCATGGCACCCTCGCCCGTTGGTACCGCCTCTTGCATTAAACGGCCACGCTCTGCAACCAGCTTAATCGCATCTTCAAATGCGATAACACCCGCACACACTAACGCGGTGTACTCACCCAGACTGTGCCCTGCCAGCAGGGTCGGCATCACATCAGTTTGCGATTGCCACACCCGCCATGTTACCACGCCGGCGGCCAACATGGCGGGCTGCGTGGTGGTGGTTTGGTTCAGCGCATCAACAGGCCCGGTCTGTATCAGCTGCCACAAATCATAATCCAACACCGTTGAAGCCTGGGAGAAGGTCTCCTCAACAACTGGATGAGCGGCAGCCAATTCGGCCAGCATGCCGACAGATTGGGAACCTTGCCCCGGAAATACAAATGCTAATGACATGATCTACCTTCTAATACTTAATGAGTGCTGAGCCCCAGGTAAAGCCACCACCAAAGGCTTCAAGCAGCAGCGTTTCACCACGCTGAATACGACCATCCCTTACCGCTACATTCAACGCCAGCGGCACCGATGCGGCTGAGGTGTTGCCGTGTGTCTGTACTGTGGTCACCACTCGTTCCATCGGCATACGCAACTTTTTAGCTGTCGCCTTAATAATCCGTTCATTCGCTTGGTGGGGAACCAGCCAGTCAATATCACTCTTATCCAGACCATTCTCCTGTAGCGTCTCATCAACAATCCGCCCTAGCGTATTGACGGCCATTTTAAACACTTCATTGCCCTGCATCTGAATGCCGATTTTTCCACTCTTAAACTCCGCGTGGTGAAAAGAGACACCGGCGGGTACATGCAGTAGCTCACTGTATTGACCATCCGCATGAATATGTGTGGAGAGGATGCCCGGCTGATCGCTTGCCTCAAGCACCACAGCTCCCGCACCATCGCCAAACAGTACACAGGTGGTGCGATCACTCCAGTCAACAATTCTCGACATGGTCTCTGCACCGACCACCAATACTCTTTTGCTAGCGCCTGTTTTAATAAATTTATCAGCCACTGAGAGGCCGTAAATAAACCCGGTGCAGACCGCCTGAACATCAAAAGCGGGGCAACCATGAATACCGAGACGCCGCTGGAGCAAGCAGGCGGTACTGGGAAAGACTCGGTCAGGGGTAGTGGTTGCGACAATGATCATGTCGATACTGTCAATTGCGATACCGGCGGCATCTATCGCCTGCCGTGCCGCCTGTTCAGCCAGATCACACGTGCTCTGCTCTTCTGCGGCAATGTGACGCTGTTTAATACCGGTGCGTTCAACAATCCACTCATCGGTTGTTTCAACAATTTTTTCCAGATCTTGGTTGCTCATCACCCGCTCAGGAAGATAACCACCAGTGCCAATTATACGGGAATTCATCATTTTGCCTGCCTCCGGGAAAGAATCGCCTCTAGCTGTTCACTGATACGCATCGGCACATCCATATCCACCTCCTTAATTGCTTCATGAATCGCATTATTATAGGAAGGCACATCGGCTCCACCGTGGCTCTTCACCACAATGCCACGTAAACCGACAAAGCTGGCACCATTGTATCGGCCAGGATCGAACTTATGACGAAATGCATTGATAACCGGCATCGCGATTAACGCGGCTATCTTGGTCAAGATGTTTTTATTAAAGGCATCCTTAAGGTAATAGCCCATCATTTTGGCCACACCCTCGGTGGTTTTTAATGAGACATTACCCACAAAACCATCACAGACCACCACATTAGCCTCACCTTTGAAGATGCCATCACCCTCAATGTAACCAATGTAGTTTAGATCGCTCTCTGCTAACAGCAAAGAGGCACCTTTTACCTGCTCATTGCCTTTGATCTCTTCTTCACCAATATTGAGTAACGCCACCGATGGATTGGCGATCCCATCAACCGCACTCACCAACACCGAACCCATTACGGCAAATTCAAATAAATTTTCTGCTGATGAGTCAACATTGGCACCCAGGTCGAGCACATGGGTATGGCCTTTAGTGGTCGGCATGGAGGCGATAATGGCGGGACGGTCGATACCAGGCAGCATCTTCAACACAAAGCGTGCAGTGGCCATTAGCGCACCGGTATTACCGGCACTAACACACGCTTGAGCCTCGCCTTTTTTCACCAGGTTGATGGCAACCCGCATTGAAGAGTCTTTTTTACTGCGCATCGCTACGGAAGGTAGCTCGCACATCGACACCTGCTGTGAAGCGTGGTGAATGGAGAGGCGCTCTGACGGTGCCGCACCCAGTTTAGCAAACTCGGATTTCAGCTCATCTTCCAGACCAACCAGAATTAAACGCAGGCGGGCATCATCTTTAATCGCCTGCAAGGAGGCGGGCACCGTCACTGACGGGCCGTGATCGCCACCCATTGCATCAATCGCAATCGTTACAACGTCTCTCATCTGACTTTATTCACCGACTTGGCAGGGCGTATAAACAAAAGCGACCCCCGCCAGCCCATCAGGCCGGCGGAGGTCACTCCATCTTTACAGGGTGTGCCGGGAGGCACAAAAGGCGATTATTCGCCTTTACCTGCGACGATCTTACGGCCTTTGAAAAAACCGTCAGGTGTGACGTGATGACGCAGATGAGTTTCACCTGTGTGCTGGTCAACAGAAAGCGTAGAGCTAGACAGTGCATCATGTGAACGACGCATTCCGCGCTTGGAAGGGGTCTTTTTATTTTGTTGTACGGCCATCAGGCGTCTCCTTAAAAATTCAGTGTTTCTCTTTCAATGCAGCCAGGGCGGCAAAAGGGTTTTCTCTCTCTTCCTGAGGCTCATCCTCTGCTGCGTAGTCATCCAGACTAACACATGCTGCACCCATTTCATGTCGCGGCGCAATCGGCAGGGAGAGTATCAATTCATCTTCAACCAATCCGGCCAACGAAACCGGCTCATCACTCTCAAGCAGCAGAGGTTCATACTGCCCTGGCAGGTTTTCAGCCTGCTCATTATTCTTGACCAGACCAACATTGACATTGGCAACAACATTAACAGACATTAGTTTAAGGCAACGCTCACACCGCACCACAACGGGCGCTGCAATGGTGCCTTGCATCACTCGAAACCTTTGTTGGTCAGCACCAAAGTGCAGCGACACTGTCGCCTCACCGGTTGCCTCAACCACTAACTCCGCCAACCGCTGCATGCCACTCAACGAAACCTGCCGTTCAACCATCGAATCGTTATTTGCAAGGGTAAACGGCTCTATATAAGTTGAAGGCTGGTCTGACATGGCGCGCATAATAGCGTCGCAACATCAATATGTCAAAGAGAATTCGATCCACCGCCCACGTAAAAAACAACGGGGTAGCTCTCAATAAAGTCGCCGCTGTTGACATCCCCACTCAATTTACGTAGAACCTTAAGGGATTTGCGAACAGGCCGAGTGACCTACTGTTCAGTAGCTTCCATAAACAACCATGACACCGGATGGATCACATCTTGATTAAAAAAATCCTGATTGCAAACCGGGGGGAGATCGCGGTGCGCATCGCCCGTGCCTGTGCCGAAATGGGCATCACCTCAGTTGCTATTTATGCCGATGCCGATCGCAATGCACTGCACGTCAAGAAGGCGGATGAAGCCTATAGCCTTGGCCCCGACACGGTTGCTGGCTATCTTAATGCGCATCGCATCGTCAATCTTGCAGTTGCCACTGGTTGTGATGCCATCCATCCCGGCTATGGCTTTCTCTCTGAAAACCCACTACTGGCGAAAGCCTGCGTTAAACGTGGCATTAAATTCATCGGCCCGAGTGCTGAAGTAATTCACGGCATGGGGGATAAAACCCAGGCTCGAAAATCGATGGTTGCGGCAGGCATCCCGATCACCCCCGGCTCAGAGGGCAACCTGGCCAACCTGGATGAAGCCATTACACTGGCTGAAAAGATCGGCTACCCGGTGATGTTGAAAGCTACCTCAGGTGGTGGCGGGCGAGGCATTCGCCGCTGTGACAGTGAAACTGAACTTAATCGAAATTACGACCGCGTCATCTCCGAGGCGGTGAAAGCGTTTGGTAGCGCAGAGGTCTTCATGGAGAAGTGCGTGGTAAACCCTCGCCACATCGAAGTGCAGATTTTAGCCGACAGCCATGGCAATGTAATTCACCTTTATGAGCGGGATTGCTCCATTCAGCGCCGCCACCAAAAACTGATTGAGATCGCCCCATCACCTCAACTCAATGATGAACAGCGCAACTATATTGGTGATTTAGCGGTGCGGGCAGCCAAACAGGTGGGCTACGAAAATGCCGGTACCGTCGAATTTTTGCTCGATGAAAATGATAATTTCTACTTCATGGAGATGAACACCCGCCTACAGGTAGAGCACACCATATCGGAGCAGATAACCGGTGTGGATATCGTACAAGAGCAAATCCGCATCGCCTCCGGGCTGACGCTACGTTATAAACAAGAGCAAATTCAACGCCGTGGCTTTGCCATGGAGTTTCGCATTAATGCGGAAGATCCGAAAAATGACTTCCTCCCCAGCTTTGGGCGTATCACCCGCTATTTTGCCCCCGGTGGCCCGGGAGTACGCACCGACAGCGCGATTTACACTGGCTATGAAATCCCGCCCTACTATGATTCGATGTGCGCCAAGCTGATTGTCTGGGCGCTCGAATGGGATGACCTGCTAAATCGCGCAGAGAGAGCACTGAACGATATCGGGGTTTACGGTGTAAAAACCACCGTTCCCTATCAGATAGCCATTGTTAAATCGGCTGAATTTCAGAGTGCAAAGTTCGACACCAGTTTTGTTGAAGCGCACCCTGAACTTATCAACTATTCTGTACGGCGTGCGCCTCACCACGAAGCCGCCACCATTGCTGCGGCGATTGCTGCACATTTAGGTTTATAAGAGATTCATTTAGAATGCGACAGATAAAGGAACATACTATGAGCCGTGTCAACATCACTGACACCATCCTGCGAGATGCCCATCAATCCCTGATCGCGACCCGCATGCGTACTGAAGATATGCTGCCAATCTGCGAAAAACTCGACAACATTGGTTATTGGTCTCTTGAAGTGTGGGGTGGTGCCACGTTTGATGCCTGCATCCGTTTCCTAAAAGAAGATCCTTGGGAGCGCCTTCGCCAGCTTAAAGAGGCGTTACCCAACACACCACTACAAATGCTACTTCGCGGCCAAAACCTGCTTGGCTATCGCCACTATGCTGATGACGTAGTACAGGCTTTTGTGAAACAAGCGGCTGAAAACGGTATCGATGTCTTCCGTATTTTCGATGCTATGAACGACCTGCGCAACCTGCAAACCTCGATTGATGCGGTCAAAACCGCAGGCAAACATGCTCAAGGCACCATTTCATACACCACCAGCCCGGTACACACCATTGAACAGTTTGCGCGCGATGCCAAAAAGCTGGAGTCGATGGGCTGTGATAGCGTAGCGATTAAAGATATGGCCGGCCTGCTAACACCCTACATCACCGAACAGCTGGTCAGCGCACTGGTGAGCGAGCTGAACATACCCGTTCATCTGCACAGCCACGCCACCTCGGGCCTATCCAGCATGTGTCACCTCAAGGCGATCGAGAGTGGCTGTCGACACATCGACACCGCAATCTCCGCATTTTCCGGCGGCACCAGCCATCCACCCACCGAGAGCTTGGTCGCCGCACTGCGCAACACCCCTTACGACAGCGGCCTTGACCTGGAGGCACTACAAGAGATCGGCCTCTACTTCTACGGGGTGCGTAAAAAATATCACCAGTTCGAAAGCGAGTTCACCGGCATGGATACCCGGGTGCAGGTCAACCAGGTGCCTGGCGGCATGATCTCTAACCTATCCAATCAGCTAAAAGAGCAAGACGCATTAAACCGCATGAACGAGGTGCTCGCCGAAATCCCCAAAGTGCGTGAAGATTTAGGCTTTCCGCCCCTCGTCACACCCACCTCGCAAATTGTCGGCACCCAGGCAGTGCTCAATGTGCTGACCCAAAAACGTTACAGCAGCATTACCAATGAGGTAAAGCTTTACCTGCAAGGCAAATACGGCACACCTCCCGGTAACGTCAATAACACCGTCAGGCAACAAGCCATCGGCAACGAGATCGTTATCGACTGCCGACCAGCTGACCTACTCAAACCAGAAATGGACAAACTCAAAGTGCAAGCGGGTGAGCTGGCAAAATCACCAGAAGATGTTCTGACCTTCGCCATGTTCCCTGAGGTTGGCCGAGAGTTTCTGGAGCAGCGTGAAGCAGGCACACTATCACCTGAACCACTGGAACCACCGGTCTCAAACCAGACTGCGTGTATTAGCAGCGCCCCAACCGAGATGACCCTCACCCTGCACGGTGAAGATTACCATGTCAAAATTACCGGCAGCGGCCACAAGAGCCAACAGGTTCGCCCCTTCTACGTCACCGTGGACGGTGTACCGGAAGAGGTTGTCGTCGAGACATTGGGTGAGGTCTCCCTCTCGGATGATGGTACAACAACCACTCGCTCCAGCGGCAGCAAACGCCCTCGTGCCACCGAGCCGGGGCATGTCACCACCTCCATGCCCGGTACGGTGGTTGAAGTTCTGGTTAAAGAGGGTGACAAGGTGAGTGCTGGCGATCCACTACTGGTGGCCGAAGCAATGAAGATGGAGACCGAGATACAGGCACCGATTGATGGCACTATCAAAGTGATCAATATCGCCAAGGGTGAGACCGTCAACCCCGATGAAATATTGATCGAGATCGAAAAATAGCGTGGATTTAGTACACTGCCAGTCCCTTTTTGTTGGGTCAATATAAAGTGGTTGATACACTAGTATTGGCTTCAACCTCACCCTTTCGCCGTGAACTATTGGCCAAGCTCTGCTTACCCTTCGAGTGTGCCGCACCGGATATTGATGAATCACCTATTGCCGGTGAAAAACCATCAGAGCTGGTGGCCCGCCTTGCTGAGCAAAAGGCCAAGGCGGTGGCACACCACTACCCCAACAGCCTGATTATCGGCTCAGATCAGGTAGCTGTACTCGGTGAACAGATGCTGGGCAAACCAGGCTCTCATGCACGGGCGACCCAACAGCTACAACAGGCATCAGGAAAGTGCATCACCTTCCTTACCGGGTTAAGTCTCTACAACTCAGAGAACGACACCCTGCAAACAGATGTTGTGCCCTTTAGCGTCTATTTCCGTGAATTGAGTGAAAACCAGATAGAAAACTACCTGCAAAAAGAGCAGCCTTACCACTGCGCGGGTAGCTTTAAATCAGAAGGGCTGGGCATCAGCTTATTTGAAAAACTGGAGGGAGAAGATCCCAACACCCTGATCGGCCTGCCACTTATCCGGCTGATTCAGATGTTGGAAAAAGAGGGGGTAGAAGTTTTAAGCAATACCTTCTTTTCATAATTTCGATGCTTTGTTTATCTGCCCCGCTAAAGTACTAGAAAAATAGAGCAAAAATAGGCTAATCGGGTAGCATCTACAGAAGACCATTTTTCATATGATGAAGGACTAATCAATCATTGTTGTGCATGCCTAATACCGCATTATCTGCAGCATCGGATTTTTTCTTGGCTTCGTCATTACGACTATCTTCAAGCGCCTGTAGATACTCTGGCGTAATATCTCCTGTCACATACTCACCATTAAAGCAGGAAACATCGAAGCGTTTAATCTCAGGATTGCCCTGGCGTACAGCCTCTATTAGGTCTTCAATGTCTTGATAGACCAGCCAGTCGGCACCGATTTCTTTGCAAATACCGTCATCATCACGACCATGACCGATCAATTCTCTGACACTCGGCATATCAATACCATAGACATTGGCATGGCGAACCGGAGGCGCGGCGGAGGCGAAGTAGACTTTGCGGGCACCCGCTTCACGGGCCATCTGAATGATCTGTTTAGAGGTGGTACCACGAACGATGGAGTCATCCACTAGCAGTACAACCTTATCCTTAAATTCAAGATCAATCGCATTCAGCTTTTGACGCACTGATTTAGCTCGCTGGCTCTGCCCCGGCATGATAAACGTTCGACCAATGTAGCGATTTTTTATGAAACCTTCACGGTACTTCATGCCCATTTTATTCGCCAGCTGGAGTGCGGTAGTACGGCTGGTATCTGGAATGGGAATCACCACGTCGATATCATGCTCTGGCAGTACCCGCATAATTTTATTCGCCAGCAGGTCGCCCATGCGCAGGCGCGCTTTATAGACTGAGATACCGTCAATGATCGAGTCTGGGCGTGCAAAGTAGACATGTTCAAAAATACACGGTGCATACTGGGGGTTGCGGGCGCACTGTTTGGTGTACATTTGCCCTTCCAGGCTAATGAAAATGGCTTCGCCGGGTGCCAGATCACGAATGACCTCAAAACCCAACGAATCGATAGCGACGCTTTCTGAGGCGACAATATATTCTGCTCCCTCTTTAGTTTTACGCTGACCAAACACTGCCGGGCGGATACCCGAGGGGTCACGAAACCCGACAATACCGTAATTGGGGATGATAACAACCGCCGCATAGCCACCGCTGCAACGACGATGAACACCGGCAACCGCTTCAAAAATATCGTTATGGTCGATGTTCAACTTCCCTTGGCACTGCAGCTCGTGGGCAAAGACATTCAGCAGAACTTCGGAGTCAGAATTGGTATTAATATGGCGTAGGTCTTCCCGGAAAATATCATCTTTCAACTGTGCCACGTTGGTCAGATTGCCATTGTGCGCCAGTGCGATGCCATAAGGTGAGTTAACGTAGAAGGGTTGGGCTTCGGCACTGGAAAAACTGCCTGCGGTTGGATAGCGCACATGCCCGATGCCCATATTACCAACCAGACGCAGCATGTGGCGGGTATGGAATACATCACGAACTAGGCCATTGGATTTACGCAAATTGAAATGGCCATTATCACAGGTCACCATGCCAGCCGCATCCTGCCCGCGATGCTGTAATACTGTCAGCCCATCATAGATCAATTGATTGACATTGCCTTGACCAACAATACCGATAATACCGCACATAGAGAGACCCCGTTTGTAAAGCTTGGAACGTGTAAAAGCTACTTGTAGTGAATATATTGCGCAATATCACTGGGTAGATAATCTTTAGATAAAACCACTAGCTGCTCAAAATACCCCAGCAAAACAGATGCCTGCCACCAAGGGTCTTCGGGTAACGTTGTCATACTGGCTAAAACCACCAATACCGCAACCACTAGAACACCACGAAGCACGCCGAAAATCACCCCGATCATGCGATCAGTGCCACTCAGTCCACTTATTTTAATTAACTTACCGACAAAAAAGTTGAGTATTGCCACCGCAAACAGCGTCACAACAAACAGCACTACGACGGCAATCATTAATCGCAGTGATGGCGTTTCAACGCTCCCTTCCAAAAGCTGCGATGCGGGTTGCGATAGATAAAAGCTCGCCGCAATCGCCGCAACCAAACCCGCCAGTGAAAGAGATTCACGCACAAAGCCACGCACTAGACTGATGATAACCGAAATGGCTACCACCACTAATATTGCAATATCAATCCAAATCATCTTCGATCCAACACGTTAGCTGTCTCAATTATGCGGCGCATTCTATCACTCATTGGGATCTTTGCACGAAAGATAGTTTTCGTTTCAGCAATGCTAAAAATGAATCGTGCGAAGATTTTTTAATTAACGGTGCCGCATCACCAAACCATCCAGTGCCATCTTCTCTTTAAGGCGCTCTTTAACCGTTTGTGCCTGTGCTTTTTTTATCTCTGGCCCAACTCTGACACGGTACACGGTGTTGTCTCCATCTACTCGTTCAACAAAAGTATTAAAACCATTACCACGCAGCTTATCCCGCAGTGCCATCGCATTTGATTGGCTTGAAAAACTACCCACCTGCACCACCCAACCAGAAACAGTGGCGATTGCTTCTGGTTTGTAAGACTCACGGGGTGCTTTGGCTTTGGGTGGCTGGGGCTTGCTGACCGGCTCTGCTGTTGGAGCAGTAGCCGCCTCCTCGACAGGGGTCGCTACAATCACCTCAGGCGACGCCTTTATAGTGACACTTTCGACGTCACTGCGCTGTTGGACAACGCGACGTTGAACACTCTCGGCCGGGTCGGGCAGTTTTTTAATTTCTAACGGAATAATTTCAGTTTTCACCAAGTGGGCGGGCTTGGGGGGAATATTACTGCCGCTGATTTCAGATTCACCGCTTTCACTCAGAATCATCGGCAAGACAATCACCGCGATTGAGACCAAAATAACAGCGCCAACTATGCGTTGTTTGATGCGATTATTTTCCATTGCTGCTCTTTATCCTGTTGTTGGGGGTGCCTCTCCATCTCGTTCATGACGGCGGCGATAACAAAGAAAGAGCCAAAAACCACAATTTGATCGACCGGCCCCGCATCACTTAATGCCTGTTGATAGGCATCTTCAACGGTTGCAAACTGATGAATAGAGCCAGCACCCTGCGCTTTTAATAGAGGGATAAGCTGCGCTGTCGTCGCTGCACGCGGCAGGTGCAGATCACCAATGTACCAGTCATGAATCAATGGCTGAATGATCTGAATCACCTCGGTGATCGCCTTGTCACCCATCATAGCAAACACTGCGCGGGTTCTGCCTCGGCATTCGATCGCTTGCAGGTTTATTTTAAGCTGTTCTACGGCGTGGGGGTTGTGCCCCACATCAAGGATCTGTCGTACCGGTGTTGAAATAATTTGAAAGCGACCCAGCACCTGCGCCCCAAGCAAGCCACTACGAATATCGGCCTGGGTTACCGGCAACTGCGCCCCAAGAGACTCCAGCACCATCAACACTCCGGCGGCATTTTTTAGCTGAAAGTCACCTCGCAGGGATGGAATTGGCAATGTTTCTCGCGTGCGATTGGCCGATTGCCATCGCCAACCTGAATGACTCATTTTGTATTGATAGGCTTGTTCAAGAGTGTATTGTACTGCCCCAATATTATCTGCATGTGCCACCACTGAGTCGGGTGGATTGGCACTTGCAAATACCACTGGGCGACCGGCACGCATGATACCTGCTTTTTCAAAGCCGATACTTTCCAGGTTGTCACCCAGCCAGGCTTGGTGATCCAAACCAATATTGGTAATCAGTGCGACATCCGCATCAATAATATTGACCGCATCCAGACGACCACCCAGCCCCACTTCAAGAATAACCACGTCGAGCGACGCCTGATTAAAGATATCAAGCGCTGCCAAGGTGCCGAATTCAAAATAACTGAGTGAGGTTTCACCCCGCGCTTGATCGATCCGCTCAAAGGTGTTGCAAAGGGTTTGATCATCAACCGCCAAGCCATCGAGTTTGATACGTTCATTGTACTTGAGCAAATGAGGCGAGGTGTAACAACCAACACGGTAACCCGCTGCCCGCAGAATGGCATCGAGCATGGCAACCGATGAGCCTTTACCATTGGTTCCACCCACAGTGATAATGCAGTGGGGTGGTTTGCTGGTGCAGAGTTGGCAGTAAACGTTGGCAACCCGTTCAAGACCCAGATCAATTTCACTGGGATGCAACTGCTCCTGCCAGGCTAACCATTGCTGAAGGGTATCAAATCGCATGGTAACTCAGAGGTATTAACGGTTAGTCAGTAGAGTAAGCGCGTTCGCCAGCCGGTCTCGCAGCTCATGGCGATGAATAATCATATCCAGCCCACCATGCTCTAGCAGAAACTCACTACGCTGGAAGCCTTCGGGCAGTGTTTGACGTACCGTTTGTTCAATAACGCGTGGCCCGGCAAAACCAATCAATGCCTTCGGCTCTGCCACATTCAAATCACCCAGCATCGCAAAACTGGCGGATACGCCACCCATGGTTGGGTCTGTCATCACCGAGACAAAGGGCGTCCCCTGCTCTCGAATTTTCGCCAGCACTGCAGAGGTTTTCGCCATCTGCATCAGAGAAAAAAGCGCCTCTTGCATACGTGCGCCTCCTGATGCGGAAAAACAGACAAAGGGGATGTTATTTTCCAGTGCTACATTGGCAGCGCGGGTAAACTTCTCCCCCACCACTGAACCCATTGAACCACCCATAAAGGAGAAATCAAACGCGGTTGATACAATGGGTAGACCTTTGAGTGTACCGCGCATCGCGATCATCGCATCCTTCTCACCCGATGATTTTTGGTACTGGTTGATACGATCTTTATACTTTTTACTATCTTTAAACTTCAATGCATCAACCGGCTCCATGTTAGCGTCAATCTCTTCACGGCCCTCTTCATCTAGGAAAGCCTCTAAACGCGCACGTCCGGTCAGCCGCATGTGGTGATTGCATTTGGGGCAAACATTCAAGCTTCGCGCCAGTTCTGGGCGATAAAGCACATCATCACAAGCGCTGCACTTGGTCCAGACCCCTTCAGGCACGCCTTTTTTATCACCCGATTCGGTACGAATTTTAGACGGCATCAGATTTTTCAACCAACTCATGGTTTTTATCCTGTTTAGTTATTCTGTGTTAACGCATCAAGAGCACCGCGAATGCTGGAGAGCATCGCGACAATGTTTGCGGTAATCAGCGCTGGATTGCCCGCACTCTCTTCAATCTTCTTCACAATAGCACTGCCGATAATCACTGCATCAGCCTCTTTACCAACCGCGACCGCCGTTTCAGCATCCTTGATACCGAAACCCACACCAAGCGGCAAATCGGTCACTTTTCGAATATCTATCAGCTTTTTGGCAACATTCCCAGCATCCAGATTCCCGGCACCGGTCACGCCCTTTAACGCCACGTAATAGATAAAACCTCGGGCACTTGCCGTCAAAGAGGCGATACGCGCTTCCGTACTGGTCGGGGCGATCAGAAAGATAGGATCAATACCCTGTTCTCTCAGCAGTGGCATACATTCACCACCCTCTTCTGGCGGCATATCCACGGTTAATACACCATCAACACCCGCTTGTGCCGCAGCACGGGCAAACTCGGCATAACCCATGGCTTCAATCGGATTCAGGTAGCCCATTAACACCACCGGGGTACTATTATCCTGCTTACGGAATGACGTCACCATCTCAAACACATCCCGCAGCGAGACATTGTGCATCAATGCTCGCTCGGCCGCTTTTTGAATCACCGGGCCATCCGCCATCGGATCTGAAAACGGCACACCCAGCTCGATAATATTAGCACCCGCTTCAACCATCGCATGCATCAGTGGCACGGTGAGTTCGGGGCTACTGTCACCCGCTGTGATGTAGGGGATCAATGCCTTGCGGTTCTGTTCTTTTAAACGCTCAAAGGTTGCCGCAATACGGTTCATGATGGTTGAGCTCCTTTAAAATTCAATGCCATCGCGGGTGGCGACAGTGTGAATATCTTTATCGCCACGCCCCGAGAGGTTAACGATGATATTTTTATCTTTTGGCAATGTTTTCGCCAGCTTGGCACCATAAGCTAGGGCATGACTGGACTCCAGCGCTGGCAGGATACCTTCGATCTGGGTCAGGGCATAAAATGCGGCCATCGCCTCATCATCATCAATCGCCACATAGTTAGCACGCCCAACATCTTTCAACCAGGCATGCTCCGGGCCAACACCGGGGTAATCCAAACCAGCAGAGATTGAGTGCGTGTGGGAAATCTGGCCATTTTCATCTTCCATCAGATAGGTGCGGTTGCCGTGCAAAACACCCGGCACACCGGTGCATAAAGGAGCCGCATGGTTGCCTGTATCCAGACCATCACCCGCCGCCTCAACTCCATACATTTCAACTCCGTCATCACGCATAAAGGGGTAGAACAGCCCCATTGCGTTAGAGCCACCACCAACACAGGCGACCAACGCATCGGGCAAGCGGCCTGTTTTAGCGATGCACTGTTCCCGCGCCTCGCGACCAATAACTGTTTGAAAATCACGTACCATGGCCGGGTAAGGGTGAGGCCCAGCGACGGTACCAATGATATAGAAGGTGTCATCAATATTAGTGACCCAGTCACGCATCGCTTCATTCAGTGCGTCTTTCAAGGTCTTAGTGCCCGACTCTACTGGAATAACCGTCGCACCCAGCAGTTTCATGCGGTACACATTTTGCGCCTGACGCACCACATCCACCGCCCCCATGTAGACCACACACTCCAACCCCAGGCGGGCAGCGACAGTGGCGGTAGCCACACCGTGCTGGCCTGCACCAGTCTCGGCAATAATCCGGGTTTTACCCATGCGCTTGGCCAGCAGTGCCTGGCCCACGGTGTTGTTTATTTTGTGAGCACCGGTGTGGTTGAGGTCTTCACGTTTGAGATAGATCTGTGCGCCACCTAACTGCTCAGACCAGCGTTCGGCGTGATAGAGCGGCGAGGGACGACCCACATAATCTTGTAGGTCTTTATCCAGCTCACTGATGAATTCAGGATCTTGCTGATATTTTTCATACGCAAGGCGTAATTCATCTAATGCTGCCATCAAGGTTTCAGCAACGAATAATCCACCATAGACACCAAAATGCCCCTTACTATCGGGTAGATCAGGCAGTTCAGCCCAGCTCTTTACACTATCGGACACGTTTTACCTCGTTGATAAAGGCTGCCATTTTTGCAGCATCTTTGATTCCTTTGTTCGCTTCCACTCCACCACTAACGTCCACAGCGTAAGGGGAAGTCTGCTGAATAGCACCTGCAACATTACCAGCATCTAGGCCGCCAGCCAAAACGATCGGCTTTTGCATTTTATCGGGAATACGCCCCCAATCAAAGGTGGTGCCGGTACCACCTGGTATACCGGGTTGGTAGCTATCGAGCAACAGTGCTTTGGCATTTTCGTAACGCAATACCGATGACTCAAGGGAGAGATCATCCCGCATACGAATCGCCTTCATGTAGGGCTTATTAAATTGCTCACAATATTCGGGGGGCTCATCACCATGAAATTGCAACAGATCCAGCGATACACGTATTATGACATTTTGCACGAAGGCTGCATCTGCATCCACAAACAACCCCACGGTTGTCACAAATGGAGGCAGTTGAGCCACAATGTCAGCCGCTTGTTGAATACCGACCGCCCGCGGGCTGGGGGCATAAAAAACCAAACCAATGGCATCCGCACCCTGTTGTGCAGCGCAAACAGCATCTTCAATACGAGTGATACCACATATTTTAACGCGAGTTGTCATGTTTTCCTATCAACCTACCAAACCAGTGAGCTATCTTTGATTAATGGTATCCCAAACTCTTCGGAGTATTTTACACCCATGAAGTAGAGACCGGAAGGGTGAGCAGTAACGCCCCCCAAACGGCGATCTCGATGTTCCAATACCTCACGTGCCCAGAGAGGCTCTTGTTCACCACAACCGATAGCCATCAACACACCGGCAATATTGCGCACCATGTGGTGCAAAAATGCATTCGCTTCCACATCAATAAAAACCATTTCGTTCTGACGTGATACTTCAATTCGGTGCATCGTCCGTATCGGGCTCTTTGCCTGGCAAGCGACCGCCCGATACGAAGAGAAGTCGTGCTCACCCAGCAGGTGTTGGGCTGCCTGTTGCATACGCAGCACATCCAGCGGACGATACTCCCAAGTGGTTCGCCAGGCCAAAAAACTGGGACGAACATCACGATTGCAGATCACATAGCGGTAGGAGCGACTTAATGCGGAAAAACGGGCATGAAACTCTTTTTTTACCGGTTTCAGCCAGACAATAGAGATCGACTTGGGTAGATTGGCATTGCCCCCCATCACCCAGGAGCGGATACTGCGTTCGGCATCACTATCAAAGTGAATAATTTGACCCACACCATGCACACCGGTGTCGGTTCGCCCAGCGCAGACAACCTCGACCGGATGATTGGCAACAGCGGAGAGTGCTTTTTCAACATCTTCCTGTACACCGGGAGAGTGGCTTTGTCGCTGCCAGCCACAAAATGCACTCCCGTCATACTCAATTCGCGCTGCATATCTCATAAAATAAGAAAAACTCCAGACAGTGCCAGTAACATCAACCACTGCAACCAACCCGGTGCATTCAAAACAGGCACCTCAATTGATCGACAAGGTAGTGAGTGCGCATGTTGCGTGACCTTGCCAAATAAATCAACCATCCGAGTGGCTGCCATACGAATTCGTTGCTGCAACCCTTTGGTAACAGGAGGTGCTGCAGAAGTCATGCGCTGCAATTCATCCACCGCCTCCATGGTCAGTGCCAGCCGCACAGCCAGCCGTTCATGGGGCAAACCAAAAACTGCAAAGGGGCGTAAAAGCCACAGCAAAGCGGCAATCATTAATGCCAGTGGTGTCGATTGCAGCAACAGGCTTACAGCAAGAACCAGTAACAGCAGAATAGCCGCTCGATGCAGCCCCATCAGCACCCCTTCGTAGCTGGGAGACCAGCCGGGGAAGTCAGGAAGGAGAGGTGTGCCCGGTGTAAACCAGAGATAAATAATGATGATTGAAAGCAATAACCAGCGTAACCGAGCCATCATTTTAAGCGCCTTTTTTACATCGGCCTCTTTAACACAGGTAAAACCAATCACCGTTAACGATAGAGTAAGTAACCATTGCGACCAACCACCCCACACGGTCATTAGTGCAGCAAGCAGTAAGAGTAAAATTTTAATAACGGGATGCACCGGTAAGTTTTTCCTATAAAAAAGACCTTTGCACGACTCATGTTTTTCGTGCAAAGGTCTCTAAAAACAAGACGGCCCGCTGGCAGTCTGCCAGCGGGCCGGGTTCATTAGGGATGTAGAGTTTATTAAAATACCGCTCTTACTTGTCTTTTCGCCCACCCTATCTAGATAGGGTGAACAACAATTCGGCGTAATAACGGTACGTTAACTTCTCCTACATCCCTTACCAGAAAAAATGCTTGTCAAAGCTGTTTGAGTAACTCTTGCGCTTCTTGTTTCTGCTCATCGGTGCCTTCCTGCATTACTTCATCGACAATGCTTTGTGCGCCCTCTTTGTCGCCCATATCAACATAGGCTCGCGCCAGATCCAATTTAGTACCTACCTCATCAAGGTCGGAAAATGGATTATCATCATCATAATCACTGTTATCACCGGTCAGGTCAGCCATTGAACCGAGATCGAAACTCTCCAGTTCATCGTCATCTTTGCGTACTTCTGGCTCTACACTGGTAGTGTCATCCAATGCATTGGCCATATCCAACAGATCCGACTCGACATCTGCATCCGTTTTCGTTGACTTGTTTTCACTTTCAAGATCTTCCAAATCCTCAAAGTTGAAACCATCGACATCCGTTTTTTTACTCTCTTCTGTTGTGCCAGTCTGATCAGGCACATCAGTGTCCAGATCTAATTCAGTCGTCGCTTCATCCTGAATGCTGGTGAAGTCAAAGTCATCATTTTCAGCTGTCGTCAAAGACTCATTTGTCACGCTATCGGCGACATCATCATTCAGCGGTTCAACTACTGAAGTCTCACCGTCTGCTGCACTCAACTCATCCGCTGTTTTTTCTGCCGCATCATCTGAACCGAAGTCCAATGTATTGGATGCAATATCATCATCCAGTTGCTGATTTTCACTCTCTTCATCCCCAAGCTTTTCCGCGTTCAGGGCTTCTAGGCTTCCGGAGTCAAATTCCAGGCTATTGTTATCATCAGGAGCGTTGGACTCCTCAGTCACCGGTGAGTCGCTCTCTAAATCAGTAAATGGATCATTTAACGAACGCTCATCAAGTTGATCAAGCTGGTCGAGTTTCTCATCCAGTGCCTTGAAATCAAAACTATCCAATTCGTCTTGTGGTATTTCATCGGTTGGCATCTCTAGCTCAGAGTGGCTATCCGCTGAAGAGACGCTATCGGTTAATTCAGATTTTGGAACTTCCACCTCATTGAGAGCTTGACTTGATTCTGCCGCATCATGGTCAACCGTTCCATCACCCACGAAGAGTGCATTATCGGGTTGAAGTTCACGTCCCATAGCACAGGCTTTAACCCAACCTTCACCCAGCAAATTGCCACCCAACACACCGTGGTAACGCTGTGCAGCCCCGAGGAATTTCTCTTTCTCATCGGCGGCGTGGTAAATCTCCAATAACTTGGTGTGGTACTCCTCGCGGTCAGCATCATTTTTCAATGCGCTTTCAATAATCTCTTCCGCTTGAGTGTAACGGCCATAAGCAAGGTAGACATCGGCTTCGGATATTGGATCAATTTCACCAATATCACTCTGTAACCCTTCCATTGACGTGGTTGAAAAATCTGTCAACAGAGAGCTTTCGGAATCATCTTTCTCAACACTAGAGCTGGTAACAGCAGGGGTTTCTGTGGTGCTGCCTGTGGGTATTTCACTGACAGGTGCTGCTGATTGATCCAAGATACTCTCTTGGTATTCAGCCTGCTGACGACGCTGAAATAACATATATCCCAGCGCAGCAATAAGAGCAATCACCAATGCAATCAAGCCCAATGCCAGCGGACTATCGAATAGCCCTTCAGCTACTGGCTCAGTTTGTGTCACTGGTGTTGCCGCTGCTGGTGCCTCTTTGGCACGCTGTTGGATTTCGGCCAGTTGATTGTCTTTCAATTGAACCAGGCGCTGAAGTGACTCAAGCTGCCCTTCCAACTTTCCGAGACGCTCAGTCAACGCTGTTGTCTCTTGGTGATTTGCCAGTAACTGCTCATTCGCAATAACCAGGCTCTCATTAACATCGTCCATTGCAGCTGATGTTGCTTCACCCTGGGCTTGAGATTGGTCTGTTTTTCCTGCACTGGTCAATTTCAACTGTGCCGATTCAGCCTGGCTGCTGACGGCTGGCTCATCAGCTGATTGTACGCTCTCTTCTGTGGCGAATGAGTCAGCTACAGCAGGAGCGGTAGAAGAAGAGCCTGTGCGATCATTTTTCCAATCCTGATATTGGCGAGAAATTTCACGCTCAGCTTCAGCCCGACTGATTGATGTCAGACTAGCAGGGTCATTGATCCGCAGAACGTAACCCATTTTCAAGTTATTGACGTTATTACGATAAAACGCATCTGGGTTATCGCGCAGAACAGCCAGCATTACTTGATGGATGCTAACATCGCGATTGCCACGCATCGCCTTGGCGACACCCCATAACGTATCATTTGCCCGACTTGGCCCATACTCAATCGCACCCGTATTGTTATCGGTACTGAGCAACGACTGTGAGGTTCCTGCATCCCCTTGGCGTTCACGGGCAGGCGCAGGAACACGCGCTGGAGCCACTTGAACCGGTACGGCTGCCATCATGGTAGGCGGATCAACAAGGACGGTGAATTGACGAAGTGCATGACCACTTGGCCATTTGGCTTCTACCAGAAAATTAAGGAATGGCTCACGAATTGGCTTTGATGATGAGAGTTGAATGTAATCTTTACCATCCGCGCCTTTAACTATCTCAAATAGTAACCCGTCGAGAAATGCCGGGCGTTCAATTCCATACTGGACAAACATGGAATCGGGAGCGAGATTGACCTCAAGCCCCTCCAGATCCTCTGCCGTGGCAGACTGAATCGGTATTTCAGCCTTAAGGCGTTGATCCAGAGCCGAGTTCATTGAAATATTGCCCAGACCCAGTGCGAGCGCACCTGCGGGTATCAATAGTGCCAACGAGGCCGTTACAGTGGCCAGTTTGCGCTTCACCATTCTTTTGGTTCCTGCTTTTAGATGTGGTTACAGCTGAGACAGCAGCCTCAATTAAGTCGTTATTGTACAGATAAATAGAGAAATACTTAATCCAATACGTCGACACTCACTACTATTACTTTAGAGGCCTCACTTGTGCGACGCTCCCTTTATTTTCCAAGATAGTTTTTTATCAGATTTTCCGCTATTTGCACACAATTAAGTACACTACCTTTGCGCGTGTCATCGCTGACAACCCAAAGATTCAAACTATTCCCGAAACCAATCCCTTCACGAATTCGACCAACCAACACACTATTTTTACCGGCACCACTACTTACGGGTGTGGGATAATCGAGTGTCGAGGGGTCATCAACAACACTGATTCCTTCGCTCTGCTGAAGTAATTCACGCGCAGCTGATGCAGACAAGCTGGTTTTTGTCTCAATATGCAGTGATGCCGAGTGGCTGAAAAACACCGGCACCCAGACCGCTGTGGGGTTAATTAGAATCGATTTATCATCAAAGACTTTTTGCCCTTCACCCACCAAGCGAAGCTCTTCAATCGTGTGGCCATTTTCTAAAATTTCCCCAACTTGGGGAATGACGTTAAAAGCAATCTGCTTGGAGAATTGATGGCACTCCGGCTCACGCATGTTCAACAGGCTAGTGGTTTGGGTTGCCAGCTCTTCTGTACCCGGCTGCCCCATCTCTGAAACAGCGTGATAGGTCGAAATGTTAATCCGTTCAATGCCAACCGCATCATAAATCGGCTTTAAAGCCACTAACATGGCAATGGCAGCACTGCCTGGGCTGGCAATTATATTTCGTGTTTTATAATCAGCAATCGCAGCTGGATTCACCTCCGGCACCACCAGTGGCACATCACTGTCCATCCGGAACTGGCTACTGCTATCAATCACCACACAACCCTCTTTGCTTGCCTTGGGTACATACTTGGCGGCAATAACGTCACCGCTGACAAACAGAGCAATTTGAACCTGTGAAAAATCAAAACCGGCCACATCCTTGACAGCCTGATAGCTGCCATTGAACTCAATACGCCCACCGGCAAGCTCTTCATCATCCAGCAGGTAGAGATTATCAACTGGAAAATCTCGACTACCCAGCAGCTCAATTACCACCGCTCCCGCACTGGTTGCAGCACCCACTACTGCGACATTATAGCTATTTTCCATCTTTAAAATTTACTCCGAAACAGATTTATCCAGCAGAATATGTAACATGCGGCGCAACGGTTCAGCCGCGCCCCACAACAGTTGATCACCCACGGTAAAGGCAGATAGATAATCATCGCCCATGGTTAGCTTACGCAGACGCCCAACAGGTACGTTCAATGTACCGGTAACCGCAGTAGGGGTCAGCTCTTGCATTGAAACCTGGCGATCATTTGGAACCACTTTTACCCACTCATTGGCTTCAGCCAACATCGATGAAATTTCATCCAGTGGTACATTTTTGTTCATCTTGATGGTCATCGCCTGACTGTGGCAACGCATGGCACCCACCCGCACACAGATGCCATCAATTGGAATCTGGCGATCAGAACGCCCGAGAATTTTATTGGTCTCCACCTGGGCCTTCCACTCTTCCCGGGTTTGACCACTCGCCAGCTGGCTATCCAACCAAGGAATCAATGAGCCGCCCAGCGGTACACCCCACTGCTCTTTTGGGTATTGATCACTGCGCAAAAAGTCTGACAGTTTTTTGTCAATCTCTAAAATACCAGCAGAGGGATTGTCGACTAAATCAGCCACTTCGCTGTGAATAGCCCCCATCTGTTTGATCAATTCGCGCATATTCCGGGCACCTGCACCAGAAGCGGCCTGATAAGTCATCGGTGAGATCCACTCAACCAGATCATTTTTAAACAACCCACCTAGCGCCATCAGCATCAGACTAACGGTACAGTTACCACCAACGAAGGTTTTTTTACCCTCAACCAGCGCCTGCTTAATGACATGTTGATTCACTGGGTCAAGAATAATCACCGCCTCGTCATCCATACGCAGAGTGGAAGCCGCATCAATCCAATACCCCTTCCAACCCGTTTTACGCAGTGCCGGATAAACCGATTCAGTATATCCCCCGCCCTGACAGGTGATGATAATATCCATTGTTTTCAGCGCATCAATGCTATGGGCATCTTTCAGTGCGGGCACCGGCTTGCCAATCTCTGGTGCGGCAACACCGACTTGCGAGGTAGAGAAGAAGATGGGTTCGATATGATCGAAATCACCCTCCTCCCGCATACGCTGCATTAATACTGAGCCAACCATGCCCCGCCAACCAACGATACCGACCTTTTTCATTGTTTTTTCCTCTTGATTTGACAGGAGACAGCATGCCGAGTCTCTATCCTTCAGCATCGCCGCAATCACCGAGGGGTCATTGACACCCCCTGAGCCAATAACTCTACAAATTGGCAACGATGGCATCACCCATTTCTGAAGTAGAAACCTTTTTCATACCATCGGTATAGATGTCACCGGTACGATAATCGTCATCCAACGCTTTATTGACCGCCGCTTCAATTTTATCTGCCAGTGCTGTCTCACCCAGTGAATAGCGCAACATCATCGCTGCCGAAAGAATGGTGGCCAGTGGGTTAGCGACATTTTGACCCGCGATATCGGGAGCAGAACCGTGGATCGGTTCATACATGCCCTTGCCGTTGGCATCCAGTGATGCCGAGGGCAGCATGCCGATAGAACCGGTCAACATCGCCGCACAATCGGAGAGGATGTCACCAAACATATTGGTGGTGACCATCACATCAAACTGCTTTGGTGCACGCACCAGTTGCATCGCTGCGTTATCCACATACATATGGCTCACGCTTACTTCAGGATAATCCTTGGCGACACGGTCAACCACTTCACGCCATAGTTCAGTACACTCCAGTACATTGGCTTTATCCACCGAGCAGAGTCGTTTATCACGCTTCATCGCAATATCAAAAGCAGAGCGAGCAATACGCTCAATTTCAGACTCGGCATAGACCAAGGTGTTATAACCCTGGCGCTCACCGTTATCCAGCAGACGGATGCCCCGGGGCTGACCAAAATAGATGCCACCGGTCAGTTCTCGCACAATCATCAAGTCCAGCCCTGAAACCACCTCAGGCTTCAACGTCGAGGCATCCGCCAGTTGAGGGTAGAGAATCGCCGGACGTAAATTTGAAAACAGTTTTAGCTCTGCACGCAAACCCAGCAAGCCTTTTTCAGGGCGAACCGAAATATCCAGTGACTCCCACTTATAACCACCCACTGCACCCAGCAGAATCGCATCTGATTTTTTGGCCAGATCCAACGTTTCAGGTGGCAGTGGGTGACCGTGCTGGTCATAACCGGCACCCCCTACAGTGGCCTCTTCCATCTCAATATCCAGGCCATGATTCGCTTTCAGTGCCTCAAGCACCTTCACCGCTTCAGCTGTAATCTCAGGGCCGATACCATCACCCGGCAGTACTGCAATTAATTTAGACATATCATTTACCTTTTTAAACAAATAACCAGGGGGCTTCAAGCTTGCGTCGCACCTCATAAGCCTTGATATCCTCGACATGTTGCAGTGTCAGCCCAATATCATCCAAACCATTCAGCAGACAGTGCTTACGGAACACCTCCACCTCAAAATCAAACGATTCACCATCGGGGGTAGTGATGGTCTGCGCTGTTAGATCAACCGTTAACTGGTAGCCTTCGGTTGATTCACACGCTTTAAACAGGCGGTTAACCACATCGCCACTCTGCACAATCGGCAGAATGCCATTTTTAAAACAGTTATTGAAGAAGATATCCGCAAAGCTGGGGGCAATAATGCAGCGGATACCAAAATCTTCCAGCGCCCACGGCGCATGCTCACGACTGGAACCGCAGCCGAAGTTTTCACGGGCCAGCAATACCGATGCACCTTGGTAGCGCTTTTTGTTCAGAACAAAGTCGGGGTTTATCGGACGACCACTACTGTCCATGCCCGGTTCACCATGATCCAGATAACGCCATTCGTCAAACAAATTGGGACCAAAGCCGCTGCGTTCAATTGATTTCAAAAACTGCTTGGGAATGATCGCATCGGTATCCACATTAGCGCGATCCAATGGAATAGCCGTACCGGTTAATTTAGTGAATTTTTTCATCCTTCAATCCCCTCTGCCAAGGTTTCAAGATCTGCCACATCAATGAAGTGACCTGCAATTGCTGCCGCTGCTGCCATCTCCGGGCTCACTAAATGGGTCCGCCCACCCTGCCCCTGACGACCTTCAAAATTACGGTTAGAGGTAGAGGCACAACGCTCACCGGCTCCCAAACGATCAGCATTCATCGCCAGGCACATCGAGCAGCCCGGCTCACGCCATTCAAAACCGGCGGCGATAAATATTTTATCTAGCCCTTCCGCTTCCGCCTGCTGCTTTACTAGGCCTGAACCGGGTACAACCAGTGCCTGCTTGACACTCTCTGCCACCTTGCGCCCTTTGGCCACACCCGCAGCAGCACGTAGATCTTCAATACGTGAATTGGTACAGGAACCAATAAATGAACGATCAATTTTCACCTGGTTAATTGGCACATTTGCCTGCAACCCCATATATTTCAGTGCCGCCTCCATACCGGTACGCTTTACTGTGTCGGTTTCATCCGCAGGATTCGGCACGGTTGCATCAATCGCAATCACCATCTCCGGTGAGGTCCCCCAGGTGACTTGTGGCTTGATTATTGTGGCATCCAAATGAACCACCTTATCAAACTTGGCATCGGCATCACTGTGCAGATCAGCCCACGCCTCAACTGCCATCGTCCATTGATCCCCTTTCGGCGCATAAGGACGGCCTTCCACATAGTCGATCGTCGTTTGGTCCACGGCGATAATACCCGCCCGGGCACCTGCTTCAATTGCCATATTACACACGGTCATACGCCCTTCCATCGAAAGCGCCATAATCGCCTCACCAGAAAATTCAATCGCATAACCAGTGCCGCCTGCAGTACCTATTTCACCAATAATCGCCAGCACAATATCTTTGGCGGTCACCCCATCGGCAACCCGACCATCAACAGAGATCAACAGGCTGTTAGACTTCTTTTGAATTAAACACTGGGTGGCCAATACATGTTCAACCTCAGAGGTACCAATACCATGGGCTAAAGCACCAAAAGCGCCGTGGGTTGAGGTATGGGAATCACCACAAACCACCGTCATGCCCGGCAGCGTTGCCCCCTGCTCTGGCCCCACCACATGCACGATACCCTGGCGAATATCATCCATTTTAAACTCGGTGATGCCAAAATAGTCGCAATTCTTATCCAATGTTTCGACTTGAAGGCGCGCAATCGGATCTTCGATACCTGCCGTGCGGTCAGTGGTCGGAACATTGTGATCTGGCGTCGCAAGGTTTGCCCCGACTCGCCAGGGTTTACGATTAGCAAGACGTAGCCCTTCAAATGCCTGTGGTGAAGTCACCTCATGCACCAGTTGACGATCAATGTAAATGAGCGATGCACCATCATCACCACTCCTCACCACATGAGCATCCCACAATTTGTCGTATAACGTTTTTGCTGCCATCTTCCCACCCTCTCTAAAGCACTGGGATAATTCTAGCCCTTTTCAATTATTACACAAATGATCTATATTCATACATTCCATTCCATAAAGGAATACAAATGCAGAGCAACCAGCTACAAGCATTCGTTAGCGTCGCAAAATGTGGCTCATTTTCCCGCGCATCTGAACAGCTGTTTCTAACCCAGTCAGCTATCAGCAAACGCATTGCCGCCCTTGAAACAGCACTAAAATGCAAACTCTTTGACCGGGTAGGCCATCACATTATACTGACAGAAGCGGGAAACCAGCTGTTACCCCGGGCACAGGATTTGCTTCATCGCATGACAGATTGCCAACGCGCCATCAGCAACCTATCTGGCAAGGTGGATGGAAAATTAAGCCTGGGCACCAGCCACCACATCGGCATACACCACCTGCCTACCATCCTAAAAAAGTACACCCAGGCCTACCCAGAGGTTGAGCTTGACCTCCACTTCATGGAGTCGGAGCTCATTTGCAACGCCGTATCACAAGGTGAGGTCGAACTCGGTATCGCCACGCTACCCAGCACCCCGACGGAGAACCTGGTTTTAACCGAAATCTGGAACGATCCGCTCATTTTTGTTTGTGGTGCGGAGCATCCTCTGGGAAAAAGTTGCTCAATCTCAATCAAACAACTGGCACAACACCCCGCTATCTTGCCACCTCAAGAGAGCACAACTTACAAGATTCTGCATGCACTCTTCGCTGAAAACCAGCTGATACTCAACACCCGTATCGCAACCAATAATCTGGAGACCATAAAAATGATGGTCTCGATCAATTTGGGCTGGAGTCTACTGCCCACCACAATGCACTCAAATTTACTCACAAAACTTGTGGTTAACAAAATTAAATTAATGCGTAAACTGGGTATCATTAACCATAAGGAAAGGAGCCTTTCAAATGCAGCTTCAACACTCATCACACAGATATGTGCAGATAACAAAGTCCATTTCACTCATAACGGAGCAGTGAAGAATGAATAATCGATTACTAACATACCCCGCAATCCTTGCCGCACTATTTTTTCTACTGGGTTCATCAGCCGCCTTCAGTGGTGATATTGAATCGGGCCGCAGCAAAGCTGTCGTTTGCAACCATTGCCATAAAGATAATCATGACAGTTCAATTCCGAAAATTGCCGGGCAACATGAAAATTATATTGTTGAACAGCTACTCGCCTACCGCAATGGTCAGCGAAAAGATAAAATAATGGAAACCGTTATCAGTCGACTAAAACATCGAGATGATATTTATGACCTTGCCGCTTATTATGCCAGCCTGCCCGTGGCGCTTGATATTAATTTAGCAGGACAGAAAAACCCCTTGGGACATGAGGTTTTCGAAAATAAAATTCGTTGTTACCAGTGTCATGGAGCCAAAGGGGGTGGTAACCCACTCGCGGAGCCAATCATCCCCTCCATTGCCGGTCAAAACAAAGATTACATTGTTAAACGGCTAATGGAATTCCAATCTCAAAATTCCCGTCACTCACAAAGTAACCCCATGTCAGAAATTGCTAAACAACTTGATATTATTGATATATTTTCGGTCTCTGAGTACATTAGTAGCATGCAGCCAGAAGAGCCTTGATTAGCGCTCTCGAATCCCCCACCACGTCACCAGAAAAGCCAGCACACTGAGTACGGCCGCGAAATTAAAACTCGCGGTCGCTCCCAGACTCTGCCAACTGTAACCAGCATAAAGAGCGCCTGCCACCCCGCCCAAGCCAAAACTGACACTGGTATAGAGTGCCTGCCCACGCCCCTGATTTTTGCCAACAAAATGGCGGTGAATCAGCTGTATTGCCACTGCGTGGTAGATACCAAAACTGGCCGCATGAAATAGCTGGGCAACTATCAACAGTGCCAGAGAGTCGATAAATGCCCCAATCATCCACCAGCGGATAGCGGTTAAAAAAATGGCGAATAGCAGCAAGTTGCGCAGACCAAAGCGGGGCACAAGACGGTGCATCACCATAAATACACCCACCTCAGCAATCACCCCCAACGCCCAGAGCCAACCGATTAAGACAGCACCGTAACCGGCCTGTTCTAAATAGAGGGTGTAAAAGGTGTAGTAGGGGCCATGGCTTGCCTGATTAAGGAAACAGACCAGCAACAGCGCGATAACTGCCGGTTTCAGCAACACCTGGCGCAAAGATTGGTGATCAACCGGCACATGGGCCGCAGCCCGTTCAGGCACCAGCAGGCTTGATAACCAAATAGCAATCATCAGCCCCAGCATCACCACCGGCATCCACTGCTGGCCATATTGTGACAGCAGCGGCCCCACCGCGATAACCGCCAGAATAAACCCCACCGACCCCCACAGACGAATCGCACTGTAACGGTGTGGTTGATCACCCAGATAACTCAAGGTATTAGCTTCAAATTGTGGCAGACAGGCGTTCCAGCAAAAACTAAAGAGAAAGACCACTGCCATCAGCCACCAGTAGTCGTTACCAAAGAAAACTCCGGCAAAAAAGAGCGCCGCCAGAAAAGAACCGCCACGCACAATCTGCATACGACGCCCGGTGTGATCTGCAATCCACGCCCAGATATTGGGTGAAACGATCTTGGTGGCCATCACCATCGCCATCAGCTCACCGATTTCGGACGGACTGAACCCTAAGCGGTTCAGATAAGGCCCCCAGTAAGGAACCAGTACACCAATCGAGGCAAAATAGAAGAGATAAAAACCGGACAAGCGCCAATAGGGAACGGCTCCGGCAGTGGTAGAATTCGGGTTAGACAGCGCTAAATACTCGCGGGGATAATCGGTGTTTCAGAACAGACATCGATATTTTGGGCACGATGGCGTAACAGGTGATCCATCAATACAATCGCCATCATCGCCTCGGCAATCGGGGTAGCACGAATACCGACACAAGGGTCGTGACGACCTTTGGTCACCACCTCAATCGGCTCACCCTGTTTATTGATACTGCGCCCCGGGTTGAGAATGCTGGAGGTTGGTTTTAATGCAATGCTGGCGACAATATCCTGACCAGTGGAAATACCACCCAAAATACCACCGGCGTGATTACTGAGAAAACCCTCAGGCCTCATTTCATCCCGGTGTTCACTCCCCTTCTGCTCAACAGAGGCAAAACCATCGCCAATCTCAACCCCTTTGACCGCATTAATACTCATTAAGGCGTGAGCCAGCTCAGCATCCAGGCGATCAAAAACAGGTTCCCCAAGCCCCACCGGTATGCCGGAGGCCACCACATTAACCTTTGCACCAATCGAATCACCACTTTTACGCAGTGCATTCATATACGCCTCAAGCTCGGGCACTTTACTGGCATCGGGGGCAAAGAAAGGGTTATTGGGCACTTCATCCCAATCCAATAGATCAACCTTAATCGGGCCGATTTGCGAGAGATACCCTCGTACCACCACACCCAACTGAGTCTTAAGGTATTTTTTAGCAATCGCACCCGCAGCAACCCGCATCGCCGTTTCACGGGCAGAGGAGCGACCACCGCCTCGATAATCACGAATGCCATACTTTTGTTCGTAGGTGTAATCGGCGTGTCCCGGACGGAAGGTATCCATGATTTCCGAGTAATCTTTAGAGCGTTGATCGGTGTTTTCAATCAACAAGCCGATGGGGGTACCGGTTGTTTTACCTTCAAACACCCCTGATAAAATTTTCACCTGATCGGGTTCACGACGCTGAGTAGTAAAACGTGAGGTACCTGGTTTGCGACGATCAAGGTCACCCTGCAAGTCCACCTCACTCAGCGCCAGCCCTGGCGGGCAGCCATCAACAATACAACCCAGCGCAAGGCCGTGGCTCTCGCCAAAGCTTGTCACCGTAAAGAGTTTTCCAAAAGTATTTCCAGACATAGGCTGCATTGTAGCGGTTCTGGCAAACAACGAAAACCATTGAATGCGATACCTGCTTAAATTATTTGCAACTAGAGCCTCTTGCAAAACTCTCAGCGATGAACAATCTGAGTTTGTCATTTTTACTTAGAAATGCGTAAAAACCCCAAAACTCGCCAGATGTTACTTAAGGCGGATCCATTTAGCCCCCTTTCGCTATTGAAATAGAAATTG
>JAFLJP010000065.1 GCA_022712945.1 Gammaproteobacteria bacterium | reverse complement strand
AGCAACTAAACCAATAGTATTGCACGCTTTAGCATAATTTCTTTGAGCCTCTGGCGTTGCATCACCTTTAGTTATTCCTGAAATTGCAGAAAAAAGCTCATGATACATCTCAAGTTTTTTCTTTCTCCAATCAGCTTCCCTCTCTTTAAGCTTGGAAAATACATATCCTAATGTAGCAACAATCACGGAAGCGGCTGCTGAAATTATTGCTATTGTTATTTCATTCATATGTATGCCTAACGTTCGCAGTGAGCGGAAGGCCGTAGCGACGTGAGGCTTGTGCTAATAAAGCACAAATGAAACGTTGCGGAGGCCTGTCCGACTCTACTGCATTTGTTAGCCGTTTTTTCACATACAACCCTTGGATTCCAAAAGACATTTATTCTAACGATTAAGAGGTGCTGGAAATATCTTGAACAAATGCAATCTTGTTCCCGTCCGGATCTATCACTTCAATCATCTTGATAACCTCCGGATACTCCACAACTTCACCATGTGACACATTAGCTGCCGCACATGCACTGCACTGAATATCGATATCATTTACGCCAATGATGGCTGTTGTGCCACCCGCCCGCTCCGGATCGGCTGTTACTTGAAGCCATGCATTTTCAGCAAGTTGCCACTCAGCTACGCCTTCCACCGGCACAATGTCTGCATCCCGTCCAAACAACCTCTTGTACCATTCGATAGCTGTTTCTTGGTCTCTCACTGATACAACTGCAATCACGCTATTAATATTTGATTTAGACATGTTCCTCCCTAACTTCCTACTGATCAACGACGGCTAACGGCGCCGATAACCGGGAATTTACAGCTTTGGTTAGGTATGCTAGGCTTTTTTAGCATACCTAACCAAAGCTGTAAATTATCCGCGTTGATCGGCCTTGTTATATCAATAATTGAGTTATAAACACTGACATTATCAAGACACTCAAATAAACCGGCTATGGAGATTGTATCTTTCTCTGCCAATTGTCCAAAAGTTCCTCACATACTAACAAAAATTTCTTCTTCATAAACGGATAAACTAACCAGCCTATAACTACATTTCTAAACTCAACTTCAAAGTCCATACGTATAACAGTCTGTGCATTAGCATTAGCATTTTCATAAACTTCCCACTTAGCGTTAAGTGTTTTAAATGGAAAAGGATAATCTTTCGCTTGAGTCTGCACTTGAAAACAATAGAATTTTTGATTTTCCCAATCAGTACATACTTCAATCCATTCACCCTCTTTACTTGTACATTCCCTTACCAAACCTTTACCTTCACCCGATAGGATTCGCGACGTATCTATATTAGGTGCGTATCGAGCATAATTACCAACATCAGACACAACTTTCCATGCTGACTCCAACGATGCGGTTATAGATCGTTCTATATACAATTTCTTCATTGATAACTCCCTCTAGAGGCGAGCAATATATCCCCTAGTAGAATCACTTTAATAGGCATTAGGTTGTTCTCCAAAATGTTTAAATTACACTTCAGTCTGACACAATAGGTAATGATGTAAATTACCAGCGAGGTAATATTTTATCTTCGACTAGCATGCTAGACTATAAATAAAACAGCCAAGAAAACTAAAATGGTATATTAACAAAGGTGTAGTAATGACAAACGGTTTTGGCGCATTAATACGATCCTGGCGAAAATCTCGAAAGTTAAGTCAATTGGAACTAAGTTTAATCGCAAATATATCGAGTAAGCATATTAGCTTTTTGGAAACAGGGCGTGCCCATCCAAGCCGCCAAATGGTGATTATACTTTCTAACGCATTAGATATACCCCTTTACGGGCGTAATGCTCTGCTTTCGGCGTCGGGCTTTACTGAAGCTTATAGCCGGATGAATATAAATCAATCTGAAATGCATTCGGTTCGTGATGCATTAAAAGTAATGTTAAGCAATCATGCGCCTTACCCAGCAGTGGTTCTGGATTGGGATTGGAATATCATTATGGCTAATGAACCACAACAAAAACTGACTCAACTTATTGCTAGCAAACAACCTCTTTTTCCGCAAACATGTAATGTATTGGAGCTATTATTCGATCCAAATGGATTTCGACCGTTTATTGAAAATTGGGAGCTGGTAGGATCTATCCTGTTTCAACGCATTCAACGCGAAAAAATGATTCACCCAGACAGGCGCTCTAATCTAATCGAACGGTTAATGCAATATCCCGATATGCCGGAAAACTGGAATATACAAAATAATATTGAGCATTCCGAACCAATGCTGCATTTAACAATTTGCTTAGAGGACGCACGCTTGAAATTATTTTCGACATTGGCTTCTTTTGGGACAGCTATTGATATGACTATGCAAGAGCTAGTTATCGAACAGTATTTTCCGGTTGATGAACCAACGAAGGTATTTTTTGAGAGGATATAACGGCCTCGTTAACTGGCAGTTTGGAGCGACGGCGGCTTGTGCTAGGCTTTTTTTAGCACAAATGCACGACGCGGAAAACTGTCCGGTTTAACGATTTGTTATGCCTTTTCTTCATGATTAAAACTAGCAATTTTGGCTTGGCACAATTGCTCTGTTAATTCTTGTAAATACTGAACCCGCTCTGCCAAC
>JAFLJP010000121.1 GCA_022712945.1 Gammaproteobacteria bacterium | reverse complement strand
GTAACTACTCAGCGTATTCATCTTTTGCCTCAACTCTTGGTTATTTTCGTACTCAATCGGTCACATATACCCATATGCTCCCTCTTTCCGTGCAAAAATGCCTCGATTTGAGGCAAAATCTAAACACGCTGAATAGTTACCCAGTCTGTGATATTTAATAGTGCGGTGGTGTGGTGATGAATAAATATGGGCTAATGATTTTATTGATGGTGGCTACTGCCCAAGCAGAGCCCCCTGCCGGGCACCCGTCAGTCGGTCAGGCGCATGATCATTTGCAGCTGCCGGAAGGTGAATCACTGCGTCACCGGGGGCAGGTGTTACAGAGTATTCCCAGCAATGACTATCTCTATCTTGAGGTAGCGAAAGAGGCGGGCGGTACCCGCTGGCTGGCAGCGCCCCGGACGGTGGTGCCGGTTCACAGCTACATTCGCTACGGTGATGGGGTGGTGATGAAAAACTTCTTCAGCCGCAAACATCAGCGCACCTTTGATGAACTGATGTTTGTCGACCGCATTCAACAGCTGGGAAATTAAGGAAGCGCTCCTAAGTCTGATTGAGTGCTTTCAGGCTCTCTTTAACCAATGCCGGGCCTCGGTAGATAAGGCCGCTGTAGAGCTGTACCAGGCTGGCCCCTGCAGCCATTTTCTGTTGGGCATGCTCACCTTTTAGTATGCCGCCTGCACCAATAATCGGTACCTCCCCCTTCAAGTGTTCTGCCAACTGCATAATCACCGCGGTGGAGATTTCGCGAACCGGGCTACCACTCAGGCCACCCGCCTCATTACTGTGCTTTAAGCCCTGAACCGCATCGCGGCTGATGGTGGTATTGGTGGCGATGACGGCATCAAACCGGTAGTGCAGCAACAATTTTGCAATGGCCTCGATCTGTTCTCCGTCTAGGTCGGGGGCTATTTTCAATACCAGTGGTACATATTTTCCATGTTGTTCCGAGAGCCTTTGCTGCTCTTCTTTGAGTGCGCCCAGCAGTCCACCCAGTTCTGTAGAGTCTTGCAGTTGGCGCAAATTTTTGGTGTTAGGTGATGAAATGTTGGCGGTGACATAGGAGGCGTAAGGGTAAACTTTGCGAAGACAAATCAGGTAGTCTTCAGTTGCTTTCTCCATGGGTGTATCGGCATTTTTGCCAATATTAATTCCTAATATGCCGTTGTAACGCACCTTTTTGACATTCTCTATCAGGGTATCGACGCCGTGGTTATTGAAGCCCATGCGATTGATAATGGCTTCGGCTTCTGTCAGGCGAAACATCCGTGGTTGTGGGTTGCCAACTTGTGCGCGTGGAGTAACGGTGCCGATTTCGATAAAACCAAAGCCCAGTGCGGCAAGTGCATCAATATACTCACCATTTTTATCGAGTCCGGCGGCCAGTCCCACTTGGTTGGGGAAGGTGATGCCCATAACGGTTGAGGGTTTGCACTTGACGTTAGGTTTTATCAAGCCACTTAAGCCCAATCTATTTAGGCCCTGCATCATGTTGAGGGTGAGGTGGTGGGCGCGCTCAGGGTCCATTTGAAAAACAATGGGTCGCAGCAGTGAGTAGAGCATGAATGGCACCTTATTGGCTGGGTTGTTGTGCTTTGAAAGTATCGATGCAGCATTGACAGAGACAGGCTTTCATCTGTTGTGCAGCGGGGATTTGTTCACGCAGTGCCTCGGGTAGCTCACGGTGGTGGCACCAGCAGGGCATCGCTTTTTTTTGTTGCATCGTTGGGGCTGTTGCTGCCAGGGTGCAGTGATTTTCTTTCCCGCAGAGAGGGCAGTGGTGATCGGTTGATTCCATCTATCGTTCGGTTAACGCTATTTGATCAAATGTAATACCTGACCAACCGTGAGTGATAAAGCGACGAATATTGGCATGGTCACTACCCTGGGGGTTTTGCAATACATCTTGACGATAGTAGTCACCGAAGCAGTGCAAGGTTTGTTGTTTTGTGAGGTTATTGAGTCTGGCAAAGGAGAATATTTTGCAGGAACCCTCATTGCTTCCCGCTTTGTTGGTGAGTGTGTCGTGATGGCTGCCGTTGTGAAAGCGGCTCGGTTTGTAATGATAGTGTCGGGCGATGGTGTCGATCACCTCATCAAAACTGATCTGTTCCGGCTGGCTGGTAATTTTACTGAGCAGCGTTTGAATAGGCACGACGTCACCTCAAGATAAAGTTGTGGTGAATTATACGTCAATTACACTTTTTTGTGGGGGTTAGGGCTTTGGCGCGCGGTCAAAAATATATTCACGCATCGATTCACACACTGTAACCACTTCGTTAATTAGCTCGGGGGCAACATTTAGCTCATACATGCTCTCTGTCAGGTGTTTTATGACCAGATCAAAGTGGTGGTCATTCATTCCCATGGGTAGAAGGCGTGCGTGGGATTCCCGCAGTTGTTCTCCGTCACTTTTTTCGGAGCCGTGCAGTGCCATGGTCAAGAAGGATTTTTGCTTTTCGGCCTGTTCAGGCATGCCGATATCGGCGAAAAAAAGCCGCAGGTTAGGATCGTTAAAGGTACGGGTCAAGAAGAGAGTGACCAGTGCTTCAACTGCATCTTCTCCGCCAATGCGCTCAAAAATTGTGAGCACCATACTCCGGGGGCATTTTTTATTTTCGTTCATTTTTCTACTCTAACAGAGTTTTTGAACGGGTCAAATAGGCTCTGCTCATGGTGATAGGATACCCTAGTTAGATAGTGGTTAATAGCGGCCGTGAGAACGGCTGATATAGTTTGATAGTTGCTCACTCTCTCTATTCATGCGCAGTAAGTTACTATGGGTCAGCCGAAACAGCGAACGCATCACCTTGTAGAGAATACGTGGCTGCTTGTCGAGCAGCAATTCGAAGTCATAAGGCTCCAGAGTGTAGACAATACTGTCAGTCACTGCCTGAAGTGTTGCCTTTCGTGGCGACCGATCGACAAAGGCGCGTGTGCCAGCGACCTCCCCGGGTTTCATCGTGTAGACCTCCAGCTCTTTCTCATCCTGCTGGCTAATCACTGCGAGTTCACCTTTGGATAGCACAAAGAGCGTGTGTTCAGCCCCTTTTTCACTAACTAAGCGCTCTCCCTCTTTGACATGGCGCACTTTCATTATACCTGCCAATACCTTGCACTCGTTGATGCTGAGCTCTTCACCAATTGCGGTGTGGCCCAGTGATTCAAAATCGGGTGTTTCGTTCATGACTTTTCTCCTTTGATGGTGGTATGGCGAAACGTTTCGCTGCATTTTATGACGTTAACGTATAATGGCGACAATAATATTAAAGATATGAGAACGGTGACTTAGTTTTAAGCAAAAAAGCTATTTTTTCGTTGTTTTGATTCTTTATGTGTAGAGCATTTTGTAACTATTCAGCGTGTTTAGATTTTGCCTCAAATCGAGGCATTTTTGCACGGAAAGAGGGAGCATATGGGTATATGTGACCGATTGAGTACGAAAATAACGAAGAGTTGAGGCAAAAGATGAATACGCTGAGTAGTTACAGCATTTTTAGAGATGTCCGGTAATAAGTATTGAGGAGTTGATAATGGTCAGCAATAAAAAATTGAGTCATAAATTTAAGATGCCTCTTGATGAAAGCTTGAAGCGTTTGTCTGCTTTTTTGATACAGAATAGACGCCCAGAACAGACCTTGCGTCTACCACAATTACAGGGGTTTCTGTTTGCGGTCAGCGGTGCACCTTATGAGATTGAGGCGGAGGATTGGTTGCCCGTTATCTTTAATGAGCAAGAGCCTGCTTTTCAAAGTGATGATGAGGCAGATGCGGTGCTGGAGGTGGTGATGGCGCTCTACAACTATCTGGATCAGCAGATAGAGGAACGCAAGGTGGCACTGCCGGATAACTGCCTGCCTGCTGAGGCGTGGGAGGATAACTTTGCTAAGTCGTCACCCTTTCGCTTGTGGTGCAGCGGCTTTTTAATTGGCCATGGCTGGCTGGACGAATGCTGGGAAGGGCTGGAGGAGGCGCTGGATGAAGAGATCGGTAGTGCGATGATGGTGATGAGTTTCTATGCTGAGCGTGAGCTAGCAGTTGATTTTCATGCAGACTATGCTGAACCAGATGAATCTTTTGAGGTGATGGCAGAGGCGATGCTGGCTGAGTTTGATGAGGCGATGGTTCGTTATGCCGATATCGGTGCCATGCTGCGCAGTGATAATGAGCAGGAGTGACTACCGCTCATTTCAGAAAAAGCTGGTAGGCGGGGTTGTCGGTCTCACTCCAGTAGCGGTAACCGAGTTCATTCAGGAATGTCTGAAATTGTGACCACTCATCTTCGGCTACTTGGGCACCCACCAACACCCGACCGTAGGCTGCGCCATGATTGCGATAATGGAACATGCTGATATTCCAGCGAGCCCCTATCTTGGTCAAAAAACGCAGCAGTGCCCCGGGGTGTTCTGGAAATTCAAAACGGTAGAGCAGCTCATTGTCGGCGCTGGCACGCCCCCCTACCATATGACGAATGTGCAGTTTTGCCATCTCATTATCGCTCAGGTCAACCACCGGATAACCCTGCTTGACCAAATCGTGCAGAAGCTGCTCTTTCTCCCCTTGCTCCCCTTGCAGGCGGACACCGGCAAAAATATGTGCTTCTGATTTGTCGGCATAACGGTAGTTGAATTCGGTAATGCCACGCGGGCCAATGGTTTCACAAAACTGCTTAAAGCTGCCTGGCTGTTCTGGAATGGTGACGGTGAGTAGCGTTTCTCGTTTTTCACCTAGTTCCGCACGCTCAGAGACATGGCGCAGGCGGTCAAAGTTGAGGTTGGCACCGCTATTGATGGCAACCAGGTTTTCCCCCCGGCACTTTTCTCTGGCGACATACTGCTTGATGCCCGCCACCGCCAGTGCGCCAGCGGGTTCGGTGATGGCACGGGTATCATCAAAAATATCTTTGATGGCGGCACAGATTTCATCCGTCGAGACCAGAATAATCTCATCAATCACTTCACGAGCCAGGCGAAAGTTCTCTTTTCCCACCTGTTTTACCGCGACACCGTCAGCAAAAATACCGACCTGGTCAAGTACAACGCGCCTGTTTTCTGCCAATGCACGGTACATGCTAGGGGCATCTTCCGGCTCTACGCCAATAACCTGAGTTTCAGGGTAGAGATACTTTATATAACTACCAATGCCGGCGGCCAAACCACCGCCACCCACAGGGATGAAGATGGCATCGATGGGCGATTCGCACTGGCGCAATATCTCCATTGCGATGGTACCTTGGCCGGCAATTACTTCAGGATCATCAAAGGGATGAATCAGCGTCAGTTGCTGCTGCTCTGCCAGTTGGTAGGCGTGGGCACAGGCTTCATCGTAAGTATCACCGTGCAGTACCACATGGCCACCGTAGCAACGTACTGATGCAACTTTGATCTCCGGGGTGGTTTTGGGCATCACAATGGTTGCTCTGATGCCCAGTTTTTGTGCCGAGAGTGCAACCCCCTGGGCATGGTTGCCTGCGGAGGCACAGATAATACCCCCGGCGCGCTCTTCCGTGCTGAGTGAGGAAATCTTGTTGTAGGCTCCGCGGAGCTTGAAGGAGAATGTCGGCTGCAGGTCTTCTCGTTTCAATAACACCTGATTCTCAAGGCGCTGGGTGAGACGCGCAGCAAGTTGCAGTGGTGTTTCAATTGCTACATCGTAGACACGTGCTTGCAATATTTTTCGGATATATTTGTTTGGCATGGCGCTAAATTATCAGTTTGCAGATAAAAAGTCAGTGCTTAAATTTAGTGCCCTGAGCCTTGAATGGCGATGTGACGTGATAAGGGCCACTCTGCCGTGCAAACGTTTGATTCCATAGAAAAACAGAAAATAGCCCCTCCGGTGGGTTAGGCAATTACGGTTTATTTTAATATGGAATCAATGCCTTGTGTGGCTTGAATTGTTCTATCTGTGAGTCAAGTTGCTATCAACCACTGGATTGATGAGCACTAAGGGATGTAGAATTTATTAAAATACCGCGCTTACTTGTCTTTTCGCCGACCCCTATCTAGATAGGGTGAACAACAATTCGGCGTAATAACGCTACTTTAACTTCTTCTACATCCCTAACTTGAATATAATAGCGTATTTACTCGGGCGTTTTACCCGATAACCAAAATAACTAGCAGGGAGATAAAAGTGACTCAAGATGAACTGAAAAAAGCGGTTGCCAAGGCCGCGTTGGAGTACGTTGAGGTGGGTAGTATCATCGGTGTCGGTACCGGTAGCACGGCGAACCATTTTATCGATTATCTGGCGGATATGAAGCATAAGATTGATGCCACGGTTGCCAGTTCAGAGGCCAGTGCAGAGCGGCTGCGCAGCCACGGTATTCTGGTTGAAGATTTGAATATGGTTGATGATATTTCGGTCTATGTGGATGGGGCGGATGAGACCACTGAACACCTGCACCTGATTAAAGGTGGTGGTGGTGCGCTGACACGTGAAAAAATTGTGGCCGCTGCCTCACGAAAGTTTGTCTGTATCTGCGATGATAGCAAGCTGGTGCCGATGTTAGGGCAATTTCCACTGCCTGTTGAGGTGATTCCAATGGCGCGCAGCTATGTGGCTCGTGAGCTTGTCAAATTGGGTGGTCAGCCGGTCTATCGCGAAGGCTGTGTGACTGACAACGGCAACATTATTCTGGATGTTCATGGGCTACAGATTATGAATCCGGTTGAGTTGGAAGAGCAGCTGAATATGTTGGCTGGTGTGGTAACCAATGGCTTGTTCGCCAAGCGTCCAGCAGATGTGTTGCTGCTAGGTTCGGCAAGCGGTGTGAAAACACTCGACTAAGTCGTGGTATGGTATGTCTTATTTTACATTGATTAATTTAATGGTAATATTGGCATTCGAAATGAGATAGATTTGTCTCGGCGTTGACTATCCATGGCAAATACACTTATTGGATCGCATTGAAGTGATGCCGCCTTTGGTGTATCACGAAACATAGAGGATATTATGGATTCAAAAAGCTGTGCATCAAATTCACTATTTCGGGTGTCACCCTCTGCGTTTGTTTCATTTCTGGATACGCTGCCTAAAGGGGCGGTTATTACCGACTTATCCTATCATATTCAGTATGTTAACCATAATGCTGCGATTATGTTGGGGCTCTCTAATCAGCAGTTGTTGGGGTGTTCCATTTCAACCTTGCTGGGTGATGAGCTTCCTGCTTTTTCTGCTGAAGGTCGGGGAGTGGCTGGCTCTTTGGAGTGTACACTTCTCACCACAGGGAACCGTAAAATACCGGTTGAAGTGAGTTATAACCAAATTGAGGATGAGGGGCGTTGCCTGGTCTTTTTTATGTTGGAAGATATTTCCGAGCGGGTGAGTAACCAGCGGCGGCTTTACCAGCAGAGCATCACCGATTCACTGACCGGGCTGTTCAATCGACGTCATTTCGATGAGCGATTGGATCAGGAGTTTGGTCGTGCCAGTCGTTATCACACCGTTTTTTCTGTGGCAATTATCGATATTGATGGCTTTAAACAGGCAAATGATCTCTATGGTCATGGTTATGGCGATAAAGTGTTGCAGACCGCAACCGCAGTCTTTCAGGAGACATGTCGTGATGAAGATACACTCTATCGTTATGGGGGCGACGAGTTTGCGATGATCTTGCCCGAAACCACGAAAAAGGGGGCAAGTGAAGTAGCGGAGCGATTACGAGAGCAGTTTTTCCAACGTTGTTCTGAAAAAAACAAGAGCATTCAGTTGTCTCTGAGTGTCGGTATTGCCAGTCACCCAGAAGATGCCGCAGATACCAAGGGGCTGGTCGGTGTTGCTGATCGTCGGATGTATTTTGCCAAAGAGAGTGGTGGTAATCTCATCTCCGCCTACGATGCCCTCTCGGAGGCAAGCAGCGAAGTTGACCAACTGTTACAGTCGTTAGGTAACTTGACCCAAGTAATGGAGAAGAGCCGAGGCAGCTATCGTGTGGATGCACTTGGGCACTCGCAAGAGGTGCGTGCTTTAGGGGTTGAAATTGGCCGCATGCTGGGCTTGGGTTGTGATCGACTGCAGATTTTTGAGCAGGCGGCAATGTTGCACGACATTGGCACCATCCATCTGCCCAAAGAGTTGTTACAAAAAAAGGGTAAGCTGAGCGAAGTAGAATGGCAACAGATCAGGCAGCACACCACCATTGGTGAGGGGATTCTGGATATGATTATCTCCCCTGATCGCAAGGACCTGGTGGATCTGAAAAACATTGTGGCACAGCACCATGAGTCGGTAGATGGTAGTGGTTATCCCCGAGGCCTAGTGGATAGCGAGATTATGCTGGAGGCAAAAATACTCGCGGTAACCGATGCTTATGGTGCAATGCGCACGGATCGGCCTTATCGCCCGGCACTGAGTAAAGAGGAGGCGATATTGGAGCTAAAGCAGTTGTCCGGCAGTCGTTTTTCACCCGAAGTGGTTGATGCCTTTGTCCAGTTTGAAGAGAACTGTGCGTCGCTCATCTTCTAATGATCTGCTCTATTGTGCCCCTGGGAAGCAATAAACAGTGAATCAGGCTCGAATAGTCTGACCACTCAGTGCATCTCGAATAGTTGATGGTTTGGCATCGGGGTCTACGGTGCCGCTCACAATGTGATCCAACTGTTGTCTGAAAATAAACCGACACTCTCTGGCAGATGTTGCCGGGGGATGGTTGCTGATGTTAGCGCTGGTGGAGACAATGGCACCGCCCACCGCGTTACAAAGCCCTTTGGCAACAGGGTGATCGGTGATGCGTACTGCCAGTGTCTGGTGCTGACCACGCAGCCAGACGGGGCTTTGTGGTTTGGCTGGGATCAGCCAGGTATTTGGTCCAGGCCAACTGGCCTTAATCTGCTGGAAGGTCTCTTCATCAAGGCGTGAAAAGACGACATAGGGGGTTAACTGCTCGATGGTTGAGGCGATCAAAATAACCCCTTTTGCCGCGGTGCGGCGTTTCATGCGCAGAATTTTGGCAACGGCGTCACGATTGGCCGGGTCACAGCCGAGGCCGTAGACTGCCTCGGTTGGGTATGCCACAACCCCGCCTTGGTGAATAACCCGTGCGGCTTGTTGTAGTCGCTCTCTCTCAAGGTAACTCACTTCTGCTCCCGGGCGATGGCACGGTAGCCAATGTCGTTACGATAAAAAGAGTCTTTCCAGCTGATTTTTTTGGTGAGTTCATAGGCTTTTTGTTGTGCCTCAGAAACGCTGTTACCCAAACCAACCGCACACAATACACGTCCACCAGCAGTCACTACGTGGCCCTCCTTTTCAGCGGTACCGGCGTGAAATATTTTGGCATCTTCAGTTGCACAATTCTCCAACCCATTGATAACTTCGTCTTTTTCATAATTTCCAGGATAGCCACCAGCGGCAATTACAACACCCAGAGCAGCGCGGTTGTCCCACTCAATGGTGGCTTGGTCCAGTTTGCCATCCAGTGCAAGTTCGCACAGCTCAACCAGATCAGATTGTAGGCGCATCATGATCGGCTGGGTTTCGGGGTCACCAAAACGGCAATTATATTCGATCACCATTGGGGTGCCGTCGGCATTGATCATCAGGCCGGCATAGAGAAAGCCGGTGTAAGGGTTACCCTCTGCGGCCATGCCTGCAACGGTGGGTTCTATCACCTCTTTCATAATGCGCTCATGGATTTCGGGGGTAACCACTGGGGCAGGCGAGTAAGCACCCATGCCGCCAGTGTTGGGGCCGATATCCCCTTCACCTACTCGTTTATGATCCTGACTGGTGGCCATGGGTAGAATGTTTTTACCATCCACCATGCAGATAAAGCTGGCCTCTTCACCCTCAAGAAACTCTTCAATCACTACGCGGTGCCCCGCTTCACCAAATACATTGCCTGCCAGCATATCGTTTACGGCATCTTCGGCTTCCTGCAGAGTCATCGCGACAATCACTCCCTTACCCGCAGCAAGGCCGTCGGCTTTGATCACAATAGGTGCACCCTGTTGACGCACATAGGCCAATGCATTATCAATATCAGTGAAGTTTTGATAATAACCTGTCGGGATGTGATGACGTGCAAGAAAATCTTTGGTGAATGCTTTAGAGCCTTCAAGTTGAGCCGCCCCTTCGGTTGGCCCAAAGCAGCGTAAACCCGCCTCCTGAAAGGCGTTGACCAGGCCGACAACCAGCGGTGCTTCGGGGCCGACAATGGTGAGGCCAATATCATTGTTTTTAGCAAACATAAGCAGTGCCGGGATATTTTCGACATCAATTTTGGTATTTTTCAGCTTGGGCTCCCGTGCTGTACCGGCATTGCCTGGGGCAACAAATACCGTCTCGACCTGTGCAGAGTGTGCTGCTTTCCATGCCAGGGCATGTTCACGTCCACCGCCGCCGATGATGAGTACCTTCATGATATTTTCGCCTGATTGATTTTGAATGGGTACTATTTTACGAAAAGTGGCGCGAGATGTCTTTATCGATTTATTTAACTGTAATGACTCAAGTCTGCTACAGGGAATAAGATATAACCTGAATGATGTTACGGGGTTTGTGGAGCGGGGCGGTTTCAGAATGACTGACAACAAGGTAAAACATGACGCATAAACGCCAGGTAGGAATATCTGCTTATCTTATCGCAGTGCTGGTGCCGGCGCTTTTCATGGCGGTGGCGCTGAGCACAATGGTACAAAAGTCGAATCTCCAAATCGAGACGCTGGGGCACGAACTGGCGGGGCTGGAGACTTTGTCTGCACAGTATCGGTTACAGTCTGTTTTGCAGGAGTTGCGATCGCTGGCCCAGCTTGAGCTGCTGTACGATGGGCCAGCTACCGATATTGAGATGCGCCGGGATGATGCATATACCAAAATGCACTCATTGATCGACGATTTAACATCCGACACCTCCTCTCTTCTGATACACGATGTTGAATTCCTCAACCAAATCAAGATTAAAATCGTCTCTCTTGAGCAGCAGGGCAGCGTACTAGGGGAGGTATTTTTTGCCGAGTACACCCAGCAGATCAAGCGGTTGCTCTCTTTCATTCGAACCGAAGCGAACCACGCTTATTTGACGCGGGACTCTGAACTGAACGCCCACTACCGTGTAACCAAGGTAGTGGAGAATATTCCGGCACTCAGTGAGCATATTGGGCAACTGCAGAGCATGCCTATCAAGGTACTGTCGGATGATAGTGACAAGGTTGAGATGACCCTTTTGCTGAGTTACCGACAAGCTCAGATGATGGCTGAATGGCAACAGCTATTAGTGAGCAATCGCCATTTGAAAAATGATGATGCCTCAAATGCGGAAGGTGATGAGCTGGTTGATGCGCTCAATGTTCAGATTGAAAAGTACATGGCAACAGTTTCACAACTGGATCTTTATAACCTGCTGGTCAGCGATGTTTTGGACCGTTTCTTTGACGCTGAATCTTTGCTCAACCAGCTATCTCAGCTGCAACAACACAACATTGCTCTCTTGAAGGTCTCTCTGCAGCAGCGATTGGCGGGGCAGATTAAGCAGCGTAATCGATCGGCGGTGACGATTGTACTGGCCATATTGGCGACCTTGCTGGGTGTTGGCTGGTTCTATCGCATGAATAACAGAGCTTTTAAGCAGTTAGCTGAATCGGAGTACCTGTTGACACGGGTATTGGATACGATCCCGGTACGGGTGTTCTGGAAAGACCTAGAGGGTGACTATCTGGGTTGTAATGATCTATTTGCCCAAGATGCCGGAAAGAGACCCTCTGAAATTGTGGGGAAAGGTGATGATGAGATGCCCTGGGCTGATCAGTCTGAGAGTGACCGGGTGGATGATCTTGGCGTGATGCAGAGTGGTGTGGCAAAAATCGGTTATGAAGAGCAGTTACAAAACCGTGAGGGTGAAACTGTCTGGCTGGAGAAGAGTAAAATACCCTTGTTGAATGGTGAGGGGGCGGCGGTTGGGCTGCTGTGCGTTTTTCAGGATATTACCGAGCGCAAACGCTCCGAACTGGATTTAATCGACAGTGAAAAGCAGCTGCGTACCGTGGTAGATACCATGGCGGATGGGCTGATTGTTTTTGATGAAGAGGGGACAATAAAGTCATTCAATTACGCTGCCGAGAAGATCTTTGGTTACTTCTCCGAACAGGTTGTTAAGCATAATATTTCGGCTCTGATTCCGGGTTTACGGGAAGAAGGTGACAATCAGCACATCGATAATATAGTGGGTTCACGCCTTGAAATGAGTGCACAGCACTGTAGTGGGAAGTGTATTCCTATCGAGTTGTCAATTTCAGTCATGGAGATGGGGGGGCGGCTCTACACCAGTGTGGTGCGTGACATCACCGAACGAAGCCGCATTGAAAAATTGAAAAATGAATTTGTCTCAACTGTTAGCCATGAGCTGCGTACACCTTTGACTTCTATTCGGGGTTCATTGGGGCTGGTATTGGGTGGCGTGGCTGGGGTATTGCCCGAAAAAGCACTAAACCTATTGCAACTGGCAAGTAACAATACCGAGCGCTTGTTGCTATTGATTAACGATATTCTAGATATTCAAAAAATTGAAGCAGGCGAAATGCCGGTTGCACTCTCATCTCATGGTGTCGATGAGTTGGTTGCCACCATGCTGGCGAATAACCAAGCTTATGCTGAACAATATGATGTGAGCTTCAAGCTGAGAGTCATCGATTCAGAGCTAAGGGTGAGTGTGGATGCTGAGCGCTTAAACCAAGTGATGAGTAATCTGTTCTCTAATGCCGCCAAGTTTTCACCCAAGGGAGCGGTGGTTGAGGTGATTGTCAAACGTTATGGTGATGGTGTACGCATCAGCGTGGCTGATCAGGGGGCTGGTATTCCGCTGACCTTTCAGGATAAGTTATTCGATAAATTTACCCAATGTGACAGCTCTGATGTTCGCGAAAAAGGTGGCACAGGGTTGGGAATGTCGATCATAAAAGCGTTGACGGAAAAGATGGGTGGCAAGATCAGCTACGATACCACTGAGGGGAAGGGGTCTACCTTTCATGTAGATCTTAAACAAGGGTAAGGGATATAGAAGAAGTTAACGTACCGTTATTACGCCGGATTTTTGTTCACCCTATCTAGGCCGGTATTGGGCGCATAGTGAGCTACGCAAGGAATACCGGCCTAGATAGGGTGGGCAAAAAGACAAGTAAGCGCGGTATTTTAATAAATTCTACATCCCTAAGAGGTGCGGCCTTGCCATTTTTCACGCCCGGCTCTTTCAGTTGTACCATCGTGGTGCTGTCGGTTAAATAAACGATATTTTTGGTGCAAAAAATGGGAAAATTGCCAAGAGACTTTATTGTAATTTCTTTGATTACAATATGTTGATATTGATTCGTGGGTATTGGCATGTTTTTCGCTGGTAGATGTTTTTTAATTTGATGAGACAGAGAGATGAGACTAATGGTTAAAAAAACACTGGTGAGTGCTTGCGTAATGGCTGGCATTGCAATGATGGCCACAGGTACAGCATCGGCTTCAGGCATAACAGAAGCGATTACAGGCGGCACGGTGAGTGGTGACTTTCGTCTGCGTATGGAGAGAGTAGAGCAAGATAACCCGTGGGATGATGCCAGTTCATTAACACTGCGTAGTCGCTTAGGCTATCGCACGGCTGAATATAAGGGATTAACCGGTTTTATTGAGTTTGAAAATATTACTGCACTGGATGATGACTATGAGGCGATGCCAGCCAACACCGCCAAAACAAAATCGGTAGTGGCTGACCCGGAAGGTACGGAGGTTAATCAACTCTATTTGAAATATGCCTTGGGCGACAACGCGGTGATTCTGGGCCGCCAGCGAATCATTTTGGATAATGCCCGTTTTGTGGGCAATGTGGGCTGGCGTCAAAATGAGCAAACCTTCAATGCGCTAACCTTGAGCAGCCAGGCACTTGCCGATACCGCACTCACTTACGTCTTTGTGGATAAAATTAATACCATTACCGCAGGTGAAATAGATACCACGGCACACCTGTTTAATGCCTCCTATACCGCTTTAAGTGCGGGCAAATTAACCGGTTATGCTTACTTGATTGAATTTGATGATAAGGCAGACGACTCAAATTCGACCATCGGTCTGCGATTTGCCGGTGCGACTGACACCGCCGATGTCAAAATAAAATATACCGTAGAGTATGCAAAGCAATCTGACTATGCCGATGGTGCTGATATCGATTCCAGCTACATGTTGGCTGAATTAGCGGCTGATATTAGTGGTATAGGCATTAAGGTGGGCTACGAAGTCCTGGGAGATGGCAAGGGTGCTGGCGATGCTTCATTTAGTACACCACTGGCGACAAAACACGCCTTCAATGGTTGGGCAGATGCTTTTCTGGGAACGCCGGGTAATGGTTTGCAGGATATTTATCTATCGGCAACAACCAAGGTTGAAGGGATAAAGCTGTTAGCGGTGTACCATGATTACTCGGCGGATAGTGGTGGTGATGATCTTGGTTCGGAAATCAACCTGTTAGCGGCTAAAAAGTTTGCTAAAAACTACACTGCATTGCTGAAATACGCCAACTACTCAGCAGGTGATACCGGCACCGACACTGAAAAGCTGTGGTTGATGGGGCAGATGACGTTTTAGGGGGTTATGCACTCTGATTTCCTGATCAAGTGGCTGCATAAAGCTTCATATCTACAAGTATCAACAGGTTACACAGTTTTAATTTGGTGGGAATGGACTTGTTTAGAGCTTCCTTAACGAATAGTGTCTTTTCAGCAGAGCTAAAAAGGGGCGCATATAGCGCCCCTTAAAAGAGTTATCTAAATAACAGATGTTATTTGTTGGTGAATTCCGGATAGGCTTCCATCCCACACTCTGCGAGATCGACACCTTCGTACTCTTCTTCTTCCGTGACGCGAATACCCATTACCGCTTTGATCACTCCCCAAACGATGAGTGAAGCAATAAACACCCAAGCAAAGATAACCACCGCGCCGATCAGCTGGGTAAACAAGCTGGCATCCGGATTTGTGAAAGCGACCGCAATCAGTCCCCAAATACCCACAACACCGTGAACAGAGATGGCACCGACAGGGTCATCAACCTTCAGCTTGTCCATGCCAAGAATGGAGAACACCACCAAAATACCGCCGATTGCACCGACTAGTGTCGAGGCGATTGGGGAGCCTGTGAGGGGTTCAGCGGTAATGGCAACCAAACCTGCTAATGCACCATTCAGTGCCATGGTCAGATCCGCTTTACCAAACAGCAAGCGCGAGGTAACCAGTGCGGCAATAACACCACCGGCTGCTGCCATATTGGTGTTAACAAATACTTGTGCAACCGCATTGGCTTCGCCGACATCTGAAATTTTCAGTTCAGAGCCACCGTTAAAGCCGAACCAGCCCATCCAGAGGATGAAAGTGCCGAGCGTGGCCAGTGGCATGTTACAGCCAGGAATAGCATTTACCGAACCGTCTTTACCATACTTTCCTTTTCGTGCACCCAGTAGCAGTACACCGGCCAATGCAGCAGCAGCACCGGCCATGTGAACCACACCAGAGCCTGCGAAGTCCAGGAAGCCCATATCATTCAAGAAACCACCACCCCATTTCCAGTAGCCTTGTACCGGATAGATGAAGCCGGTCATGACGACCGCGAATGCCAGGAAGGCCCACAGTTTCATGCGCTCAGCAACCGCACCTGAAACGATAGACATTGCCGTTGCGACAAATACCACCTGGAAGAAAAAGTCAGACATGCCTGAGTAATAAGGCGCATCGTCACCACCTGCAATGACATCTGCAACCGTATTGTCACCACCAATCAGAAAGCTGATGCCTGGAATGATAGAGCTATCAGAGCCCCCATACATGATGTTGTAGCCCACCAGCATGTACATGATGCAAGCGATCGCATAGAGTGAAATGTTCTTGGTTAAAATTTCAGCGGTGTTCTTGGCGCGAACCATACCGGCTTCCAGCATGGCGAAACCGGCGGCCATCCACATAACCAACACACCGGAAATGAGGAAATAAAAGGTATCAAGCGCGTAGCTTAATTGTAATAAATCTTCCACGTCGAGTTCCTATAAAAGTTAAAGTGCTTCAGAACCGGCTTCACCGGTACGGATACGAATGACCTGCTCCAGAGGAACAACAAACAGCTTTCCATCGCCAATTTTTCCTGTTTGCGCTGCTTTGGTGATCGCATCAATGACCGAATCAACCATCTCGTCGTCAACCGCGACATCAATTTTTACCTTGGGCAGAAAATCGACCACATATTCAGCCCCTCGGTAGAGCTCGGTGTGGCCTTTTTGACGACCAAAGCCTTTAACTTCGGTCACGGTGATCCCTTGGATATTGATGTCGGATAGTGCTTCACGCACATCATCCAACTTAAACGGTTTAATAATTGCTGATACCAGTTTCATTTGGGTCTCCTAGCGAATGTGCATTGTTATAAATATTATTCATTAAAATTTTTAGCAATTGGCATGCCAATGGTCGTTTTTATTTTATATACAGCAGGTTGCCCCTGTTTGTCACTATTTTTTGGTTGTTTGATGCTCCAACGCAGGGCGTTATGGTGGAGTGGGGATCAAAATGGTGCATTTATATGTGCTGGTAGAGAGAGGGGGAAGTTGCGTACACTAGGAGCCTGTCCGAGAATGAAAAGCCTACTGCGGAAAATCCATTTTGGCCATATTCTCCGTAAATTATTGTTGAATAGAACGACTATTCGCCTCAAATTTACGAAAAATATGACTTAAAATGGCTTTCCCTCGCTACGATTCTCATTCTCGGACAGGCTCCTAGGGGTAAATGATTAATACAGAGGCTCGGTTGGTATGATAGATCGTAATGTGATGGATGATTTGGCAGGTAAAATATCGGCTTTGGTGCCGTCAGGTATGAAGGGTATTCAGGATGATATGGAAAAAAATATCCGCGGAGTTGTTCAATCTGCTCTTGCCCGTATGGAGCTGGTAACGCGGGAGGAGTTTGATGTACAGAGTGAGGTTTTATCGCGTACCCGCGCTAAGCTGGATGTGTTGGAGAAGCAGGTTGCCGAGCTGGAAAAAACGTTACTGAATAAATAAGACTCTGCCCGACTTTGTCGGTCTGATATTTTGGGAGGGATTCCTTTGTCACTTGCTGTTGTCTATAGTCGTGCCCAAGTGGGCGTTGATGCACCTCTGGTTACGGTGGAGGTTCATCTCTCCAATGGCCTGCCCAGCCTTTCGATGGTTGGTCTGCCTGAAGCAGCAGTGAAAGAGAGCAAAGACCGTGTACGGGGGGCGCTGCTGAATAGCCAGTATGATTTTCCTGCACGGCGTATCACCATCAACCTTGCCCCTGCTGATTTGCCCAAGGAGGGTGCACGTTTTGATCTTTCAATCGCCATCGGCATCCTCGCCTCATCTGAACAGATTCCCACCCAACAACTTGATCAGTACGAATTTATAGGTGAGCTTGCGCTCTCGGGTATAGTACGTCCTGTCAGTGGCCTGTTACCTGCGGCGATTGCCGCACGGGATGCCGGGCGCATCCTGGTGGTTCCCAAGGAAAATGAGGCGGAGGCACTCTTGGTCAGTGGCTGTCGCGTGCTGGCGGTGGAGCACCTGCTAACGCTGTGCGCTCATCTTTCTGCAATCACACGCCAGCCGATTGCCGAGGGTATCGGGTTGATGGCAAAGCCGGTTGAGCTCTTGAATGATCTGGCAGAAGTGCGTGGTCAGTCGTATGCCAAGCGGGGATTGGAAGTTGCCGCAGCGGGTGGGCACAGCTTGTTAATGGTGGGGCCGCCGGGAACGGGCAAGACCATGTTAGCCTCCCGGCTGCCCGGTATTTTGCCGCTATTGAGTGAGCAGGAGGCGCTGGAAAGTGCCGCAATAAACTCGCTTCGCAGCAGTCAATTAGAGGTAAAAAAATGGGGGCAACGCCCCTTTCGATCACCCCACCACACCGCCTCGGCCGTTGCACTGGTGGGTGGTGGTAGTAATCCCCAGCCGGGTGAGATTTCATTGGCCCACCACGGTGTTCTGTTTTTGGATGAGCTACCGGAGTTCGACCGCAAGGTGTTAGAGGTATTGCGGGAGCCTTTGGAATCCGGGCATATCACCATTTCACGTGCTGCTCGCCAAGCGGAATACCCCGCTCAATTTCAGTTGATTACCGCAATGAACCCCTGCCCTTGTGGATACCACGGTCATTATAACGGTCGTTGTCGCTGCACCAGTGAGCAGGTACAGCGCTATCGCAGTAAAATATCGGGGCCGCTGCTGGATCGGCTGGATCTTCATATTGAAGTGCCTGCGTTACCGTCATCGCAACTGCAACGTTCCCAGAGCGATATACCGCCGGAGAGCAGTGCCGAGGTCCGAGAACGGGTGGTTGCAGCACGCCAGCGTATGCAGTTGCGTGGCGTGATTAACAGCCGCATGGGCAATAAAACAATTGAAACGTATTGTCTTTTAAGTGATGCTGATCGCGACCTACTGGTTCGGGCGATTGATCGCCTGGGGCTCTCTGCCCGCGCCTATTATCGAATCCTTAAAGTAGCCCGCACCATTGCTGATCTGGCTGGATGTGAGCAGATTCAGACAGCGCACTTGAGTGAGGCGATCTCCTATCGACGCCTAGATCGTGCCATCTAACCCGCATTCTGATTAGCGTGTCTATTTGTTATCACTTATACTGGCGTTTTTTAAAATGATACAGGGTGTCCAGCGTGAGCAACCAGTCAATTGATAAACCTTGGGGTGGCCGTTTCAACGAGCCTACTGACGCTTTTGTCGAAGCATTCACCGCATCAATCGGTTTTGATAAACGCCTCTATAAACATGATATTGCCGGTTCTGTTGCGCATGCGCAGATGCTGGGAAAAGTCGGTGTTTTGAGTGCCGATGAAGTGGCGCAGATTTTAAATGGTCTGGAGCAGGTGCTTGGGGAGATTGAACGCGGCGAATTTGAGTGGTCAGTTGCCCTTGAAGATGTGCACATGAATATTGAAGCCCGTTTGACCGCGTTGATTGGCGATGTGGGCAAAAAACTTCACACTGGGCGCTCACGCAATGATCAGGTGGCGACCGATATCCGCCTCTATCTACGTGATGAAATTGATGCCATTTCAGCTGAATTAAAGCGCTTGCAGGGTGCGTTACTAAATCTAGCAGAAGCAGAAGCAGATACCATCATGCCTGGCTTTACCCATCTACAAACTGCTCAACCAATTACCTTTGGCCACCACATGCTGGCCTGGTTCGAGATGTTGAAGCGCGATGCGGGGCGTTTAGTCGATTGCCGTAAGCGCGTCAACAGCCTGCCACTGGGCAGTGCCGCGCTGGCAGGAACCACCTATCCGATTGATCGTGAATTTACCGCTAAGGCGCTGGGCTTTGAGGCCATTTGTGAAAACTCACTGGATGCGGTCAGTGATCGTGATTTTGCGATTGAATTTGTCGCCGCCGCAAGCTTGATTATGACCCACCTCTCACGGGCCTCCGAAGAGCTGATTCTCTGGTGTTCAGCGCAATTTAATTTTATCGAACTGGGTGATAGCTTCTGCACCGGATCTTCAATTATGCCGCAAAAGAAGAATCCTGATGTACCGGAATTGATTCGAGGAAAAACAGGCCGTATTAATGGACACCTTGTCTGCCTGCTAACGCTGATGAAGGGGCAGCCACTGGCTTATAACAAGGACAATCAAGAGGATAAAGAGCCGCTATTCGACACAATTGATAACTTACGTGGTTCATTAAAAGTTTTTGCCGATATGATTCCTGCCATCAAGGTGAATCGAGAGCCAATGCGTGAAGCGGCAATTCGTGGTTTTTCAACCGCGACAGATTTGGCTGATTATCTGGTTCGTAAGGGAGTTCCTTTCCGTGATGCTCATGAAATTGTGGGTAAATCGGTCAACTACGGTATTGAGCAGGGGAAAGATTTGGGTGAGATGACAGTGGAAGAACTGAGCCAGTTTTCAGATACTATCCAGCAAGATGTATTTGATGTGTTGACATTAGAGGGTTCTGTTTCAGCGCGCAATCACTTGGGAGGAACTGCCCCACAACAGGTGCGAAAAGCCGTATTGCGTGGACGCACCTGGTTGGCAGGTTGATTCGCCGGCCCCACTTGTCCCGTCACATAAACCTCAGAGCTGCCCCGCATGAAAAATAAGCCGGGGCAGGTCACCACTCTCGTTATGGTCAATTACCACCCGGCTGATCCCGGCATTGGGAACCTGTAGCCGAAACATATTCTCTAGTGGCATGCCTAACACCTCACGGATGATCATGCGTATCATACCGGCGTGCCCAACCATCAATATGTGCTGCCCCCGATGTGTGATGATGGCATCTTGCCAACCCTCAATGATTCGTTGACGGAAATGGGCCAGGGTTTCACCCTTTGGCGGTGGGTTATTGATCGGGTCACGCCAGAAGTCGTTCAATTTTTCGGGATCTTCCTTCATCAGTTCCAATGCGGTTTTCCCCTCCCAGTCACCAAAGCCAAGTTCCATCAACCGTTTATCCAGAGAGAGTGGAAGTTGATGGCGCTCGGCAACCTCGTTGGCAAATGCGGCACAGCGGTTTAAACTTGAACTGACGATGGTACTCCATGGGTGGTGGTCAGCAATGGCGAAACGCATCTGTGCCCACCCGGTATCACTCAGGGGGTCATCAAGATGGCCTCGGTATTTTTTGCCACCAATGGGTTCACCGTGGCGGATAAGATCAATGGTTGTGCAAGAGTGGTGGGGCATCGTGACGAGTCTGTTGATTTTGGCGTACGGTTAAAAAAAGCCAGCCAACGTTAAGATGGCGATAAAGCTGACCCAGATGATAATAGCCCGGTTGGCCAATGCGAGAGCACACTGTACATTTTGTAGGTTATTTTCCCGGCAGGTGGGTTCAATTTGTAATGCTCCCAGCCCACTGCAAATCAAGAGCCCCCTGTTATCATCACAATAGATTTGTGCCCATTTGCTTTGATAATGTCGCCAGTTTTGCCATGCATCACTCATATTGCCACCTAATGCATAACTAAAAATAGTCAGTCTTGTCGGCAGCCAGGCCAGAATAAAGTGCAGTCGCTGTGCTGCTTCCTGCAGTGTTTCCCCCTCATTCGCTTGGCTATAACGCATAAGCTGCTCGCTGCAGCGGTAGAGTAATGCACCCAATGGCCCCAGCAATATAAACCAGAATAATACGGCTGTAATTCGCTCGCTGGTGTTGGTGAGAATGGCATTGATAACATGCTGATTAGCTTGTGCCACATTTGTCATGCTATGGGTATAGGGGTTTAATTTGTCTGCATAGCGCATGGCCGCTTCAATATCACCGCGTTCAGCGGCATCACGGTAGTCAGTCACTTGAATCACTGTATTTTTTGGGCCAATGCTGTAACAGAGAATAACAATGGATAACAAAAACCAGAGCAGCGCATTGACACTGGAGAGGAGCAGTATACCCAGAATAATAATCGGGCTTAGTATTAGCAATAGTGTGGTTGTTCCATCAAGGTTTGGGAACGCATGACGAAACCATAGCATGTATTGCTTTAACCAATGATAGTTGCGGTGCTGGCTGAGTTTTGGTGTGAACTGCTCGATTGCAATACAGATGAGAGTAATGATCAAGGTCATGACGCAATTCCGGCGGTTAAATTCGTTGGTAACAAAACACTGAACAGGCTGCTGACTATACCACGATGCTGATATGACAACAGCAGCACTACTTTTTTAAGATGACAAGCTGTTGAGGTAACGGTTCCAGTCAAAGGCGGGGCCAGGGTCTGTTTTTCGTTCAGGTGAAATTGTCTCGTGTCCGGTGATGCGTTCGCTGGTGATGGCGGGGTAGTTTTGCATGATCAACGCGGTGACATCCGTCAGCATCGCATATTGAGCTTCAGTGTAAGGGGTGTTGTCGGTACCTTCCAGTTCGATGCCAATGGCGTAATCATTACACTGTTCCCGACCAGAAAAAGAGGAGTTGCCAGCGTGCCACGCCCGTTTGTGGAAGGGGACAAACTGGGTTAATTCCCCTTGTCGATCGATTAGAAGGTGTGCCGATACTTTCAGCCCTTCAATTTCTGAGAAAAAAGGGTGTTGAGTCGGGTCGAGCTGATTACAAAAGAGGGCACAAATTTCACCACCGCCAAACTGGCCAGGCGGGAGGCTTATGTTGTGTATCACCAACAGCGAGATGTCATCAGGGTCGGGGCGAAGATCAACATTGGGCGAGGGAACGTGGTGGGCCCGGGTAATCAGGCCACTATTTTCGATTAGAGTCAGTGGTGACATGGCACTATTTTACTCCTTCTTCAAGCGGCATCCTTAACGGATAGTCATTTTAATTATTCAGGTTAGGTGTTTTTTTTATGGTGGTGGAAGTCAATCATGACCACGGTCTCGTTATTCTCTCTTTGATTATTTCGGTCTGGGGAGCTTACGCCTCACTGGGCGTCATGGGCCACATTTATTCACTGCAAGGAGCGCAACGCTTGCGAGCTCTCTTGGCATCTGCGGTACTGCTGGGGGTTTCGATCTGGGCGATGCACTTCATTGCCATGCTTTCGCAAAAGTTACCCGTTTTCACCACCTATGCTCCCACCTATGTTTTTCTATCGCTCTTTTTTGTCATTTTCATCTCTGTTGCAGCGATCTATTTGACCTTATCACGACGGGGGCACTTTGCTTTACTTTTGGGTGGCATCACCCTGGGGGCTGCGATTGCTGTCATGCATGTGACCGGCATGATGGCATTGTGGCTAGATGGCCAAATTGAATATGAGCTATCAACTTTCATGCTTTCAGTCGGTATCGGATTGGTGACGAGTACCTTTGGACTCTATTTGATATGCAAACATATTGAGCGGGTGCAACAGGGGGAAGATGAAAAAAGCCACCATGTACAAGCATCTTTGATCGTGGGCCTGGGTGCAGCGGCAGTTCATTATATCGCCATGAGTGGTTCAGCGGTTATCGTAGAAGAGGGTGTGCGTGTTGTTGACTCTTTTAATGGTGCTTTAACCCGCTCAGAACTAGCCTTGTTGGTTGTGCTTGCTGTTGCGATCACGATTGTATTGATACCACTGTTGCTGCGTAAAATTAGATTCAGCACCGGCACTGTTGGGGGGGATGTTAATTATTGGCTGGTGGGTATTGGTGTTTTTGGTATCAGCATGGCAGTGATCGGGCAGTGGCTTGTGGCCAACTCTTTTCAAAAAGAGGCGAGTTTTGCCCAGGTGGGTTATCGAATCCAGAGTGATCTTGTACAGATGCGGTATATGCAGGAGATCGAAAATGGAGACGCTTATAGCCTGGATGATTGGCTAGAGCGCATTGATGACATTGCAATCTCGATCAATACCGCCATGATGGTGGATGGTGTTGTCAGTATTAAACAGGATGAACAGCTGCGTAACGAGTTGCACGATGTGTTGATACTGCTTGAGGTGTTGAAAAACAGATTTTCACAAGAGGCAGGTGATAAACGTGCTTCATTCGTCAACAGTGAAGAGACTGAACAGAGACTCAGCGCTGTCCGTCTTTTAAGTGAAAGCCTACTGAGTGACTCGCTGGCACTGGAGCAGCAAAACCGGATACTGCTTGGCTTTACAAATGGTGCCAATATTATCTGGTTTATCCTGGTTTTTAGTAGTGTCATTGTGGTTATGAGGCGTCGCCAGCATCGGCTTGAATCGATGAACGCTAATATGCAATCGACCCTGAGAGAGCTTCGGCAGCAAAAATTTTCAATAGACCAACATGCCATTGTGGCGATGACCGATCCGACCGGTGTTATAACCTATGTGAATGACAAGTTCTGCCAAATTTCTCAATACGCCAAAGATGAGCTGCTGGGGGCGAATCACCGTATTTTAAATTCGGGTTATCACTCCGGTGAATTCTGGGCAGATATGTGGCGCACCATTGGGGCTGGCCAGGTTTGGCAAGGTGAAATTAAAAACCGCAATAAATCGGGTGAAGAGTATTGGGTTAATACCACGATTGTCCCGTTTATGGACAGCAATCACTTACCTGAGCGCTATCTTTCAATACGTACCGACATCACCAGCAGTAAGCAAACAGAGATGGCGCTACGAGAAAAAGAGCATTGGATGAACTCACTCATTCAGGCGTTACCGGATGAAGTGCTACTTCAGGATGCCGATACCCGCTGGTTGATTGCCAACTCCGTTCTATTGAACAACCTGGGGTTAAGTGGAGAGGCTTATCAAGGACTAACCACCCAACAGCTGGCAGAAAAAAGTGACATTTTGAAGCAGAGAGTACTGATTGATGGTGACGGGGAGCCTGTCTGGCAGCATGATGATTGGGTGCATTGGGAGTTGGAATACCCCACGTTAACGGGCAACGCCATTTTTGATGTGGTGAATGTGCCACTCTTCAACGAAGATGCCAGCCGTGCGGGCACCGTACGGATTGCCAGTGATATTTCAATGCGCAAACGGGTGGAAGAAGAGAATCAAATATTGGCCTCGGCAATATTCCAAGCCGATGAAGGCATGTTTATTACCGATGCCGAAGGGCGGCTTGAGTACGTTAACCCGGCCTATGAAGAGATGTTGTCACCAGAGTCTGACTGCCTGGGCAGCCAACTACCACTGTTAAACCCTGACTATGCAGGAGAGTTGTTTTCAGAGATGCTTTGGAATGCACTGACCAGCGGCGAATCCTGGTCTGGTCACTATGAAAAACCAGTGGGCGATGAGACCACCGGTTGTCACTTAATGGTCAGCCTCTCACCCGTAGTGACGATTAAAGGGATGCGCTATGTGGGCCTATTGCGTGATGTGACTGATGAACAACATCTTGAAAGCCAGCTACAGCAAGCGCAAAAAATGGAGGCCATTGGGCGGTTGGCAGGCGGTATCGCCCATGATTTTAATAACATACTCACAGCAATAGTGGGTTACTCTGACCTGGTTCTGGATGACTTGCCGCTGGGCAGCGATACCTATCGAAACATGCAGGAGATTCAAACCGCGAGCCAGCGGGCCAAAGAGCTGGTAAAGCAAATTCTGAGCTTCAGTCGACAATCACACAATAACCGACAGCTATTTGAAGCCGAAACAGTGATAAAAGAGGCGGTACGTTTGATTCGTGCCTCTGCACCAGCCACTATTGCCATTCGTGAGGATTACGCCGGTATATCAATGATGCTAGAGATGGACCCCACCCAACTGCATCAAATTATTATGAACCTCTGTGTCAACGCAATGCAGGCAATGGACGATAGAGGTCAATTGGTGATTGCCACCAGCCAGTGTTCATCATTGGAAGCTGATATTCCAGCAATTGATGGTACTCCAGAAGTAGATTGTTACCTGTACTTAAGCCTGTTTGACAACGGCCCAGGGATTCCAGAAACACTGCGTGAAAAAATATTTGAACCCTTTTTCACTACAAAAGAGGTGGGCAGTGGAACGGGAATGGGTTTGGCGGCAGTCCATGGCATTGTTAACAACAGCCAAGGTGCTATTCGTGTTCATAACCGTCCTGAAGGGGGTGCCTGTTTCGATGTTTATCTCCCATTAAGTCCGCTTAATCTGGAAAAAACCGATGCTCCACCAGCACCCGTGGTGAGAGAGGCCATCGAAGAACATATTGGTACAGTTCTCTATGTGGATGACGAAGTACCACTAACCAATGTGATTAAAATATTCTTAACACGTCAGGGATTTCATGTTGATGTCGCCAATGACCCGCTGGATGCACTGGCAATGTTCAGTGCCGCACCTGAAAAATACGATGTTGTAGTCAGTGATCAGGTGATGCCAAATATGCGAGGTGACCAACTGGTACAAGCGATGCTGGCGATTCGCCCGGGTATCCCTTTTATACTCTGTAGTGGCTACAGTGATGCGATTGATATCGCCCAGGCAAAAGAAAAAGGAGTACAGGCATTCTTGCAAAAACCTTTGGACTTTAAGCAATTTTCTGACATTTTAAAGCACACCATCAAAAATTAGGTATAGATAATATGGCGAAAATATTGGTTGTCGACGATGAAAAACAGATACGCGATATCCTCATGCAGTTCCTAACACGGGCAGGACATGAGGTCGAATTGGCTGAAGATGGTGTTGTCGCGATGCAAAAGTACCGGGCATCCGAATTTGACCTGATTATCACCGACTTGATGATGGCGAAGAAAAATGGTCTTGAGCTGATACAGGAGATTTCGCGTGAATTCGGAGAGATTCGAGTCATTGCCATTTCAGGTGGTGTGCCAACAACGCCTTCGGATTACTACCTTTCGGTCGCCAAGTTGATGGGAGCATCGAAAGTTTTGGACAAACCGTTCACTAAGGGTGAGTTGTTAGCCGCCGTTGAGACGATACTGGAGCAGGAGTAGCCACCCCATCGGTAGTCAGTTGATAGAATAGTGACCAAGTTCAGCATTTTTTATGTAGAGAGTTTTATTAAACCTTCGGTACCATCAAATGTAGGACTTTTCCGAAAACTTTGTAGGATTTCTCTGAAAGCATCAGAGAGCGGGTAATTCGGTAGTTTATTTGTTGAAATAAGCAAGATTGAAAGAGTAGACTCCGGGCCTTTCATAATGAGTCCAGGAATGTTGTTTTGCCACACGATGTCGGTGCAAATAAAGGTGTAGACTCAGGAATAGCCAGCCTGTTACTCATTGCGCGATTTTTTGGATTGCCATGTGACGCAAAGCAGCTTAAACATGAGTTTAGTAGTTCAGAAGAGCAATTTTCCTCTCGTGATATATTGCGCGCATCGAAGCTGATTGGTCTGAAGGCAAGGCAGGTAACACCTCAGCTATCACGCCTGGATAAGTTGCAACTCCCGGCAATTGCACAACACAAAGATGGTCATTTCTTTATCGTTGCCCAGTTGAGTGATGACCAGGTCTTGATTCAAGACCCTCTAGAAAAACGCCCACAAACACTCTCCCGAGAGTTATTCATAGAAGCCTGGTCGGGCACATTAATCCTGTTTACCCGCCGTGCTGGTATTTTGGATGAATTCAGAAAGTTTGACTTCAGCTGGTTTATTCCAGAAATTCTAAAATATAAAAAGCTGTTTGGCGAAGTCCTGCTGGCATCATTTTTTATCCAACTCCTGGCGTTGGTCACGCCCCTGTTTTTCCAGGTCATTATCGACAAGGTATTGGTGCACAAAGGCCTGACCACATTGGATGTTTTAATCTTTGGTCTGGTAGTGGTCGCAACCTTTGAGATCTTGTTGGGTGGTTTACGAAGCTATCTATTCTCTCATACGGCTCAACGGATTGATGTCAAACTGGGCGCCAACCTGTTTAAGCACTTACTTGCCTTGCCCATCAGTTACTTTGAGGCCAGGCAAACAGGGCAGACTGTTGCCCGGGTAAGAGAGCTGGAAAATATCCGTAGCTTTATCACCGGCTCCGCCTTAACCCTGGTGGTGGACCTGGCATTTACCGTGGTCTTTTTTGCGGTGATGTATTATTTCAGCCCAATCCTTACCTGGATTGTATTGGGTTCCATCCCTTTTTATATCATCCTGTCGGTGATTATAACGCCAATACTCCGTAACCGACTCAATGAAAAGTTTAACCGCGGGGCAGAAAATCAGGCCTTTCTTGTCGAATCAGTCAATGGTATAGAAACTCTCAAGTGCATGGCCGTTGAACCACAAATGCGAAAGCGTTGGGAAGAACAACTGGCGGGTTACGTCAAAGCAAGTTTTAAGGCAGACAACCTGAGCAATATCGCCAACCAGGCCGCCGGTTATGTCAATAAAATCACCTATATACTGATTTTGTGGTTTGGTGCCCGTCTGGTGGTCGAAGGGCAACTGAGTGTCGGCCAGTTGATTGCCTTTAATATGCTGGCCGCCCGTGTCAGCTCACCGATTTTGCGACTGGTTCAATTGTGGCAGGATTTTCAGCAGGCAGGAATCTCGGTGCAACGGCTGGGTGATGTTTTAAATACACCGGCAGAACCGGGTTACAACCCCAATCGAGCATCACTGCCCAATATCGAAGGGCGCATCACCTTTGATCAGGTTACCTTTCGTTATCAACCCGACGCCCCGGAAGTATTAAAACGTGTTTCATTAGATATTAAGCCCGGTGAGGTGATTGGTATCGTGGGCCGCTCAGGATCAGGCAAAAGCACCTTAACCAAACTGGTGCAGCGCCTCTATGTGCCAGAAAGTGGCCGGGTGCTAATTGACGGGGTTGACCTTGCCTTGATGGAGCCCGCCTGGCTAAGACGCCAGATTGGCGTGGTGATGCAGGAGAATTTTCTGTTTAACCGAACCATTCGTGACAACATTGCACTACGTGACCCAGGCATTCCCATGGAGGCCGTTGTGCAGGCTGCCAAAATGGCAGGCGCCCATGACTTCATTGTCGAGATGAAAGAAGGCTACGACACCCTGGTGGGCGAATACGGCAGCAACCTATCTGGCGGACAACGGCAACGTATTGCCATCGCCCGAGCATTAGTCACGAGTCCACGGATTTTGATCTTTGATGAAGCCACCAGCGCCCTGGATTATGAATCCGAGCGTATCATCCAACAAAACATGCAAGCCATCTGTCGAGGACGTACCGTTATTACCATTGCCCACCGCCTGACCACAGTGCGTAATAGTCATCGCATCGTGGTGGTGGATAAAGGGCAGCTTATCGAACAAGGCTCCCATGACCAATTGATGGCCAGAAAGGGCGCCTATGCGCACCTGTATCACATCCAGGCCGCGGATCCGGAACCAAGCCAGACAGCCGCAAAAAATACTAAACCGGCTTGAATTGTAGAGTAGAGATGATGTTAAAAAAGTCAGACAATACACACGAATATGAATTTCTTCCCGCCGTGCTGGAGGTGCAGGAATCTCCTCCTTCACCCATTGGCCGAATGATCACTTGGTCAATCATACTGCTGATGGTCATCACCGTTGCCTGGGCAGCGGTGGGTGAAGTTGACGTGGTGGCTGTTGCTCAAGGGAAAATCATTCCCAATGGCCAACAGAAGGTTATTCAGCCCCTGGAAGCCGGGGTGGTGCGGGCCATTCACACCCATGATGGACAGCGGGTACAAAAGGGCGACCTTTTGCTGGAGCTGGACCCCACCAACAGCCGTGCCGATCTTGAACGGCTAAGACATGAACTGCTTGTCGCCAGTCTGGATGCTATAAGGCACAAAGCCATCATCGAACATGATGGGCCGCTAGAGCCAAGCCCAAAAGCACTTTTCAACGATATCGAAGCCGCTGATGCGGGTCTGATTGCCCTGCAAAGCCAACTTTTCCAAAAACAGTTAAATGAATATCAGGCCCATCAGGCGGTATTGGATCAAACACTGCAAGAGCGTCAGGCCGAACGGGCTACCACCAAAAGCATAGTGGCAAAACGTGAAGCGACCCTGCCAATTATTAGCAAACGTGCTGAGGCATTGCATGTCCTGTCTGAACAGGGGTTAGCACCGGTTAATAGTTATTTGGAACTAGAACAACAACGCCTGGAGCAGCAGTACGACTTAAGTACCCAGCGTTATCGCTTACAAGAAATCGAAGTGGCCATTAATAGCACTGGCCAGCAAAAAGCCGTACTGCATGCCGAGTTGACTAATAAGGCCGCCATCGCACTGGCTGAAGCACAAAAAATGATTGCAGCACTGAGCAAAGAACTGTCCAAGGCTGAATTGCGCAGCCAACAGCAACGCCTCACCGCACCGGTGACGGGTGTGGTGCAACAACTAGCCGTTCACACTATCGGTGGTGTCGTTACCCAGGCCCAACCATTGATGGTCATCATACCCAGTGAACAGCGGTTGGAGGCCGACGTTTGGGTGCAAAACAAGGACATCGGCTTTGTCTTTGAGGGCCAGAAAAGTGAATTAAAAATTGAAACCTTTTCCTTTACCAAATACGGCACCATCGACGGCGAAATTATCAATATTTCCAGTGATGCGGTGGAAGATGAAAAACTTGGCCTGGTCTATGCCGCCCGGGTCAGCCTGAACAAATCGGTCATCCAGGTGAAAGATAGACTGGCTAACCTCACTCCCGGCATGGCGGTAACGGTGGAGATAAAAACCGGGAAACGGCGTTTGATTGACTATTTCCTCAGCCCCATCATGCAATACCAAAGCGAAAGTATTCGGGAGAGATAATAATTTTGGAATGCAATTCAATGGTTGGCAAAACAATGAGAGGTTTGAATGATGAGTGACAATGTAATGAGCTATGGACATTATCAAGATGTTCCTTTGTTGAGAAGACGCTGGTTTTTTTATCTGTGCCTGGTTCTGTTTTATCTATTACCGATCATGCTATTCCCACCGCTCTTTGTTTTTGGCCTCATTCCAATTTTTATATTGTTAACCGGCAATATCTATTGGGCTGGTGATGATGAGCTGCACGGTTACTCTAAATGGCGAAAAATTTTCATGCTGTTGACACTGGTGCTGCTATTTTCACGCAGTGTGATACTTGTGGTATCCGCTGGTCAGTAAAATAACAGTGAGCATATGAATGATCGAGATGGAGGGTTCATGAAAGTTAAGAAAACGAAAGAAGACTTTATAAGCAAACTATCAGAAAAGTACTTTATTGCATGGTTATATCTCTCGATGCCGATTCCACAAGGGGAAACACTGGCCTCGATGGGCTGCCATTTTATGTGGAAGGCAGTGATTGGGTTATACCTTACGTTGAATGGTTTAATGCAGCTGACCGTTTTTATATTGGGTACGGCCTATATTTGGAATTACCCTGGTTTAGAGCCCAGTTATATCGAGCCTTTTGATGAATTGGTAAGGTATGAGGGCGAGCTGGTAAGAGTAACGGATCCAGCCAGAGGAGGGACGGAAAAAATACATATTCGTCAAGGTGATGAGATAAAAAAATTAGTGGTGGCGACACCTAAAGACTATTTACCTTATTTAAATCAGCATGTTATAGCCTATGGAATAACAAGATCCTATCTCCGTGGTGATTTTTTGACTGTTCATTTTGTCGCGGAAGATGGAAGCCTGGTCAAGAGTTACGACGAGTATGCTACGAGGCGGGATCATCCGGTTATTATGGCTATTTATCATGGTTATAAATACATGGCGTTCTATGTGCTGGTGATGCCATGGATCATTTATTTAGTGATGAAAAAGTTACGTAACACAAAACAGTATTAACAAAGGGAAGCAGGGAAATGTCATTAGCACATCAAGTAATACAAAATATAAATGCTCAAACGGCCACGG
>JAFLJP010000074.1 GCA_022712945.1 Gammaproteobacteria bacterium | reverse complement strand
GTGATGGATAGCTCGGGTTCAATGAAAAAAAATGACCCCAATGACCTGCGCAAACCCGCAGCAAAACTACTGTTGTCACTACTCGGTAAGGAAGACCGGGCCTCAATTGTCAGTTTCAGTGATCAAGGTTACCCGGTCGCCTACCTGACCCAAACAAACAGCCAGTTGAACAACCACCTGTTATTTGAGGCGGTTGAAAAAATATCCAACAAAGGGGCTTACACCAATTTAGCCGGTGCCATTGAGGCGGCAACCCGGGTTTATGAGCAAGATTGGCAGAGTGATCGGAAGCATGTGGTGGTTTTGATGTCGGATGGCAAGATGGATCTTGCCTCTGCAGCGCTGGATAAACAGGCAACAGCCGAGCTGGTTGCCACGCTGCTGCCGGTACTAAAAGAGAACAAGATTCAGGTACATACGATTGCCTTTACCGATAGTTCAGATATGCGCTTGCTACAGGGCATTGCTAATTTAACCGATGGTCACTTCAACATAGCGCGAACAGATAAAGATCTTCATCGGGTATTTGCCTCTATCTTTGAACAGAGTAAAGAGCCCGATATTTTACCGATGCAGAGTGGCCATTTTTCCGTTGATCGCAATGTCCGTGAAATAACCATCATTGCCAATAAAGCCTCTTTTGATACCCAGGTGTCGCTGACACTACCGGGTGGTCGGGTGCTTGATAGCGATGCCACTTTTGATGATATCAAGTGGCTGGTCTCAGACCAGTTTGATTTGATTACCATTCAAAACCCGGAGCCAGGAGAGTGGCGGATGCTGCCCGAAGGGGAGGCCAATCGGGCTTACATTATTACCGATTTAAAAATGGCTCTACAGGTGTTTCCCGAGCAACCGCAACGGGGTGATCGGCTCGATCTTAGGGTGTGGTTGGAAGAGGATGGCCAGCTAATGAACAAGCAGGAGGTGCAGGCGGTATTGCGTGTTGACCTTGTTCATACTCAGCCCAGTGGCACTGCCCAACGGGTGGCACTGTTCAGTGGTCGCAGTGAAAATGGCGAGTTATCCGGTTATTTCAATACCAATCTATCGCTGAATGATTACGGTCGTTACCGTATCGAAGTGACGGCATCAACAGGTACTTTTGACCGGGTTAAATCCAAGGTGATTGATCTAACCCCACCGATGAGCCCCGAGCAGGTGTTGAGTGCGCTGGAAGACCCAAATAGTACCGCGTTACAACCATTGGCAGGTGCTGAACAGGTGTATACGCCACCACCGCCACCCGTTGAGCATCGACCACAAACCGTTCAACCTGCGGTTGAAGCTCCCGTGGTTCCAGTGGTGGTTGAAGAGACAGCAAGTGATGATGAAGGTGGTGTATTGCTGGCGGTGATTATTTTTGTCGTTTTTAACTTCATTATTGCGCTCGGTATCGGCATCCTCTGGTGGGTTAAACGTCGAAAATCGACAGCCAGTGATGTAGGGGCCGTGTAATGAAAACAAGGTAACGACTCAGCGTGTTTAGATTTTGCCTCAAATCGAGGCATTTTCACACGGAAAGAGGGAGCATATAGGACATATATGACCGATTGAGTACGAAAATAACGAAGAGTTGAGGTAAAAGATGAATACGCTGAGTCGTTACAAAAAAAGTTACAAACAATACAGTAAACAGGTCACATTATGAGCGTTGGCATCACTCTCACCATTCTATTTTTGGCCGAGCTGGTACTGGTTGCCGGGGGCTTGGCGTACTATTTCTATCGTCAGTGGCAACAGCATGATGATGGTGACCTTGAAGCCGAAGTTGCCAAGATCAAACAGGAGGCGAAAGAAGAGGCTGAACGCTCAAGCTTTAATGCCCCACTGGCGCTACAATTTCTGCTTGATGAGACACGTCGCTATCTCCAGCTGGATGACAACGAGCAAGTCAAAAACAGTGAACTCAGTGATGAGCAGGTTAAGATGTTGAAGTTGCGTATTGATTACCTGCAAGCAGAGTGTAAATCGCTTGAAGGCCAAGGGAAAGAGACCAGTACCCACTGGGGGCAGTTTTACGAATATCTGACACCCCTGTTTCCAAAGGGGCTTGCCGAGGGTGAAACCAACCCCGGGTTGTGGAAAGATGCACAAGCACTCTGTGGTGTGATCAAATCACAGCTCACCAGCTATATGGATAAAGTTGATGGCTTGATTAAGCGCCTGAGTGAAGGGGGTGAAATTGATGAAGAGACCCTAGCAGAATTACAAGCGGCCAATGAGTTTAGAGATAATTTGATTGGGCAGCTCTCATCACTATCAGCATTGGCAGGTGCCAATTTGGATGAGGATGATACTGAAGGTGTCGAAACAGTTTCTGATATGGATAAACTCAAGGATATGTTGGGTGGGCAGAAAGATGCCATGGATAACCTGATGAATTCATTGGGTGATGATGAGTTGAAAGAGTCACTGCCCGAGCTGGAAGCACAGCTTGCTGAAATTGAGCGAGCCAGCAAAGAGCTTAAAATGTGTGTTGATGTGCTTAAAATGGATGAACCCGAAGAGCCCGCCAAGGCGGATGTGGCTAAGACAACTTCTGCCGCTGTAGGTGCTGTGGCAGCAGTGGCCGGGGCTGGCGAAGCGTTGAGTGAATCGCTTGACGATGCTGAGCCACAAAACGTCGCAGAAGAGGCAGTGCTGATTGAAGAAGAGCACTCAACAGAGAGTAATGAAGACAGTCTGTTTGCTGAGGATGACGATGTACTCTTTGCCGAAATTGATGTCGATGCGACAGTTTTAGAGTCAAAAATAGACAAGCTGGATTCAGCACCAGATGGCGACGATAAGGGGGGGACTCCTGAAACCGACAACCCGATAGCAGCGGATGAAGGCGATGGTGCCGAAGCACCTGAAGAGAGTGGCGAAAATGAAGAGTTAATTTCTGATTTTGATACTGATGATCAATCGGTAGAAGACAATCCTTCCCCGGAGAACTCAGAAACGGAAACTGGCGATGAGGAGACTATCGACGAAGAACAATATGTCAACGATGCCGAGTTGGATGCTATTTTAGACTCCGCGATAGAAGATATTGATATTAAATGAGGCTATAACCTTATCCTTTTCCTGATTCTGCACATGCGGTAATAGCACGAATGACACTTTTGGCACTCTCTTTGGAGTAGCCTCCGCCACCGAGTATCACACCAGGAATAGCGCGCTTATGTAGTGCTTGAAGGGTTAGCTTTTCTCGCTCTGCTACTTCATCAATAGTTAAACATAAGCCTCCCAACTTATCGCTCATCAAGGTATCACTACCAGCCACGACAAACGCCAAACGGTAGTCATTATCCAGCTTTTCCAGTGCTTCGTTGTATCTCTGCAGATAGGTTTTTCCATCTGTTCCTGGCGGGAGAGGAACAGCAATATCCACCCTGTTTCGTGTGTAGCCAGAGGTGGGGTAAATGCCTGCGTTGTAGACATCCAGGATCGTTACTTTTTTATTCTCCATGAAGGTATACGCATTTCCGTTACCGTGGTGAGCATCGGTATCGATAATCAGTATTTTGTCATCAGGCGAGAGCAATCCATCCTGAAGAAGCTGTTGATGGCAAATACCCACATCGTTGTAAATACAGAATCCTTCCATGTTTTGTTGCATAGCGTGGTGGTATCCACCGGATATATTCCAGTAAATACCGCTGTTTTTTAACGCATTTTGGGCGGCAAGCACTGTTCCAGCAACTCCCCAACGCATGGGAGATAGGATTTTTCGGTCTAGAAATGAAAAAGTAATGAAAGGGATGCGAGGAACTTCAAGTGCTTGAAATATACCATTTTTATTTCGGATGCGATGGCGCATGATGCTTGATAGAAACGCATCAATCATTTCCATGCTGGCGGGCTTTGACGGCTCGATGAAATTAATCCGCTCATTACCTTTCAAGCCATCATAGATCGTTTGAAACTTTGCGCCATCAAACGGATGAAGGTAGCGTAACAACCCAAGGTTGATATTGTAATTTTTGCTATAGATGACGTTCATTCTATCGTCCATGATGTGTCGTCAGCTCTCTGGCATAACGCAATATTTCATTTGGTGTCCATACTCCTCGGCCAAGCACTTTTCCTAATTTTCCGTAGTCATGGGCTGTCGGATGGAAGCTCGGATTTTTATCGCAGGCTACCTTTAAGCATTCTGCGACAACATGAGAACAGTTGTACTTGGCTAACTGGTATCTGGGGGTATTTGAAATAAGACCTGCAACAAATTGGGAAAGTCTTTCAGTGTTGGCAGTAGCTATCATGACTGTAATAGGTTGCCGCCCACCTTCGGCTTCAATATCTTCATCCAGTGCATCCATGAATGAACCGGGATGGCTTTTTTTGATTTTCAAATCTTTTACTCCTGCAGCATCCTCCGGCCAAAAACTGACATAGTTCGTCCCGAACGACAATGAGGCATGCCCAACCATATTGCCATGAGGTGGCCAAACGTGGACTTCTAACAAGGCGATCTCCTTATCAATGGTGATTGGTGTTAGTTTTTATTGCAGACCTTCAACCGAAGCAGCATGCCAAAAAGCGATTTTCATAGCAAACTAAACTTTAACCCCGGGCTTGAAGTTCAGGGTTTAAACAGCACCTCTGGCAGGGTGTCAGAAAATTTAACCTCTTTTGTTTCAGTATGCCCGGTGTAGGTTCCCATGGCGTAGTGCTCCTCTTTAAATGCTACTGTTCGCCCATTCACCACACGGTAATCGTGGTAGAAGGTGACAAACTGCATCTTCTGCCCCATCGCCTCCATTATGCCCCATGTGGCAAGAATAAAGCCGTTCTCTGCATCACTATCAATAATGATGCGTAGACCATCCACTGTCAGCTCAATACCGTGGTGAGTCACACCTTCATCATCTTTGCGAGTGCCAAGGTCTTTGGCGTTAAGGCGGTTTTCAAGCAGCAGTTTGGGGGCCAGCATGCGCATCGCCTGGAGCTGCGTCGCTTTGGCAAAGGGGGCGCTGCCTTGTTTTCCGTGATCCCACACCTGACCATCACTCAATTGGCGTCGCTCACTTTCGCCCCCTGGGTAATCGATGCTGATGCTGAATTTATCTGGGTATTGGTAGTGCCGAGTGGTGGTGCCCAACGCATGGCGGCTTTGGGAGAAGGTATCAGCAAGGTAAGTGACGGCCGTGGTGTTGTGCCATAGTTCAGCCCCGCCATGGGCTTTTAATATGTTGTCGATGACGTTTTGTAGATTCTCTTCCGCATGGGCAGGCAGAAGGGCGAAAAGGGTGATGAATAGAAGGAGGGGGCGAAGCATGGTGTTTTTCCCGACGGTAATAAAGAGCTCAAATTAAACGCTAATTAACCATGGCAGTCGAATGCCTGGCATTCCCATAGGCGGATTCAACCCCGAAGTGCATAACCGCCTAAGCTGCGATAGCAGCCATATGTTCCGCCATTAATCTTGCGGGTGTTTGGTAACCCAGCTTCTTTCTTGGCCGGTCATTGAGATCAATGATAACGGCTGTGACATCATTTGCCGAGATCTTTTTGAAGTCTGTACTTTTGGGCCAGTATTGCCTGTTCTGGTTGAATACACCGGACACTTAAATAATGGAAACAGTGTATTTGCTGAAATTTCCAGCAAATGCAGAGCATCTACGAAAATCCATTGAGCAATATCGAGAAGGCAGTGTTCAAGAAAGGGATTTATTGGATGAGTAGAAATTTGGCATGGACCGAGGCAGCTTGGTCAGATTGGCAAAGCCAGGATAGAAAGACGTTAAAGCGGATCAATAAGCTAATCGTTAGTGTGTTGAGAGTACCTTTAGATATCACTATGAATGAAAATGGGCTAATGAACCGTGTTGTTGAAGAAGCGCCCCGGTCTTGGTATTGCGGCTCGTTATAGAAAATATTTTTCTGAAGTTTTTGGGGCTTTTGAGGTTCGCGGTTTTTCGCAAACCTCAAAAGCCGTGATGCTTCATTGCCTTCATGACAATGAAGCATAGAAGTGCGTTGTTTGAGCTGTTTTATCTTTTTATCTTTTTTTTCGCCGACCAGATCGAATGACGGGTAAAACAGCCCAGTCCCGCGTCAATCACCTCACTCAATCTATCCTCGCCAAGGCTTTTCGCAGTAGATTCTTCCTAAGTCTAGGAGCCTGTCCGAGAACAGACTGACCTACTGCGAGCAAGCCATTTTGGCCAGATTTTCCGGTCATTTTCGTTAAATAGGCCCACTATTCGTCTCAAATAATCGAAAAATCTGACTCAAAATCGCTTGCTCTCGTTACGGTCGCTATTCTCGGATAGGCTCCTAGGAGCCTATCCGAGAATAGATAGGTCTACTGCGAAAGCGTGTTTTTTTCTCATTTTCCCGCCAATTTTCGTTCCGCTTTAGTGCCGTGGTTCCGTGGCCGCTGGATCTTAATCAATGCAGCTGTTCGGCAGGTTGATCTGAAAGCGGGTGCTTGTCTGGTCGGAGTTGGCGGTGATGGTGCCGCCGTGTGATTCAATAATTGATTTAACGATGGCTAGGCCTAACCCGGCTCCGTCACCGCTGCGTTGGCGGGATGGGTCGGTGCGGTAAAAGCGGTCGAACAGTTTGCACAGGTGCTCTTCAGGGATTGGGGTGCCTGGGTTTTGAATCACAATTTGTACACTCTTTTCCTGTTGGCTGAGGGTGACGGTGACGCGGTTGTCCGGCGGTGTATGGCGGATGGCGTTGGAGAGCAGGTTGCTGAGTGCGCGGCGCAGCATCAACCGATCACCCTGTACTCGGGCTTCGCCTTCCTGTATCAGCGAAACCCGGGACTCTTCCGCCCACGCTTCGTAATAGTCGAACAGGTTGCTCAGTTCACTTTTCAGGTCGATTGCTTCGGTATTGGGTGGGTGCTCTGCATTATCTGCTTTGGCTAAAAAGAGCATGTCGCCAATCATCTGCGCCATCCGTTCGTACTCCTCCATGTTGGAGTAGAGTATCTCTTGATATTCTTCGGCGTTGCGTGCCCGGGAGAGGGCTACTTGGGTCTGCGTCATCAGGTTGGTGACGGGGGTTCGCAGTTCGTGGGCGATGTCGGCAGAGAAGTTGGAGAGGCGGTTGAACGCCTCTTCCATGCGTTGCAACAGTTCATTGAATGAGATCGCCAGTTCGGTGAGTTCAGCCGGAACCGCTTCGGGGTTGAGGCGGCTGTTTAACTGGCTGGCGCTGATGTGACTGACCTGTTCAACGATATGGTGCAGTGGTCGATGGCCTTGTCGCACCGAGAGCCAGCCCATCACTCCCATGACGATGATGCCGCAGATCACCATCAGCCACAGGGTGTGGCGAAAGTGGGTCAAGAAATGGAGGTGGAAGTCGATCGCTACGGCGATGATTACGCTGTAATGTTTGTTATCTCCGCCGGTGACCTGTTGGATTAAAATACGGTAGTTGTGCTCGTCGTCACTCCATTTCTGCACCGTGTTTTGTTGGGTTTGGTTTGGTTTTAATATCAGTGAGAGGTCAGGGCCGGGGCTGGCGTACACATGCGGGCCAAGGGCAGGGGTAATCAGCAACAGGGTGCCGTGGTGGCCGATCAGCATATCTTCAAAGCGCTGCCTGGCGCGTGTCAGATCAAAACCGGGTTGCAGTGTGGACAGTGAGTGCTCTACCGCTTGGGCGACGAGGTTAAGCTCTTTTGTATCCTGAATCGCGAAGTGCTCATCGATGGAGCGTTCGATAATCCAGCCAAATGCGAGGAAGACCACGGTGGCAATGGCGCAAAACAGTACGGTCAGGCGGAGGGTTAGGGAGAGGGGTCTCATCTATACTGCATCATCTGGCAGGTCGATCATATAGCCCATGCCGCGCACGGTCTGAATCAGCTTAAGATCGAAACTGTCATCAATTTTGCCCCGCAGGCGACGGATGGCAACATCGATGACATTGGTGTCACTATCAAAATTCATATCCCAGACCTGGGAGGCAATCAGCGAGCGGGGCAGCACTTCACCCTGGCGGCGAACCAGCAGCTCCAGCAATGAAAACTCTTTAGTGGTCAGGTGAATACGTTTGCCACCACGACGGACGCGGTGGCGAGCTAGGTCGAGTTCCAGATCGGCAACGCTTAACACCATCTCGGTGGCGGGGGCTGTGCTGCGGCGTAGCAGGGTGCGCACCCGCGCCAGCAGCTCGGCGAAGACGAAAGGTTTAACCAGATAGTCATCTGCCCCCAGTTCCAGCCCTTTGACCCGGTCATCGATGCTGTCACGGGCGGTCAAAAACAGTACCGGTGACTCCTTGCCAGCTTCGCGTAGGGATTGCAGAATGCGCCAGCCATCCACATCGGGCAGCATAACATCGAGGATCAACAGGTCGTAATGTTCGGTCATTGCTAGATGGTAGCCATCCAGCCCGTTGTGGGAGAGGTCGACAACAAAGCCGGCTTCACTCAACCCCTGCTTGAGGTATTCACCGGTTTTTACTTCATCCTCAACAATTAGAATTTTCATAAGTTTGGCCTGGAGTTCTGAAAGCAGCTGACAGGTGGGGTAAATGAATGACGACTCATAATTCAGTGCCAAGTTCAAATAGTCTACACTTCAACGCCTGTCATGGTAGTGACAAAAACATGACAAAATTGTAATGCAAGTGTCACCTTAACGACAGCGTTACTCCTCTATTCTTCAGCCACGACAAAAGGGCTTTCAGGAGTCATTAATTTGTATTTTCAACTTCAATGCCGTATTCCCTCACTCCGGCAGCTATCGCTGCTCTGCCTTTTTACTTTGGGTATCAGCACCGCACAGGCCGCTGAGCCACTCTCGCTGGATGGTGCTGTTACCACAGCGTTGTCGACAAACCCCGGTCTGGCGGCGATTGAGGCGAGGGTTGAGGCACTGGCTGAAATTCCCGATCAGTTCGAAGCGCTGCCCGACCCGGTGCTGTCGGTTAATCTGCTCAATTTACCGCTGGATAGTTTCTCTTTTACCCAAGAGGGGATGACCCAGCTTCAGGTGGGGATTGTTCAGGCGCTACCGTTTCCCGGCAAGCTGGCTTTGCGTTCACAAGTGGCTCAACACCAGGTGGGCGCTGCCGAGGCCGATGTGGCTGAGCGGCGGCTACAACTGGCGCGGGATGTCAAAACCGTGTGGTGGAATATTTTCTATCTGGATCGTGCACTGGAGGTGATTGCCCGCAACCAGGTGCTACTCAAACAGTTTGTTAATGTGGCGGAGACCCGTTACACCGTTGGCCGGGGACAGCAACAGGATGTTTTGCTGGCACAACTGGAGCTCTCCAAACTGAGCGACAGTATGATTCGTGTCGAGAACCGGCGTGAAAATGAGGCAGTGCGGCTGAATCTGTTGATGAACCGGCCCGCAGCTGACTCGGTGCAACTCCCCCATGAAGTCGATGAGCGGTTGCGGGAGCCCAGTAGTTCAGAAGTGTTGTTGGAACGGGCTAAAGCCACCCGCCCTAAATTACAGGCACAAACCGAGCGGATGAGTGCGGCGCGCAGTCGCATTGATCTGGAGAAAAAGGGCTATGCGCCTAACTTTAAGGTGGGTGCGATGTATGGCTTGCGTGGTGGCAGTAACCCCGATGGCAGCAGTCGCAGCGATTTCGGCTCTATTGTGTTCAGTATGAACCTGCCTATCTATACCGGTAGCAAGCAGGACCGTGCAGTTGATCAACGCAATGCCGAGTGGATTCAGCAGAAATACCAGCTACACGACCAGCAGAACCAAGTAGCTTCGCAGGTACAGCAGGCGATAACCGACTACCACCGTGGCAGCGAACAGACCCAGCTTTTTCAGCAGGAGATTATCCCCCTGGCTCGTCAGACAGTTGATGCGATGCTGGCGGGGTATCAGGTGGGCAAGGTCGATTTTCTGAGCCTGATTCGTGCTCAAACAACACTTTACGATTATGAAACCCAATACTGGAAGGCGCTGAGTGCGGCTAATCAGGCGATGGCGCGGCTGGTCGCTGCGGTGGGTGATCTCAATGGGGAGGCAATTTATGAATAGGGCGCTTATCAGCGTGGTGGTCACTGCGGCAATCGGCCTCAGCTTTGTGGCGGGCTATTGGTTATCCAGCTCAAACAGCACAAAACAGAGTGCGGGTGCAGAGGTGCAGTCGTCCGAGCGTGAGGTGCTGTTTTATCGAAATCCGATGAACCCGGCCATCACCTCGCCGGTATTCATGCAGGATGATATGGGCATGGATTACATTGCGGTCTACGCCGAGGGTGGCGGTGATGATGAACCGGCAGGCACTGTTACCATTGATCCGGTCACCGTACAGAATATCGGCGTGCGCACCGCACGGGTTGAAACCCGCGACCTCTCCCGGGCACTGAATGGTCTGGGCCGGGTCGACTTCAACGAAGAGCGACTCTCCCGGCTGCACCCCAAAACCTCCGGTTGGATAGAGCAACTACGGGTTGACGAGACCGGCAAACGGGTGAATAAAGATACCATTCTGCTGGGTATCTACTCGCCCGAGTTGGTGGCGGCACAGCAGGAGTATCTGGTGGCACTGAACAACTGGGAGACCGTGCGCGACAGTTCGGCGACACAGATGAAAAAGAGTGCCAAGATCATGGTTGAGAGCGCCCGCGAGCGCTTGGAACTGTTTGATGTGCCTGAGCATCAGATTCACGAGCTGGAGCAGAGCCGTAAGATCAAAAAACAGCTGCATATCCACTCTCCTTTTGAGGGTCGGGTGATGCACATCGGTGTGCGTAAAGGGCAGTATGTCACCCCCAAAGATGAGCTCTATCTGATTGCAGACCTGGGCCGCATCTGGGTCAATGTCGATGTATTTGAAGATGAACTGAGCTGGTTAAATCTGGGTGACCGTGCCGAGATGCGAGTGCGGGCCGAACCGGGTCGAACCTATAATGGAAAGATCACCTTTATTCACCCTACTTTGAATCGCAAGAGCCGCACGGTACAAGTGCGGCTGGAGTTTGATAACAGCGACCTGTCGCTCAAGCCCGGTATGTTTGCCAATGTCACGCTCTATGTTGATCCACAGCTTGGTGCGCTGGTGGTGCCCAGTGAAGCGATTATCCGCTCCGGCAGCCGCGAGCAGATATTTGTGGTGCGTGAGCCGGGTAAATTTGAACCTCGTGAAGTAACGCTGGGGGTGACGGCACAGGGGATGACACAAATCTTATCCGGTGTGGTGGCGGGTGAAGAGGTGGTCACCTCCAGCCAGTTCCTGATCGACTCTGAATCCAAATTGCGTGAAGCCACTGCCAAGATGATGGCGGCAATGGCGACCAAGAGCGCGGCTGATGAGGATATGAGTGATATGGATATGGATGATATGGATATGTCGATGGAGGAGTCGACCCATGGTCACTAGCATCATTGATGCCTCTCTGCGTCACCGCTTTCTGATCATCATCGCCACGGTGATGATTGTCGCCGCGGGGGTCTGGTCGATGAAAAATACCCCGCTGGATGCGATTCCTGATCTGTCGGATGTACAGGTAATTGTCTTCACCGAATACCCCGGCCAAGCACCGCAGGTGGTGGAAGATCAAGTCACCTATCCGCTTACCACCGCGATGCTGTCGGTACCGAATGCCAAGGTGGTGCGGGGCTACTCCTTCTTTGGTTACTCCTTTGTCTACATTATCTTTGATGACGGCACCGATATGTACTGGGCGCGCTCCCGGGTGTTGGAGTACCTCAACTATGTGAGTGGCCGCTTGCCGGACGGCCTGAGTCCGTCACTGGGGCCGGACGCTACCGGGGTGGGCTGGGTTTATGAATACGCGCTGGTGGATCGAACCGGCAATACCGACTTGGCAGAGCTGCGTTCGATTCAGGATTGGTACCTGCGCTACCCCTTGCAGACGGTTGAGGGGATTTCCGAGGTGGCCTCCGTGGGCGGCTACGTCAAGCAGTATCAAGTGGAGGTCGACCCCAATGCACTATTGGCCTACAACATCCCGTTATCGAAAATAAAACACGCGATTCAGCGCTCCAACAATGATGTCGGCGGCAAACTGGTGGAGATGGCCGAGACCGAGTATATGGTGCGAGGGCTGGGTTATATCCAGTCGATTGACGACCTCAATGTGATTCCGGTGGGGGTGGATGAAAACGGCACCCCGATTCGTCTGCAAGATGTCGCTCATATTCATCTAGGGCCAGAGCTGCGCCGAGGCGTGGCAGAGCTGAATGGCGAAGGCGAAGTGGCCGGTGGTGTGGTGATCATGCGCTACGGCGAAAATGCCATGGCGGTGATTGAGCGGGTGCGCGCCAAGCTGGAGGAGCTGAAACCCGGCCTGCCCGAAGGGGTGGAGATTGTGCCGGTTTATGACCGGGGTGATCTGATTACCCGGGCAGTGAATAACCTGAAAGAGAAGCTGATCGAAGAGATGATTGTGGTCAGTCTTATCTGCATTCTGTTTTTAATGCACGCCCGCTCAGCGTTGGTGGCGATTGTCTCGCTGCCGATCGGTATTCTGCTCGCTTTTGTCTTTATGAAGTGGCAGGGGATTAATGCCAACATCATGTCACTAGGGGGGATCGCGATTGCGATTGGTGCGATGGTGGACGGGGCGATTGTGATGATCGAAAACGCCCACAAACACCTGGAACGAATGGCGAGAGAGAAAGGGCGGGAGCTGCTCTCCACCGAGCGGTGGCAGGCAGTCACCGAAGCCTCGCGAGAAGTGGGTCCGGCGCTGTTCTTTTCACTGCTGATTATCACCGTCTCCTTCCTGCCAGTCTTTACCCTGCAAGCACAGGAGGGGCGACTGTTTGCACCGCTGGCCTTCACCAAAACCTATGCCATGGCAGCGGCGGCAATTTTAGCGATTACACTGGTACCGGTGCTGATGGGCTATTTTATTCGCGGCAAAATTCCCGCAGAGGCAAAAAACCCGGTTAACCGCTTTCTCCACTTCATCCATGTGCCGAGCCTGAATCTGGCGATACGCTGGCGCTGGGTGACCATGGTGTTAGCGCTGGTTCTGTTGGCAGTGACTTTTTATCCGCTCAGTAAACTGGGCAGTGAGTTTATGCCGCCGCTGAATGAGGGCGATATTCTCTACATGCCCACCACCTATCCGGGTATCTCGATCACCAAGGCCAAAGAGCTGTTGCAGCAGACCGACAAAATCATCAAGTCGTTTCCTGAAGTGCATCACGTGTTTGGCAAAGTAGGGCGGGCAGAGACCGCCACCGATCCGGCACCGCTGTCGATGTTGGAGAGCACCATTCGCCTCAAACCCAAAGATGAGTGGCCTGACCCGAGCAAAACAGTGAAAGAGCTGATGGATGAGATGGATGCGGCGATTAAATTTCCCGGCCTCTCCAACGCCTGGACCATGCCGATCAAGACCCGTATCGACATGCTCTCCACCGGGATTAAAACCCCGGTCGGCATTAAGGTGAGTGGGCCGGATCTGAATGTGCTTGAGCAGGTGGGCAATGAGATCGAACAGGCCCTGAGACAACTGCCAGACACCCTCTCCGCCTTTGCTGATAAAGCCGCCGGAGGCTATTACCTCGATTTTGATATTGATAGGAGAGAGGCTTCTCGCTACGGCCTGACCACAGGTGATGTGCAGGATGTGATTCAAACTGCCATCGGTGGCATGAATGTCAGCTACGCGGTGGAAGGTTTGGAACGCTACCCGATCAACCTGCGCTATCCCCGTGAGCTGCGTGACAACCTGGACAGCCTCAAGCGGGTATTGATCCCCACCCCGACCGGTGCACAGATACCGCTGTCACTGGTGGCTGAACTGAACCTGCGCCGTGGCCCACCGAGTATCAAAAGTGAGAATTCGCGCCCCAACGCTTGGGTCTACGTGGATATTAAAACCTCCGATATTGGTGGCTACGTGGCCGAAGCGAAAGAGGTGGTGGCAAACCAAGTGAAAATACCGCCCGGTTACGATCTGGTCTGGTCCGGACAGTTTGAGTATATGGAACGGGCTGAAGAGCGCCTGCGTATTGTGGTACCCGCCACCCTGCTGGTGATCTTCTTGCTGCTCTACTTCAACTTTCGCAACATTACCGCACCGCTGGTGGTAATGCTCTCGATTCCCTTTGGCTTGATCGGTGGTTTCTGGCTGGTCTATCTGCTGGGTTTCAATCTTTCGGTGGCCGTAGTGGTGGGCTTTATCGCCCTGGCCGGGGTGGCGGCGGAGATCGGCGTACTGGTGCTCACCTTTATCGATCAAGAGATCGCCAGACGACGCAAGAAAAAAGGGGGAGATTTAGAGGGGGCTGAAATTATGGCAGCGGTGCACCACGGCACCTCGGCGCGGGTGCGCCCCATCGCCATGACCGCCACCGCAATTATTGCCGGGCTGTTACCGATCATGTGGAGCAGCGGTACTGGATCGGAGGTGATGCAGCGTATCGCCGCGCCGATGGTGGGCGGCATGGTCACCGTCACCTTCCTCTGCCTGCTGGTTCTACCAGTGATCTATGGCGTGGTATTGCAAATACAAGAACGATACAAATAATCCCTTAGCCTCGAAGAGTGCGTTATGAAAAAAGTTAAACAATCACTATCCATCATCACCTTCGCTGCTTTGGTGGTAGCCGCAGGCCCATTACAGGCATCCCCTGATGAACACGACCACGATAGCCATGGCTCCATGATGAATCACGATATGCACGGTTCCAATAAAGGGCACGGCGATCACAAAGATCACGGTTCAGCAATGGGCAAGATGTTTCTGGTTGAGAGAGAGATTGATGGTTACAAGGTCAGTTTCCACGTCATGAAAGCCAAGCCGGGCAAAGAGATGGGCGGCAGCCACGACTTTATGATCAAGGTTGAAAAAGAGGGCAAGGCGCTAACCAACGTCACCATGAATACCAAAGTGGTTCACCCCAGCGGCAAATCAGAGACCAAAAAAGCGATGAAGATGGGCGACTGGATGATGGCCGGTTACGACCTAGGCCATGGTGGCCAGCATCAGTTGATGGTTCTATTCAAAACGGCGGATGGCGAAAAACACCGGGGTGGTGTCTACTACCCTGCAAAATAGATGAACAGGATTGGGCCGGATGGTGTCAGGTAATCAGATTGCGGCAAACGAAAAAGCGGGTGCGCGCTACATACACATCGATGCAGTGCGCGGCTTCGCCATTGTGCTGATGGTTATTTTTCATTTCACCTATGACCTGAATCACTTTAACTACGTTGACGTTGATTTTAACCACGACCCGTTTTGGCTCAACTTCCGCACCCTGATTGTGACGCTCTTTCTCGGCCTGGTGGGTATCAGTTTTCACCTGGCGACCGGCAAGGGAGTGAATCTGCGCCGCTACTGCTCTCGCTTGATGGTGCTGGTAGCTGCTGCCGTCGCTGTTACCTTGGGAAGCTATCTGGTGTTTCCAGATAAAGTGATCCTGTTTGGCATTTTACACTTCATTGCCATTGCGAGCGTCGTTGCTCTGCTGTTTCGCCGTTTTTACGGTATCAACCTGCTGCTGGGAATTGGCTTGATTGTTTTTGGCGTCCAGTTTCAGCATGAGTGGTTTAACTCACTGGCTTGGCACTGGATCGGGCTGACCAGCCAAGGGCCATCCACTGTGGACTACGTGCCGCTGTTGCCCTGGTTCGGCGTGGTTTTGATCGGCATGTTTTTGGGCCACCTAATCGAGAGGCATGCGTTGTTGAAGAAGGTTTCTCAGCAGAGTAACGGGTTGACACGCTCTCTTGCACTGGGCGGGCGGCACAGCCTGATGATCTATCTTCTCCACCAACCGCTGTTGTTTGGTGGACTCTATCTGGTGAGTTTTTTTATCTCGCAGGGTTAACCCGAACAATTCATAAATAAGGCGGGGTACTGGGGGCTGCCACTAGTGGTGCAAATAGGGAGCCGACCTTCTATATTATGTGGATTTGTGCCGACAGGGTCGTTACCATATGCACGGTGAAAGGTGTTGCTGGTAATGTTACCTGGCGATGCCGTTGTTGTACCTTAAGGAACTTTGAATAAGTCGGGTTAAAATTGGGCAATTTCAGCCAGTATTAAAATAATCATGACGTGTTCAGGTTTTCCTCAAAATGGATGGTTAAGGGTTGATCATGGTGAAAAGTAATAAAAATGTTCGTAAAGCCGTCTTTCCAGTAGCGGGTATGGGGACACGTTTCCTGCCAGCAACAAAGGCGAATCCTAAAGAGATGTTGACGGTGGTGGATAAACCACTGATTCAATACGCTGTGGAAGAGGCTGTTGCGGCGGGTATCGAACAGCTTATCTTTGTGACCAGCAGTAGTAAGCGTTCGATTGAAGACCACTTTGACAAGAATTACGAGCTGGAGGCCGAGCTGGAACGCAAGGGAAAGAAAGAGCTGTTAGCACTGGTGCGTGATGTGCTTCCTGACGGTGTCTCTTGTGTCTACATTCGTCAGGCTGAAGCATTGGGATTAGGGCACGCGGTGTTGTGTGCCAAGGATGTGGTAGGCAATGAGCCCTTTGCGGTAATTCTGGCGGATGATTTGATCGATGGCGAGGATGCGGGTGCTTTGGCACAAATGGTCGAAGTGTATGATTATCGTCACTCCTCTGTGCTGGGGGTTGAATATGTACCCCAGGAGGAGACTTACAAATACGGTATTGTTGATATTAAGGATCAAGGGGAGCGTGTCGGGCACGTCAGGGCGATTGTTGAGAAGCCCAATCCGGAAGAGGCACCCTCCAATCTCGCGGTGGTTGGGCGCTATATTTTAACACCGAAAATTTTTGAGCTACTTGAATCGACTCCGAAAGGGGCCGGTGGTGAGTATCAGCTGACGGATGCTATCGCCAGCTTGATGAATGAACAGCAGGTTCTGACCTACACTTTCCGTGGGCCGCGTTACGATTGTGGTAGTAAACTGGGCTATCTTAAAGCTTCTGTGGAGCTGGGGATTAAACACCCTGAGTTGAAAAAGGAGTTTCTCGAGTACCTGCAGTCGTATTGTTTACCCGCGCCAGTTGAGAAATAGAGAACAGACCCGGCTGAAGCCTCGACCTCTGACAAAAGAGGCTGGAGGTCGAGGCTTTAGCCGGTGATTGCACAAAAAAGGCCACACCCGACAGAGTCGAGTGTGGCCTTTTCTATTGACGTTACTCTATCCCCTGTAGCTGCTTGAGAATACTCTCATTCTCCAGTGTTGAGGTGTCCTGGGTGATCTCTTCACCCTTGGCGATGGTGCGTAGCAAGCGACGCATGATTTTCCCGGAACGGGTTTTAGGCAGGTTGTCAGCAAAGCGCATCTGATCCGGCTTAGCAATCGGGCCAATCTGTTCACCGACCCAGGTGCGTAACTGCTGTGTGAGTTCATCACTCACACCGCCCGCTGGGCGTTCATCTTTGAGCACCACAAAGGCAAAGACGGCTTCACCTTTGATCTCATCAGGGCAACCCACCACGGCGGCTTCAGCAACCAGTGGATTGGCAACCAATGCTGACTCTATCTCCATGGTGCCCAAGCGGTGGCCAGAGACATTCAACACATCGTCAATACGCCCCATAATCCAGAAATAGCCATCGGCATCACGGCGGGCGCTATCACCTGCCAGATAATATTTGCCGTCAAACATTCCCCAGTAGGTCTCTTTGTAGCGCTGTTCATCACCCCAGACATTACGCAACATCGCAGGCCAGGGCTTTTTAATCACCAGATAACCGCCCTGGTTTGCTGCGGTGATGCTGTTACCCTGTTCGTCGACAATATCCACATCCATACCCGGTAGCGCGTGCGTGCATGAACCCGGTTTGGTGACGGTGGCACCGGGGATGGGGGCAATGACATGGGCACCGGTTTCGGTCTGCCACCAAGTATCAACGATCGGGCAGCGTGTTTTGCCGATCACCGTGTGATACCACATCCACGCTTCCGGATTGATCGGTTCACCCACGGTGCCTAGCAGGCGTATCGAACTGAGATCGTACTGATTCGGTATTTCATCACCCAGTTTCATCAAAGCACGCAGGGCGGTGGGGGCGGTGTAAAAAATGGTGACCTTGTGGTCTTGACACAGTTTCCAGAAGCGGCCACTGTCGGGCACGGTGGGAGCACCTTCATAGATGACGATGGTGCCGCCAACGGCCAGTGGACCATAGGCAACGTAGGTGTGGCCGGTAATCCAGCCCACATCGGCAGTGCACCAGAAGACATCCTTTTCTTGCAGGTCAAACACCCATTTGCAACTGGTAATGGCTCCTAAAAGATAACCAGCGCTGGCGTGTTGTATGCCCTTGGGTTTGCCGGTGGAGCCCGAGGTGTAAAGCAGAAAGAGTGGATGCTCGCTATTGACCCACTCCGGCTCACAGGTTTTAGCCTGGTTGGCAACGGCATCATGCCACCAAATATCGCGGCCACTCTGCATCTCGATCGGCTGTTGTGTCCGTTGCAGCACAATGACTTTTTCAATGCCGGGACAGCCCGCCTTCAATGCTGCATCGGCGGCGGCTTTGAGTGCAACAATTTTTCCACCACGGTGGCCGCCATCGGCGGTAATCAAGATTTTGGCCCCGGCATCTTCAATGCGGTCTTTCAGTGATTCAGCCGAAAAACCACCAAAAACCACTGAGTGAATTGCTCCAATGCGGGCGCAGGCTTGCATGGCAATGACCGCTTCCGGTGTCATCGGCATGTAGATCACCACGCGATCACCACAACGAACACCGTAGCTCTTCAAGGCATTGGCCATGGCGCACACTTCACCGTGTAACACCTTGTAGCTGATGTGGCGTGTATCGCCTTGTTCACCCTCGAAAATAATGGCGGTTTTGTCACCACGGGTTTCAAGGTGTCGATCCAGGCAGTTAGCGGAGATATTCAGCTCCCCATCACCAAACCAGCGAAAGTGCGGAGCTTGGCTCTCATCAAGCACGTCGCTGAACGGTGTTTTCCAGCTGATCTCCTGGTTGGCACGATTAGCCCAAAAACCGGTGTAATCTTCATCGGCCTCTGCTCTGAGCTGTTGCAGCTTGTCAGGGGTGATGCGAGCCTGTTTAACAAATTCGTCAGATGGAGAAAACAGGCGCTCTTCGATTAAAGTTGATTCGATATTGTGTGACACGGTGTGGCTCTCCATAGGCTGGGATTTAACGTGTGCGCAGTCGTTTCGATTCGATGCTAAAGATAAATCGCTGAATCTGGCTCTGTATCGATTCGGGCATATTGATAAAAGTAAAACCGATCAGGGTGGTTTGATTGCCATCTTTGGCTGGTTTGTTGATGTGGTTTTTTACTTTTAAAGTCACCTCAAAGCTGTCGTTCAGTGAAAGTTGAATTTCGCACTGCTTTAAAATGTCATCTATTTCAAATGGCCGGGGGAAGGAGCCGTGAATTAAAATTGAAAATCCACCGATGCTGATATCTGACAACTCTATTTTTATTGGATTGCTCTCCGTTGGGAAGTAGCAAATAGCGGAGATACCAACGGGGATATTGACGCGAAAAAATTCCCGCCGCTGCATACGGATTAATGTTTTGGGCAGTGGTGTGACGAAAACCGGTCTATCGGCTAATTTTGTTTGACGCGGGGTGTCTAATTTGAATTCGATTGGCACATCATTAATCGCAGTCGCACAGTAGAGCATGGCACCGCTTGTGATTTGATTATTTAATGTTTCATTGGGTGTGCTATCAAGTATCAATAAGTCATGATCTGGGTTGATACCCAGCAATTGGGTGGAAAAGTTTAGCTGCTTATTTTTATTTTCATCAACAACATAAACTGTCACCGAAAGCTCTTTATTGATGATCATGTTGATCTGATTACGACACTGGCTTTGGCTGTCGATAAGGAAATTTTCCTGCTCAGGTGTATCAAGAACGGAGATGGGGTGGAGTATGCTCATAGGTCAAAAATAGATTCTTCGTAGGAATTTGGTTAATGCCCTTTATAGCATATTTAGGCCGCCTGGAAATAACAAGGGATTAGAGGTTACTTTTCCGGCTCCTGCACACCGCGCTTGTGGGTGATATAACCATTTAGAAAATGATTCAGCACCAGATCACTGCACTCTTTGTAGTTTTTATGCCCCTCTTTACGGAAAATACCCGATAACTCAGACTTTTTGATCTCGTAGCCTGAAAGCTCAAATATTTCGACCATGTCGATCTCTTTGAGATCCAGGGCGATGCGGAGTTTTTTGATGATTTCGTTATTGGTCATTATCTCTTCTTCATACGTGATTTTTCAGTGGCGATTTGGATGATAATTTCCTGGCCAAAAACCGATTGCCCATTCAACACCAGCGCCTTTTCAGCCGAGGACTCTTGGTCGAAGGTAATAAAAGCATACCCCTTGATCTGGCCGGTTTTACGGGCTTGCGGCAACAGCACTTCGTTTATGTCACCGTATTCTGCAAACCGTTCTTTCAGGGTTTCCGGAGTGACGGATGGGCTGAGATTGCCTATATAAATTTTGGTCTTGCTCATGCTTGCCTCTTTATGCTTGATTAGTAGCCGCAGGTTTTTCATGGGGTAGATGAATACCCTCTTTAATTATACCCGCATCCGGGTCATTAAAGGTATCCAGATTCAGGGTCTTTTCTGAGCGGGCAACCACGGTGGTGATCACCGCATCGCCGGTCACATTCACTGCGGTGCGCATCATATCCAACAGACGATCAACCCCAATAATCAGCGCGATACCTTCCACCGGTAGGCCAACTTGATTGAGCACCATCGCGAGCATGATTAACCCGACTCCTGGCACCCCGGCAGTACCAATGGAGGCGAGTACCGACATCAGCACCACCGTCAGATAACCCATCAGCCCCAGCTCGATGCCATATACGTTGGCGATGAAGACAGTGGCAACACCTTGCATAATGGCGGTGCCATCCATGTTAATGGTAGCCCCAAAGGGAACCACAAATGAGGCGGTGGAATTATCCACGCCAATCCGTTTTTCGACGCTGGTGAGCGTCACCGGAATGGTGGCGTTAGAGCTGGAGGTGCTGAAAGCGAAAATTTGCGCCGCACGCATCTTCTTCAAAAAAATCAGCGGGTTCACTTTGCCCAACAGTTTAAGTATCAACATCAATGTACCCGTCAGGTGCAGCGCCAATACCAGCGCAACAGCACCAAAATAACTCATCATTGGGATAATAAGGTCTAGCCCTTGCTGAGAGAAGGTCTTGCACATCAAGGCAAACACGCCGTAGGGAGCGATGTGCATCACAATGTTGACCACCTGCATCATCACTTCGTTAAGGCGCTCTGCCAGGTCAATCAATGGCTTTCCGCGCTCACCAATCATCAAGATACAGATACCAAATAGAATGGTAAAGAAGATGATTTGCAGCATATTGCCTTCGGCGTAGGCGGCAATCGGATTGGTTGGGACCAGATCAATAATGACCTGACTGAAAGGCGGTGCCTCGGGTGCGGTGAAACTGCTGGCGGCACTGCTGGCCATATCAAAGCCTTGTCCGGGGCCAATCAAGGTGGCGACGGCAATCGCCATGGAGATCGCCAGTGCGGTGGTGAGCATAAACAGTAAAAATGACTTTAAGCCGACGCGCCCCAGTTTATTGATATCACCCAGCCCACAAACACCACAGATCAGAGAGAAGGTGACCAGTGGCACAACCAGCATTTTCAAGGTGCTGATAAAGAGTGCACCAACCACTTGAAAGAGCCCTTCAACCAGATAGACCTGTACCCATTCAACTTTCGATAGAAAGGTGTTGATCAGGCTGCCGACTACTAGGCCCGCTACCATCCAGATTAAAATTTTGGTGGTCATGCTCATCTTTGAAGACATGGAAGCTCCGCTGGTTAAATTTATTTGCTGACCGCATTCTACAGGGAATTTTGTGATGGGTGTTAGTGTCGTGTGCTTTCTCTTTGTGTCATTAAAGGTGGTACCTAATTAACTGTTTTTACAAGTCAATCCGCTGATAACTCAGCGATTGGGGTGGTTTTTCCATAACTTTTTATAACGGTTGACAACCTCAATTCCGGCTATATAATACGCAGCAAATCAGGCGGGAATAGCTCAGTTGGTAGAGCACGACCTTGCCAAGGTCGGGGTCGCGAGTTCGAATCTCGTTTCCCGCTCCATTTTTAAATAGTCAAACCACTGTCCAGAATAGTGGCTTTGAAGTAAGATACAACGTATCAAAAAACTTATATGGCTGGGTAGCAAAGTGGTTATGCTGCGGATTGCAAATCCGTCGACGGCGGTTCGATTCCGCCCTCAGCCTCCATTTATTTCCCTAAGAAAATTCCACTGAATCAGTAACAAAGCCTCCCATGCCCGGGTGGCGAAATTGGTAGACGCAAGGGACTTAAAATCCCTCGGTGGCAACACCGTGCCGGTTCGATTCCGGCCCCGGGCACCACTTTTACTCCGGTAAACTTCACTTTTTCGAAAAATTTCTCATTTTTAGAGGTCTCTTTCTGGCTGTGGGTTTTACACTTCGGCATCGTGGTAGATATTTTGAACATCATCCAGATCTTCCAGCATTTCGATAAATTTATCGAACATCTCTCGTTCATCACCGCTGATGGGGATGGTGTTTCTGGGTATAAACTGAATTTCATCCACATCGAAATCGATTTCGCTAAAGCACTCGGTTAATGTTTGCTTGGCCTTGAATTGGTCGGTATGAACCGTGAATACGGTGATCTTATCACCATCATTTTCAATGTCGGTTACATCAACATCTGCCATCATTAACGCCTCAAGCACCGCCTCTTCATCTCCCTTAAAGAGTAAAATGCCCACATGGTCGAACATGTGGCTGACGCTGCCTTGGGTGCCGATTTTACATTTACTCTTGGTGAAACATTGGCGGACATCACCAAAGGTACGATTTGGGTTGTCAGTCAGGCAGTCGACAATCACCAGGCAGCCGCCTGGGCCAAATCCTTCATAGCGGGCAGGGGAGAAATCTTCACCACCACCGCCTTTGGCTTTATTCATCGCTTTATCAATAACGTGGGTGGGCACCTGATCTTTTTTAGCCCGCTCAATCAGCGAACGTAGTGCCAGGTTACCGGCAGGATCGAGGCCGTGTGCCTTGGCGCAAACATAGATTTCACGGCCATATCGACTGTAAACCCTGGCTTTGGCGTCCGAGGTTTTAGCCATGGACTCTTTGCGGTTTTGGTAGGCTCTACCCATGTTTATCTTTCCATTTGCTGGCAAGGTAGAGGGCCTCTACTTTCTGCCGTGCCCATGCTGTTTTGCGTAAGAATTTGAGGCTGGAGTTGATGCTTGGATCTTTGGTGAAGCATTTAATTTTTATGCGTTGTGCCAGCTCATCCCAACCATATTTTTCGACCAGCTGGGTCACCACTGTTTTCAGTGTGATGCCGTGCAACGGGTCTTGCCTGGGTGAATCACTCATTTACTTTGTTTTCACTTCCGGGTTTTGCATCTGCTTTTTTAACACGGATTTTATGACCCTCAATCTCTTTATAATTGAGGGCTTTCATTGCCGCTTTTCCTTCCCCCGGTTTTGGCATTTCAACAAAACCAAAGCCTTTTGAGCGACCACTCTCTTTATCCATCACCAAGGTGCAAGACTGGACTGTACCATGTGCCTCAAACAGAGAGCGAAGTGTCTCTTCCGTTGTGGTGCGAGAGAGGTTGCGAATTAGTAGTTTCATAGGGACCCATAATATTATCGATTATTGTAGGAGCCATCTTTAGATGGCGAAAAAGGGCAAAAAATGGCGAAAGACGGTAAAAAATGGTGTGTTACCACTCAGGTGTTACCACTCAGGTGTTATCGCGAGCTAAAGCTGGCTCCTACGTGTATAGACACTACATTAGCGTAATCGTAACTAC
>JAFLJP010000003.1 GCA_022712945.1 Gammaproteobacteria bacterium | reverse complement strand
TCACGGGGTCTTAGCCTATGTTAATGATTCTATTGGTTTGAAGTCGCAAGCTTATTTTACCAAAATGAATCAGGTACTTTCTTTTTTTGTCATCAAGCGCTAATAAACCCGCTGCTCTGTGGGATTTTGCAAGAGGCTCTTATATAAACTGTTTTTCGCGAGCAAGGCTCGCTCCTACTTTTATATTTTCAGTGGGCTAGTTAATGATGCACTCGTCACAACTGCGAATTTGCATACTGCTTGACTCTATCCAATGTTGATAACAATTCTGACGTATTGGCGATCGTTTGCTCAAAAAGCTCACGCAAGTCATTTAGCACATACTCGTGTGCAATTTGATTTCTTAGCAGCCTGATCTCTCGCCATTGTTGTGCACTGGATATCAGGCTTCTCTTTTCAGCCCGGTTTAGTCTGTCAAGAATCGAGCCTTCATCGACCAGTTCAATTGCATCCACCGCCCGAAATACTTTTTGTATCAGAATATCTGACATGCGGGCAAAACGTGATGTGAGGGCATCCAGCTCGATCAACAGATCATCCTGTAAATCAATCGACAGCGGCAGTCGCTTGCTAATACGCTGATAGGATAAACGCAAGACTTCCGATGCCTTATCAGCAAGCTGTAACTGCTGTTCCAGGAACTCCCGGTTCATTTTCCTTCCTTTACCTGCCATATCACTCTGCCCTCTTCCCTGGCATGTTTGATGAAGGGATTGTCTTCTCCCGGCATATCCCAAACGATATCTATTTTTTGTTCACCGATTTCGTCTTCGATAGCCATCAGTAGCAGACGTGTCATTTTTGTTTGTGGCTGTATCAGTGGCTTTGTGCAAATCACTAACAAATCAATATCACCCCCTTTTTTTACAGGGTCGGTTCGTGATCCGAATAGTGAAACCACCTTCACGCCCACCGGACTAAGCACTTTATTAAAGGCTTTTCCCAGTCCTGCCAACTCCTCATCTGTAAGTCGCACGGGCAATGTTAATGCACCCTGTGAGTCGATCTCTACCCTCATGACTCCCCCATTATGCAGGCTTCCAATTTAAGCTGGTTGATTTCCCTTTCGAACATTTCATATTCTGCCGACTTTTTCCTGCCGTGTGGCATGCGCTGCTTTAGTCTTTACGCCCTGCGAGGTAAGCGTAACGGGGTTTGTCTGGGTTATTTTTAAAGCTTCTGGCCTTGATCAAGCCTTTATCCATTAGTGCTTTGAGGTAATAGCTTGCCTTGCCAAGGTTGATGCCGAGATGTTTTGCCAGTGCCCTTTGGCTGATGGTGGATTTCTGTTCAAGGATTTTGAACAATCGGTAATGAATTTCGTCTTGATTGATGTCAGCCGTTCAATTGATGAACGGCATTAGACGCCGCATTGGCGTGGCTGTCAAGGCAAAAAACACTGGGAAACACGCTGTTAATATGCCAGGTTTTCCAGACGTGATCACGAGCAGGGCTCATCGCTCCCACGGGTCTACATTTCGACTGTGTCGCTACTTCGTGACCAATTTTATGGCATCCATGCCAAAACTGGAAAGCACTGAAGAAGGATATTCGAGAGATAGAAGATGAATCACATGAGTCGCACCCATTGGTTCGGTGGCCACTTTCTGTTTTTCTGTGGAATCAAGAAGCTGCACCGCATATGTGTCTCTATCCGGGTGTTAGAGCATGGATAACATCCGGCAGTGAGTCAGACCAGGGCTTCAGCTTTATTTCAAATGTTTTTTCCAGCTTTATACAGCTAAGCTCGGAGTTAGCAGGACGCTTAGCGGGGGTAGGATACTCTTTGCTCGTGATGGCGTTTAACGTCCGAATTTTCAGCTCCATACTCTCTCTTTTCGCTTCGGAGAATATTGCCTCTGCAAAACCAAACCATGTGGTCACTTCCGGTTGTGCAATATGATAGGTTCCCCATGCTCGTTTATTGCTCATTAGCATTGTATAAATCGTTGTCGCAATCTCCTGGGCCGATGTTGGTTTGCCATATTGATCACTGACAACACTGAGTACATCTCGCTCGGCACCCAGACGTAACATTGTTTTAACAAAGTTATTACCGTGCGCAGAGAAGACCCAACTGGTTCGTAAAATATAATGTGCGCTGCAAACAGCCCTGACAGCCTCTTCACCCGCCCGCTTGCTTTCACCGTAAACGCCAAGGGGGGATAGGGTATCATCTTCTGAATAGCCCCCCTCCTTGCTGCCATCAAAAACATAATCTGTCGAGATATGAACCAAGGGGATGTTTAAGTCAGCACACGCTTGGGCCAGGTAGTTAACAGCAGTGGCATTGACTGCAAACGCAGCCGCAACATCTGATTCTGCGCCGTCTACCGCAGTGTAGGCCGCGGCATTAATAACCGCATCGGGTTGCTGTTGTGCGACTATTTTTTGCACGGCAACCTGGTCTGTAATATCCAGTGTGTTGCGCTCAAAACCAACCGCGTCGCAACCGTGGGTTGCCGCCAGTGCCATGAGCTCTCTGCCAACCTGGCCACGGCAACCTGTGATCAAAACCTTCATCTCAGTAATCCGGCAGTAGTGATGTGTCAATATCAGACAGACAAGGAAGCGCCTGGTCTTTCGCTGATAGCAACGGCTCTTTCAAGGGCCACTCGATAGCCACCTTCGGATCACTCCACAACAGGCCACTCTCATCATCAGGGCGATAGTAGTCCGTGCACTTGTATAGAAAATCAGCACTCTCTGACAGCACACAAAAGCCGTGGGCAAATTGCGGGGGAATCCAGAGCTGATGGTGGTTCTCTTCACTTAAAACAGAACCATACCACTGACCAAATGTTGGTGAGCCCACACGAATATCAACGGCAACATCAAATACAGATCCTGTTACAACCTGAACCAATTTTCCCTGTGGATTATTGATTTGAAAGTGCAAGCCACGCAATACATCCTTGCCTGACCTAGAGTGGTTATCTTGTACAAAGTCGACGTTTGGGAAACCGGCGTCCATGTAACGTTCTTTATTGTAGGTTTCAAGAAAAAAACCGCGCGCATCACCAAACACCTTCGGCTTGATGTGCAAGACCCCTTCAAGATTTGTAGAGTCGATCTTCATTTCGCACGACCAGCTAATAGTTTCAGCAAGTATTGTCCATAACCGTTCTTCTTCAAGGGTGTTGCCAGTTTGAGTAGCTCTTCATCAGATATATACCCTTTCTGCCACGCAATCTCTTCAAGGCAAGCGATCTTAAGCCCTTGGCGTTTTTCCAGTACCTCAACAAACTGGGCCGCTTGCAGCAGGGAGTCATGGGTGCCTGTATCCAGCCAGGCGGTGCCCCGCCCCATACGTTGCACATGCAGAGCCCCCATCGCCAGGTAGGCACGATTCACATCGGTTATCTCCAGCTCTCCACGGGCCGAAGGTTTAAGCTCCGCAGCAATATCAACCACCTGTGCATCATAAAAATAGAGACCTGTTACCGCATAGTTTGACTTTGGCTTTTCGGGCTTCTCTTCAATAGAGAGCGCTCTCCCCTCCGAATTAAAATCCACCACCCCATAGCGTTCTGGGTCATGCACATGATAGGCAAACACAGAGGCACCACCCTCCCGGGTTGCAGCCTGATGCAATTGATTTGAGAGACCATCACCATAGAAGATATTGTCCCCCAAGACCAAAGCCGAGGGCTTGTTATTTACAAAGTTTTTACCGATATGATAGGCCTGCGCCAGGCCATCTGGGCTGGGCTGCTCTGCGTAGGAGATCGAGAGCCCCCACTGTGAACCGTCTTTCAATACATGTTTAAACATTGGCAGGTCATGGGGGGTTGAAATCAGCAATATTTCACGAATACCGGCAAGCATTAGCGTTGAGATAGGGTAGTAGATCATCGGCTTGTCATAAACCGGCATTAACTGCTTACTGACCGCCAAGGTTAAGGGGTGCAACCGGGTGCCACTGCCACCCGCTAAAATAATGCCTTTCATTTTTTTATAATAACCTCTATACCGCTCTCATAGAACCCGGCTGAAATTCAACACCACACACTCAGGAGTAAGCTTTAGCTTGCGATACCCCCAAAGTGCCCCGATGATTCGCCTTCTTTCGCCTTCTTTCGCCATCTTTCGCCTTCTTTCGCCATCTAAAGATGGCTCCTACAATTATTTTATTTTCACACGGGGAGCATTAAGCCTTGTAATAATCACGATACCAATCAACAAATCGCTGAACACCCTCTTCAACTGGCGTGGCGGGTTTAAAACCGACATCATTGACCAGATCATCAACATCGGCGTAGGTGGCGGGCACATCACCCGGCTGAAGAGGAAGCATATTTTTATTGGCCTTTTTACCCAGCGCCTTTTCAATCGCACCAATGTAATCAAGCAGTTCAACCGGGCTGTTGTTACCAATATTGTAGATACGGAAAGGGGCGTAACTGGTACCACTATCTGGCGCATCACCCGTCCAGTCTGGGTTGGGTTTTGCGGTATTATCGAGCACTCGGATAACACCTTCGACAATATCGTCGATGTAAGTAAAATCTCGTTTCATCTTGCCGTGATTGAATACATCAATTGGGCGATCTTCAAGAATCGCTTTGGTAAAGAGAAACAGCGCCATATCCGGGCGGCCCCAGGGGCCATAAACCGTAAAGAAACGTAATCCGGTGGTGGGCATATTATACAAGTGAGAATAGGTATGGGCCATCAACTCATTGGCTTTTTTACTGGCGGCATACAGTGACACCGGATGGTCGACATTATGGTGAATTGAAAATGGCATTTTGGTGTTGGCACCATATACGGATGACGATGATGCGTAGACCAGGTGCTTCACTTCATTATGGCGGCACCCCTCAAGCATATTGGTAAAACCAACAATATTACTTTCGATGTAGGCGTGGGGATTAATCAGTGAATAGCGCACACCCGCCTGGGCGGCCAGATTAACTACCTTGTCAAACTTTTGCTCTGCAAAAAGTGCTTTAGTCTCTTCACGGTCTTCCAGGTTCATTTTCACAAATGAAAATCCGGGCTGCCCTTCCAGTTGAGCTAAACGATCCAGCTTGAGCTGCACCTCGTAATAGTCATTGAGGTTATCCAGTCCAACAACTTCATCGCCCCGCGCAAGCAGACGTTTTGATAGTGTTGAGCCGATAAAACCAGCAGCACCAGTGACCAATATTTTTTGTGGCATTTTATCTTCCTAGTTATGCGTTATTACAGACGCCAAAAATCAAAACCGGCATCAGCGAGTGCTTGGCGGTCAAAAGCAGATTTCACGTCCATAAAGGGAGCATCTTTTCCTGTTTTTTTCACTAACTCACTCAGTTCATAGCTGACGATTTCATCGTGAGACACGGCAGCCACAACGGCTTCGACATGATCAATTGAGTTAATATCTACCAAATCAATATCATACTCATGTTTTGCTTCCGCAGGCTCCGCCACAGGATCCCACACCAATACATTGACTCCGTAATGACGCAGCTCATTAATAACATCGATCACTCTGGAGTTGCGTAGGTCAGGGCAGTTCTCTTTAAAGGTCAACCCCATCACCAGCACAGTGGCATCTTTGATCGGGCGGCCCTGCATAATCAGTTTTTTAACCGTCTGTTCAGCAACATATTTACCCATGCCATCATTGATTCGACGACCGGCAAGTATCACTTCCGGATGATAACCTAGCATGGATGCTTTGTGGGTTAAGTAGTAGGGATCAACACCAATGCAGTGCCCGCCAACAAGGCCGGGGCGGAACGGCAAAAAGTTCCACTTGGTGCCCGCTGCTTCCAGTACATCGACGGTATCGATGTCTAACTTCTCAAAGATAATCGAGAGTTCATTCATCAGTGCGATATTCAAATCACGCTGGGTATTTTCGATCACCTTGGCCGCCTCAGCTACTTTGATAGTGGTCGCACGGTGGACGCCCGCTTCGATAACCTGCTCATAGAGCCAGGCCACCTGTTGCAAGGTTTTATCATCCTGACCTGCGACCACCTTGACGATACGCTCAAGGGTATTTACTTTATCACCTGGATTAATCCGCTCGGGTGAGTAGCCCACAAAGAAATCTTTACCACACGTTAACCCTGACCCCTCTTCAAGCAGAGGAACACAAATTTCTTCAGTCACACCGGGGTAAACCGTCGATTCATAAATGACAATGGCCCCCTGCTTGAGGTTTTTTGCGACTACTTCACTCGATTTTATAACCGGTGTTAGGTCGGGCTGCTTGGCCGCATCGATGGGGGTTGGCACCGCAACCACCACAAAATCAGCCTGTTTAATGGTTGCAGGATCAGTGCTGTAACTAATCTGAGTGGCCGCCTTAAAGGCATCCGATGACATCTCATTTGTAGGGTCAAATCCATCCTTATAGGCTTGGACTTTTTCACCGGAAATTTCATAACCCAGGGTTGGCATAACACGACCAAAGGCCAGTGCCAGTGGCAACCCAACATAACCAAGACCAACAACACAAACTTGTTTACTCACGTAAAAATCCTTCTGTGACATTTGAGCCTTGTAAGTGATCGTCTGTACCGATACTTACAGGGTTCAGGTAGTAGTTTAAAATCAGTTTACAGGGCAATAATACCACGTTCGTTAAGAACTGAAATAATATCATCGGCACACTCATCCAGCGTTTTCTCGCCAGTTTTGGCAATAATTTCAGGGTTTAAGGGTGCCTCATAGGGGGAGTTGATTCCGGTAAACTCGGGTATTTCACCTGAGCGTGCCTTTTTATACAGCCCCTTAACATCCCGCCCCTCACACACCGCCAGTGACGATTCGCAATAGACCTCAATAAAATCGCCATGGGGGACTCGGTTACGCACCTGTTCACGATCAGCAATAAAGGGGGAGATAAAGGCGGTCAAGGTAATCACACCGGCCTCAGTAAAGAGCTTGGCCACTTCACCGATACGACGGATATTTTCAGTACGATCCTCATCACTAAAACCAAGGTCAGAGCACAAACCGTGGCGAACATTGTCGCCATCCAGTACAAATGTGCGACAACCGAGCTTGTAAAGACGCTCTTCCACCGCATGTGCCAACGTTGATTTTCCGGAGCCAGAGAGGCCGGTAAACCATAAAATGGCGCTTTTATGGTTACTCTGTTTTTCACGTAACTCACGCGTTACCGTGGCGTTATGCCATACAACATTGCTGCTTTTTTGTTCCATTGTGATATCCATTTAAATATGATTTTGGTCGGCGTCCTAGGAGATAACTCCAAGGTTCTTGCATATCGCCAGTGTTGATACAGATTGGTTCATGGTGTAGAAGTGCAACCCGGGTGCCCCCTGTTTGAGCAGGGAGCGACACAGTTCACTGGTTACCTCCAGTCCATACGCTTTGAGCGCCTCAACATCATCACCAAACCCAGCTAGTCGTTTGCGCAACCAGCGCGGAATTTCAGTACCACAACCGTCTGAAAAACGTGCCAGTTGAGTATAATTGGTGATTGGCATAATACCGGGTGTAACCGGTATATCAAGCCCCATTTTCTCACAGTCATCAATAAAGCGTAAGTAGGCATCGATATTATAGAAATATTGCGTGATGGCTGCATCAGCCCCCGCATCAACCTTGCGCTTAAAGTTGAGCAGATCATCTTTGGCACTCTCCGCCTGGGGGTGAAATTCTGGATAGGCAGCAACCTCCAGATAGAAGTCGTCTCCATATTCATTGCGAATAAATTCAACTAACTCATTCGCATAACGAAACTCCCCTGCCTCACGCATACCTGAGGGCATATCGCCCCGGAGTGCAACAATTCGGCGGATACTGTTTGATTTATACTGATCAAGAATGGATCGAATATTCTCTCTGCTGGAGCCGATACATGAGAGGTGAGGTGCCGCATTGATACCCTCAGACTTAACTGCCAAAACCGTCTCTAGGGTTCCCTCTTGAGTGCTGCCACCGGCACCAAATGTCACCGAAATATAGCTGGGATCAATTACCTTTAGCTCATTAATGACATTGCCAAGTTTCTCCTTTCCTTTCACTGTTTTAGGCGGAAAAAACTCGCAACTAATATTTTGTGGGTATTTTTTTTGGGTCTGCATCTTAGTGCCTCAAACCGTGTAATCACAATTATTGAGCCACACAAATGTGGCTCAATAGTTAATACATCCGTCAGTATGCTCAATCAATAACGGTAGTGATCGGGTTTATAGGGGCCATCGACCGGCACACCAATGTAGTCGGCCTGCTCTTGGCTAAGCACTGTCAATTTGGCACCAATCCGTTCAAGGTGCAGGCGTGCCACCTCTTCATCAAGATATTTTGGCAGAATATGCACACCCATCTCATATTTCTCTGGTGTGACAAAAAATTCAATCTGCGCCAGCACTTGATTGGTGAACGAGTTGGACATCACAAAACTGGGGTGCCCCGTGGCACACCCCAGATTAACTAGGCGGCCTTCAGCCAGCATGATAATGCGTTTACCATCAGGGAAGATAATGTGATCCACCTGTGGCTTGATATTTTCCCACTGGTATTTTTTCACACCTGCAATATCAATTTCGTTATCAAAATGACCAATATTACAAACAATCGCCTGATTTTTCATTGCCGCCATGTGGTCATGGCAGATAATATCCTTATTGCCGGTTGTGGTAACAAAAATATCAATCTCTGGAGCCACATCATTCAACGTAACAACCCGGTAACCCTCCATCGCCGCCTGCAAAGCACAGATGGGATCAATCTCTGTCACCCACACAGTGGCACCCAAGCCACGCAGTGATTGTGCACACCCCTTGCCCACATCACCATAACCACAAACCAGCGCAACCTTACCGGCGATCATCACATCGGTGGCGCGTTTAATCCCATCAACCAGCGATTCACGACAGCCGTAGAGATTATCAAATTTGGACTTGGTGACCGAGTCATTCACATTCATCGCCGGGAACAGCAGCTCGCCACTGGCAACCATTTCATACAAGCGGTGTACACCGGTGGTGGTCTCTTCGGTCACACCACGGATATTGTCTGCCTGCTTATGCCAATATTGCGGATCTTTAGCAATGGTACGTCTCAGAACATCAAGGATGCAGCGGTATTCGTCATTATCCTCCACTGTTGCCTCCGGCACCACTCCAGCGTTTTCAAATTCAACGCCTTTGTGTACTAACAGTGTTGCATCACCACCATCATCAAGAATCATATTCGCCGTTTCGCCATTCGGCCAGTTAAACGCCTGTTCGGTACACCACCAGTACTCCTCCAGTGTTTCACCCTTCCAGGCAAAGACAGGAATGCCCTGTGCCGCAATCGCTGCCGCCGCGTGATCCTGAGTAGAGAAGATATTACATGAAACCCAGCGCACTTCGGCACCCAAAACAATCAAGGTTTCAATCAGCACAGCAGTCTGAATTGTCATGTGCAGGCTACCCATAACACGGGCACCTTTCAGCGGTTTGGATTCAGCAAACTTCCGACGCAGTGCCATCAGCCCTGGCATTTCGGTTTCAGCAATTCTGATCTCTTTGTGGCCCCAGTCAGCTAGGGTAATATCAGCCACTTTGTAATCGGTAAATTCAGTCATTTTTCTCTCCGAATAAACATGGCGCCGTTTAAAAGTTTAACGCCAACGATCGAGCCTGGCAGGTTCAAACCTGTTGCAGCGCTCCTCAATCGGCGGCGTGATTAAAAAATCAAATTTAGAAAACGGGGCTTTACAGACCCGCAGCCTCGCGTAGTGCATCGGCCTTATCGGTAGATTCCCAAGTAAAAAGTGGCTCTTCCCGGCCAAAGTGGCCATAAGCCGCTGTTGAGGCATAGCGCGGCTTGAGCAGATCCAGCATCTCAATAATCCCCCGGGGACGCAGATCAAAGTGCTCACGAACCAGCTCAATAATACGTGACTCTTCGAGCTGACTGGTGCCAAAGGTATCAATACTGATGGAGGTGGGTTCCGCAACCCCGATAGCATAGGAGATCTGAATTTCACAACGCGCCGCAATACCCGCAGCGACTAAATTTTTAGCCACATAACGACCGGCATAGGCCGCTGAACGATCAACCTTGCTGGGGTCTTTTCCAGAGAAACACCCCCCACCATGCCGCGCCATGCCGCCATAGGTATCAACAATAATCTTACGACCAGTCAAACCACAATCACCCACCGGGCCACCGATAACAAAACGACCGGTCGGGTTGATATAAAAACGGGTTTTACTGTCCACCCACGCATCAGGCAGGGTGGGTAAAATAATCTCATCCATCACCGCCTCTTTTAGTGTCTCATGGGCGATATCGGGAGTATGCTGGGTTGAAAGCACCACGGCATCAATACCAATCGGTTTACCATCTTCATAACGGAAGGTGACTTGGCTCTTTGCATCCGGACGCAGCCATGGCAGAGTACCGTTCTTGCGCAGTTCAGCCTGACGTTTAACCAGTCGGTGAGCATAAGTGATCGGCGCCGGCATCAACACTTCGGTCTCATTACTAGCATAACCAAACATCATCCCCTGATCACCGGCCCCCATATCTTTGTTTTCACCCTCGTCAACACCCATTGCGATGTCCACAGACTGTTTATCGATAGAGGTCAATACCGCACAGGATTCATAATCAAAGCCCATGTCAGAGCTGTTATAGCCGATCTCCTTTACGGTTCTTCGTACCACCTCCTGCATATCCACCCAAGCGGAAGTGGTGATTTCACCGGAGATAATCACCATCCCGGTATTAACCAGAGTTTCACAGGCAACCCGTGCCTGATTGTCCTGCTCTAAGATCGCATCTAAAATCGCATCGGATATCTGGTCTGCAACTTTATCCGGGTGCCCTTCAGAGACCGATTCAGAAGTAAAAAGATGTTGATTTGCCATTATTAATACCTATTACTGGAAGCGTGCGGAATCACGTAAAATAGATCAATCGAGACCTTCGCTCGAAACATTACCCGAATCGGAGAGACGCATTTGCTTGGCCTTACGAATAAACTCACGAAAAAAGACGAAAAACAGCGCAAAAAAGAAGCCTAAGACCATACCCAATATTGCAATTAATGCTCTCTTGGGCTTTATCTTCCTTTCTGGAACCACCGCCGGGTCGATCACCTTAAACGTGTATTCAGAGCGTACATTGGCCAACATGGTCTTTTTAGTCTCCTCTTCAATCAAACCATAGAGCATCTGCTGCATCTCCAGAACACTGGTTTGACTGATTTGTTGATTTAGGTACTCGATACTGCGAGCCGCCTCTTCAATTGCATGGCGACGCATGTACTCATTCAGATCCACTACCAATTTATTCGCCCAGCTAGCGGCCAAAACAGAATCAGACCAGCTAATGGAGAGGCTTATCATACCGCTGTTTTTATCAACACTCGTTGCAAGAATATTTTTAGTGAATAATTCGTAGGCCTGCCACGGGGTCGGCTGTAACTCGGGGTCACTCTCGTGCCACTGCTCGCTCGACTCATTCCACTGTTCTACAAATAATACTGGCAACAGTGATTCTTTGATAAAGAAGTCATTTAGAAACAGACGGGACTTTAATACCGCAAGCCCCTCCTCTGTACCGCCGCCACCAAGTGACCCTGAAACACCCACCAGAGATGCCAGCCCTCCCAGCCCTCCCAAAGAGAGTCCGCCACTCTTCTGTTCGCTTGCAGAAACCAGCAGCACCTCAGCTTTATAAATTGGTGTCATCAATAATGCTACAACCACCGCAACAGCGGTTATCAGTGAGGTAATGGCAACAATCAAGCCCTTATTTTTCCAAAGTAGATCCCAATACTCCAACAGATCAATCTCATCATCCTCAGCAAAGGGATAATAGACAGGCTGCTGCATTTGCAAGCTTGCATCACACTGCGCATTAGGTCGTTCACTTTTTTTCGTCATGACCACCCCCTACAGCAGACCAACTGCATTCCAACTGGCAACCGCGATACCCAGTTGATAAACAATTTGACTGACATTGGTCCAGAGGCGAAGCGTGCTCAAATAATCCACATCCAGTGGCACCACAATCGTATCACCCGGCTTCAAATCAATGCCTGATTTAAACCAACCCAGCCCCGATGTCACCACAGAGCCGTTCGCCCTCACCACATAGACCCGAGCATCATCAGCCCGTTGCGTCAAACCACCACTGCGATTGATATATTCAGAGACCGAAAGCGTATTATCATACAGATGAGACGTAGGATGGAAAACCTCACCCAAAATTGAGACCTCTTGGGTTTTACTTGGGATAATCAGCCGATCACCCGACTTCAGCATAATATTTTTATCTTTATCGCCTGAGAGTACACCCCCAAGATCGATAACCAGACGACCCAGCGCCTTGGTTGACTCAAGTCTTAATGCTAAATCATTGCCAACAATGACGGCACCTTGTGACGAAGCTTCTGTCATGTTGGTTTTTTCAAGATTAATCGCTGCAATCTCTCTCTCCAGACGCAGACGCATATCATCCAGATTACGCTGTTCTCTTCTGCGCAGCTCTTCACGCAGAAAAATAGCGGCGTGTGGATAAGCCTGTTCGGTCACTCCCCCGGCACGATGCATCACATCCGCCAGCGTCTCCCCCTCCAGAAAAGCGTAGGTCCCGGGAAATTTAACCTCACCACTTAATTTAATGGTTTTGCCATCCCGCCAGTTGGGCAGCTGTTTTATGGTCAGGGAGTCGTAAGGTTCAAGCGGCTGATCAAAAGATCTCTCCCCTGCCATAATCTGCCCCAAATTGACCGTTTGATGCTCAATTTCCCGGGTACTTCCCTCTTTAATCACATAGCGACTCAACTCCGCCTCCAGTGAATAAGCAGACTCCTTCAAATAGCCTGCCGCCCGTATCAAGTCACTCAGATACATCCCCTCTTCCAACGGGTACTGCCCGGGGTTTTTAACCGGCCCGGTAATAGAGACTACCTGGCGTGGCTCGTTAAAATCACCCTGCTCAGCTAACTTGGAGAGCAGTCTCGCCAACTGTTGTTGACGATCTTTGGTTTGATTAAAAAAATAGACCGTGTCACGTGCCTTAAGCAGTGGGTCTACCGCAGCCACTCCATTTTTGGTTAAATCATAGCTTTTCAGTTTAAGTTTTCTGGAGGAGCCTACCTCACTTTGCACCAGCACGTAGGCGAGATCTGTTTCTGGAAGCACATCCACCGTCGCTTCAACAAGATCAGAGAGATGCATATCCTCTGTCAGTGGATAGACCCCCGAATAACGCACATTACCGGAAAGTGTCACAATTTTTTCAGGGGACCCAGGGCGACCTTGGCTAATGAGTTGTCTCACCAGCGGCTTGATCATCTCAACCCGCTTGCTATAGAGACCAAACACCATCAACACATCACGTTCAAACAGCTCAACATTTTGTGCACTATCTGGCGAGCTAAACAGCTCACCCAGAGCAATCTGCATAATCATAATGTGGCGTTCAGGGCCGATCTCCCGACGGATCAAAGCATATTGCAGATCGGCCTGGGGCTTTAATACATCTATGGAGGGAATTAAATCGGAGATACGCATACCATCAAACCATTGGTAACGGCTCGGACGCTCTACATGCCCTTGAAGCGACACGGTATTTTCAACTTTGTCCAGCACCGAGCTGACGGTAATCGAATCACCGGCTGACAAGCTTTGAGCCGCTGTTTTTTTATCATCCAGATCAATATCAATCAGGCGACGTTTATTTGATGAATCGATGCGAATAATTCGTGTCGCCTGAGGGTAGGCGGTGGGTAACAAGCCACCGGCAAAGGCGATCGCATCTGCAATGGTCTGTTTGCCCTTAAGTTCATAAATAGCCGGGCGAATCACCGCGCCTTCGATTTTAACTACATCACCGATTGGTGGTACAAAAATCACATCCCCGGGCTGTAACCGTCGATCGGCGCTGGTATCACCGTTCATCAACAAGTCATACAGGTCAAATTCGGTAATCACCTCTCCATTACGCTTTAGCTCAATCCGTCGCAAACTACCGATGGGTGTCACACCACCACTACTAAACAGTGCATTGGTTAAGGTCGATAATGCACTGACGGTGAAAGAACCCGCGCGGGTCACGTTACCCATCACAAAAATACGGATTGAACGCAGGGTGCCCATGGAAATATGCGACTGAACACCGATAAATTGTTTTTTGATTCGTTGGGTGAGTTGTTTTTTAACTTCATCAAAACTCAGACCGGCAACACTGATCACTCCAATGCGAGGAAAATTCAGCGAACCATCCCGAGAGACAATCAACGCGTAATCAGCATTCTCTTTACCAAAAGTCTGGATATGAATCTCATCACCCGGGCCAATAACATAGTCGCTGGGAACCGGAATATCCGTTGCCGGGGCGAAGGTGCTCGGAACACCGCTAAAAACGTCGTAACCAAAATGGAGAATCTCTTTTTTAGCTGGAGAGGTAACAAAGATATCACCTACTTTTTTCTCTTCCTTTTGGCGTTGCTCTCTATTTTCAATCACTGAAGGGGTGGTTTGAGGGATTTCCTGCTCTTGCCAGTTACTGCGTTTGACCGGGTTGGTAACACTTTCTGTGCGATATTCTTCAATAAGCGAACTCTGTTGCTCCGGGCTTAAAGACTGAAAAATTTGAATTTGCTGCGGCGTTGGGGCGGCCACCACTAATGAACAAGCAAGCAGAGACAAAAACAATAGAATGAGTATTTTTTTAAACATTAACCCCAAAATCTCCCACACAAATATTTTTTTCATACGATAGAAAAGCATCGCAGATTAACACACTATAAAGATAGATCACCAGCAAAGAGACTATCGCACCGAAACAATCTCAGAAAACCGGTAAGCCAGTGACAGTTGAAACAGATTAGCTTGTAGCGGCCCATCAAACGCCTCAAAACGTCCCACTGCCATCTCAAGTGAAATTTGTTTAGTGACTTGGTATTCAGCGGTTAAATAGTAGTGCCTGACAAGACCCTCGCCAACCGCTAACCCACCACCACCGGCAGAGCCAGCGCCCACCTCACCACCCAGTGATAACGAATCCGTAACAGGTTGTTGGTATCCCAGTGCGAACATACCCACAGCATAACCTCCGGCACCACCATCATAAGCGCCAATCGCTTGCCCGGAAAGAGAGAGCTTGGGTGTGACAAACAGATCCATTGATATACCAACCAGATCAACGGGCAGATCATCGGCAACACTCGAACCTGGCTTTCTGAATTTGCCAGCACCTGCTGGATCATAGCGTTGGTGTAGCAGGCGCACACGCCAATCACGACGCGTTAAAGTTGAATCAGTGAAGAGTGGTTTGGGTGAGTTTAAAATACTGAGCAGATCATATTGATAACCGACAGATAACGCATAACTGGTGGCGGAAAATTCACCACCGGGTGCGGTGATATAACCCACTTCAACCCCCAACGAAAAGGTGTTATTCAGTAACATATTCAAACCCAGTTCAGTAGCAACAATCAAACCACCACCGGTCTCTACTCGACCACCACCGGCAGAGCCAAGTTGAAACTCAAGATGAGTGCTAATCGCTGGTGTCAGTGACCACCTCATACCCGCAATCAACCCCAGCTGGGCAAACCCATCAACACCACCGCCATTCGCACCGTATGTTGCCAAACCGGTATAAAAGGAATCAACCGGAAAATAGCGCACCTTGACACCCAGCAGACGCATCTCATCGGGATGGGGCTGGCCAGTGGTCATTCTGGCGTTGGAACTGGGGCGATATTGCTTCCATTGGGCCGAAAACTGATAGCGTTCAAGTCCAATATTTTTCCCATTGTTTAGCCACCGAAGTATATCGTCGTCCAAGTTTGATAAATTATAATCAACCGGAGAAAACAGTGACTCAAAACGCCGAGAAAAACCAAACGTAACCTGCTCACTGGAGATGTCACCATTGGGAAACTGTACACCGCTCACACCCAGCGAGTAGCTGTTATGTCCGGAAAGATATTCAATTGCCAGCGACTCCCGCAACATTAACCCACCGCCCTGTGGTGCAGAACCACCGCCACCGCCACCAACAAATCCATTTAGATTGAGACGCCACGAGGCGTTTAAAGGAAAAAACCGACCAAGTTCAAGCCCGATAGTATAAAAACCACCCCGCTTCCCGGAAATGGCACTATAGGTTCCTAATCCGCCATACCACTGATCTTTGCGCAGCAGATAACTTCCGCCAAGAAGCCCCATGGATTCATTCCCAGGCAATTGTAAATTATCGTATGTGAAACGGTAATCGCCCACGCGGGGAGTGAGTTCAGAAGAGAGCCCTACCCCTGGAATAAAAACAAATACCAGCAATAAAAGCAGCAGATCACATCTCTTAAATATCGTGAGACCTTTGCATAAGTGAGGTGCGAAATAAAAATATGGAAAAACTTGCCTGAATGAGGCGATAAACACAGGGAATAGCGAGCTATTCACACGTTTATCAACAAAATTCAGGTGGGTTTTAACTGTTTGTATTCGTGCATTCACTTATGCAGAGACCTCATTATATTTTGCCAATAAAAAACCGGGGACCAATGCATGGTACCCGGTTACCATCGTAATGGTGGTTACTGTTGGGTCGCCGTCAATATTTCGCGGTTGATTTCAACTGTTTTCTGACCAATGCCTTTAACCTTAGTCAGATCATCAACCGATGAGAAGAGGCCGTGTTGTTCACGGTAACGTATAATTGCTGCAGCTTTTTTATCACCAACCCCCTTCACATGCTTGGCAATAATGGCACTATCTGCGGTATTAATATCCACTGTAATCGCCGCCATCAGTGTTAGAGGCATCCACAACAGCAGTAAAAGAAATATTTTCATTCGTGACATAACAAACTCTCCATAGTTATCCTTGTCTGCATACTGGATTATCCAGCACGTCCAGAACGAAAGATAACCATCTCAAGCAGCAGCGTCAAGAACCAGTTGAGCGCAACTCCTGTTCTATCCGCTCAAGTGCAACCATCGGCTCCTTGGCACCGGTAATCGGTCGGCCAATAACCAAGTAGCTCGATCCATGAATAATCGCCTCAGCAGGAGTCATCACCCTCACCTGATCTCCCATTTGTGACCACTTGGGACGGATACCTGGGGTGACGAGACAAGCCTCTGGCCACTGCTGGCGCACTATTGCCAGCTCCTGCGGTGAACAGACAACACCATCCATTCCCGATTGTTCAGCCAATGTGGCGAGACGTGATACCTGCTCCGCGGGCGTTGCATTAATGCCCACCTGCACAAGGTCACTCTGTTGTAGGCTGGTTAAGACCGTCACAGCGATCAAAATAGGCTGATGCCCACACTGATCAATCGCTTCACGGGCCGATGCCATCATTTTTTGACCACCAGAGGCGTGTACATTCACCATCCAGACACCCAGATCAGCTGCCACCTGGCAAGCCTTGGCGGTGGTATTGGGTATATCGTGAAATTTCAAATCCAAAAAAACTTCAAAATCACGCCTGATCAACGCCTCAACAAATTGAGGCCCCTCCGCCGTAAACAACTCTTTTCCAACTTTAAGGCGACAGCGGGCAGGATCAAGTTGAGCGACCATCTTATGGGCCTCTTTTGCCTTGGCATAATCAAGTGCAACCACAATTTTAGGATCACTTTGAATATTGGACACGTATTTCTCCTAAGCTAAATCGTTAATACGACGAATCTCTCCCCAGGCCTGACAGCTGGGGCATTGCCAATGAAGCGAGTGCCCTAAAAAACCACACTGGGCACAACGGTAGCTCAACTCCTGTGAATCCAGACTCTTGAGGGAGTCTGCCAACGCGGCATCTTCAAGGATCAGCTGACACACTCCCTCAATTTTCAAGAGAGATAATATCCCCTTAAGTGAGGGGTAATGGAGTACATAATTTCTTAGCGTCGACTTAAACTCACCGTTATCATCCAGACGTGAGCCAAGTTCAGCGTAGAGTGAGAGGATATCCAATGATGGGTAACGAACCATCAACGAGTTCAAATAGGCCAATGCCTGTTCCGGTTTATCCATCGATTCCCAACATTGAAGCATTGAGAGAAGTGCTTCATAAATAAAGGAAGCATCCTGCTGCTCAATTTTTTTAAATGTATTTAAGGCTTGGGAATAACGCCCAAGACTCAGTAAAGCATGGCCCTGCATGATGGTTGCACGAACACAGTTTCGGTCACTCGATAACGCCGCCTTGATTGCACGTGACCACTCAGTGGAGTGAACCGGCTGCTGTTCTGCCAGCTCGCAATAGTAGTGGGAAATTTGCTTTGAATAGGAAAGACGGTCACGTTTTTGTAAACGGCGGGCAATATCGATTGCGCTAACCCACTCCCGCTGTTGCTGAAAAATATTAAGCAGTGATTTCAGTGACAGAAGACCATAGCCGGCATCACTGATGAGATCATTTAAAAGCCCTTCGGCCCGGTCTAAAACACCCGCTTTCAAATACCCCTGTGCCAAGCAGTAGAGTGTCTCACTGCGCTGCTCTTTGCTTAACGTCGGGCGGGCAAGTAAATTTTGATAGATACGGATTGCCCGGTCAACTTCGCCACGTTTCAGGAAAAGACTGGCAAGCGCATAATGCACCTCAATCGTCTCGCTATTGACATCGAGCACTTTAATAAACAGCGAAGTAGCACGATCAGACTGTTCGTTTATAAGGTAATTAAGCCCCTCAAAATACTCGGGAGGCAGACGCTCATTTTCTAATACAACTCTTTTTTTTGCTGCACGCCAGCCAAACCACCAGCCGGAAATTGCCGCCACCGGCAGTAACAAAAAAAGGGTATTCCACAGCATTAGTTAACGAAGATCCTGCACGGGAATTGCGCGCATATTACTCACTTCAAGCTCTGTTGATTTTAGTTTTTTACGCAACCGATAGAGTTCGCGGCGGTTTTTCAGTGCAACCAATGCACTGGCGCTAAGACCAAGAAGAACACCAAAAGCCAGTGCCGTGACCACAACAATCGAAAGTGGAATTTTGATTTCAGAAAAATAATAATCCAGAGTGACAAGCTCAGCATTTAATACGCTAAAACTGATACCAAACAGAATAACCAACACTATGAACAATAGAAGAACGATACGTTTGATCATAATACCCATACCCGTCGTTTAATGCTTAGAAACGATCACGAAATAACGTCTACATTCTGACGTGCTCTTTTACCCCCGTTCAAACGAGCTCAATCGTTATGTAGGCCAGCTATGCGCCTCTTGAGATCGTTTGAACGGGAGCAAAATTTCTGCGTCATAATTGTATACGTTATTCCGTGCTTGCTCTTTATCAAATAAAAAACGGCAGGGTTAACATTAACACTGCCGTTTTTTGAGAATTTTTAGGAGGAACTATTTAGAGATCGCCTCATTAACACGCTCTCTCAACTCCTTGCCTGGTTTAAAATGTGGAACATACTTACCTGAAAGGGAGACAGACTCACCTGTCTTGGGGTTTCGCCCTACCCTTGGCGGACGGAAATGAAGAGAAAAACTACCAAACCCACGAATCTCTATTCGTTCGCCGGATGATAATGATTGGGCCATCTGTTCAATTAAAGCTTTCACAGATAATTCAACATCTTTGTAGGCAAGCTGCGTTTGATTACGAGCAATGATCTCAATCAACTCAGATTTTGTCATTTCATCTTCCCTCATCAATTTAGAGCGAGAGGCACACTTGATTGTGTGCCTCCCATTCAAAACAGAGAAATTACTTCTCCATTTGCTCTTTAATCAAATCACCCAGTGTCGGAGTAGTCGACTCAGAGCGCTTGCTGAAGCCTTCCATCGCAACCGCTTCTTCTTCATTATCTTTCGCTTTGATAGACAGTGAAATAGAACGATTTTTACGATCAAGCCCCATGCACATGGCTTCTACTGCATCGCCGACTTTAAAGACATCTTTAGCATCTGCAATATGATCCCGCGAAATATCAGCCGCGCGCAGTGTACCTTCAACGCCCTCTTCCAGCTCAATCAATACAGACTTGGCTTCGACTTCCTTAACAACACCATTAACAACAGTGCCTTTCGGATGTGCGGCAACGAAGTTAGAGACGGGGTCTTTCTCCAGCTGTTTGATGCCCAGAGAGATACGCTCACGCTCAGGATCAATAGAGAGGATCATGGTTTCGATCTCATCGCCCTTCTTGAAGTTGCGAATCGCATCTTCACCGGTTTCGTGCCAAGAGATATCAGACAGGTGAACCAGACCATCAATACCGCCGTCCAGACCCACAAATACACCAAAGTCAGTAATTGACTTGATCTTACCTGCCAGCTTGTCGCCTTTGTTGTGAGTTGCTGAGAACGCTTCCCAAGGGTTCGACTGGCACTGTTTCATGCCCAAAGAGATCCGACGGCGCTCCTCATCCAGATCTAAAACAACCACTTCGACTTCATCACCCACCTGAACAACTTTAGACGGATGGATGTTTTTATTGGTCCAATCCATTTCAGAAACGTGAACCAGACCTTCAACGCCCTCTTCCAGCTCGATGAAGCAGCCGTAATCAGCAAGGTTAGTTACTTTACCAAACAGGCGCGAGCTAACAGGGTAACGACGGGCAACATCCTGCCATGGATCTTCGCCAAGCTGCTTCATGCCAAGCGATACACGGTTACGTTCACGGTCAAACTTCAATACACGAACATCAATTTCGTCACCCACATTGATCAGCTCACTGGGGTGCTTGATGCGCTTCCAAGACATATCAGTGATATGCAGCAGGCCATCAACACCGCCAAGATCGATAAATGCGCCGTAATCGGTCAGGTTCTTAACGATACCCTTAACAACCTTGCCCTCTTCCAGGCTCTTCAGCAGCTCTTCGCGCTCTTCACTTGACTCCGCTTCAACCACGGCACGGCGTGAAACAACAACGTTGTTACGCTTACGATCAAGTTTGATTACTTTAAACTCAAGATCTTTACCTTCCAGATAGCTGGGATCACGCACTGGGCGCACATCAACCAAAGATCCAGGAAGGAAGGCACGGATATCACCCAACTCAACGGTGAAGCCACCTTTAACACGGCCAGAGATAAGACCGGTAACAATTTCACCCGCTTCACACGCTTTCTCAAGGCGAACCCAGGCTTGTGCACGGCGTGCTTTTTCACGGGAAAGGCGGGTCTCACCAAAACCATCTTCGATGGTATCCAGTGCAACTTCCACAACATCGCCTTCACTGATGTCGAGTTCACCGTTCTCATTATAAAATTGTTCGACCGGAATAACGCCTTCAGATTTCAGCCCTGCGTTGACCACAACAACGTCAGGACCGATATGGACGATGATACCTTCAAGGATGGCACCTGACTCCATATTGACTTTATTCTGGCTCTCTTCAAATAGTTCCGCGAAACTTTCGCTCATGTATAGTTCCTTGCCTCCTTGAATCAGGAGACGGTGTGATTACGGCTTGCGCCGTCGTTAGTTAAACAAATAACCCGCTAAATAGCAGGCCTCTTAAATAGTTAATCCCAGGCGATCACGACACAACATGGTCAGCTCATCGATGATTTGATCAATTGTCATCGTGGTTGTATCAATCACAACCGCATCGGGCAGCGTACGCAAAGGGGCGACTGCTCGTTGCTGATCCTGCTCATCACGCGTGATAATGTCGCCTAAAATCTCCTCAATTTTAACAGTCTCGCCCTTTTCCATCAACTGATTATAGCGTCGCTGGGCGCGTTCCTCTGCTGTGGCGGTCAAAAACACTTTCAATGGTGCATCAGGAAAGACCACGCTGGCCATATCACGGCCATCAGCCACAAGCCCGGGGGACTCGCGAAAAGCCCACTGGCGCTCTAATAGAGCCTGTCGAACACTGGAAAATACAGCAACTTTGGATGCTGCCAACCCACACTCTTCGGTACGAATGGCACGTGTAACATCCTCTCCTTCCAGTAGAATCAGAGCATCACCATTTTCAGGGTTTGAGCGAAATTGCACATCCAAGTGTGCCGCCAGAGTACTGATCGACTCCTCATCATCCAATGAAATACCGTGGTGCATCGCCGCCAGTGCTGACAGGCGATAGAGTGCACCACTATCCAAAAATGCAAACCCCAGACTTTTTGCCAGTCGACGCCCAACAGTGCCCTTACCCGCACCACTTGGCCCATCAATGGCGATCACCGGAACCGCTGAATTACCAAAATCGTCACTCATTCCCCTACCTTTTCTTGTCGTGCAGCAGCCCCCCGCCACCGCATCACCTTAAAATTTCGCGGATTATACGTTAATTTTTATACCGCTGCTCGCAGCAAGTGAAACAAAGTCCGGGAAGGAGGTGTTTACATTGGAGCAATCATTAATCACGATGTCGTCTGATGCGCGCAACGCAGCCACAGCAAATGACATCGAGATACGATGATCTTCGTGACTCTCAACGCAACCACCCCCCATCTGCCCACCTTGAATAATCATGCCATCGGGAGTCGGCTCGGCATCAATACCCAATATTCGAAGGCCATCTGCCATCGCCTGAATGCGGTCACTCTCCTTGACTCGCAGCTCTTCAGCTCCACGTAATATGGTGGTGCCATCAGCACATGCAGCGGCCACAAACAGCACCGGAAATTCATCAATCGCCAACGGCACCTGATCCAGTGGAATATCGATACCATTCAACGCAGCGTAACGCACCTGAATATCGGCAACCGGCTCGCCACCCACCATACGCTCATTAAGCAGCGTGATGTCACCACCCATTGCTTTGAGAATATTGATCACCCCAATACGGGTCGGATTAATCCCCACGTGCTCAAGAGTGATATCGGAACCGGGAGCAATCGATGCAGCTACCATGAAAAAAGCGGCGGATGAAATATCAGCCGGCACTTCGATGTCAGATGCAGTCAAGCGCCCGCCACCGGTTAAACAGGCCCGACTCCCATTGCGTGTCACTTCATAACCAAACGCCTGCAACATACGTTCCGTATGATCACGCGTGGGAGCTGGCTCAGTCACACAGGTGTCGCCATCGGCATAAATACCCGCCAGCAACACACAGGATTTCACCTGTGCACTGGCCATCGGCATCGCGTAATCGATCCCTCTTAGCGATGCATTGCCCTTAATATGCAGAGGCAATGTACCCTTTTCGTTGCTCTCAACCACGGCACCCATCTCTGTCAATGGATCGATCACCCGGCGCATCGGGCGCTTGGAGAGCGAACGATCACCCACTAAAGTAACGTCGATCCCCTGCCCTGCCAGCAGGCCTGACAACAGACGAATCGAGGTGCCCGAGTTCCCCATATCCAGCGGCTGATCAGGCTGCTTCAAGCCGCTAATTCCTACACCATGAATCGTCACTCGACCCGTTTCCGGCCCATCAATCTGCACCCCCATATCACGAAAGGCTTGCAGGGTTGCCAACGCATCATCCCCTTCCAGGAAACCCGTCACCTCAGTAACACCATCCGCCAGTGAGCCAAACATAATCGAACGGTGGGAAATTGATTTGTCACCCGGCACTCGGATGGAACCGGTCAGCTTGCCACCCGGGGCAACATGAAATGTCGTCGCACTCATTATGGTTTACTCTGCCATTATTTTTGAGAAGTGATCACGGGCCCGTTTGGCGCGTGAGAAACATTTGAGAATAGCCTCACCATCAGCAGTTTCGAATGCCGAGGTCAACGCATCCAAATCTTCACGAAAACGCCCCAGCATATTCAAAACCTCGTGACGATTTGCCAGACAGATGTCATGCCACATTTGAGCATCACTGGAGGCAATGCGAGTGAAGTCACGAAAACCACCGGCCGCATACTTGAAGACCTCTCCGGTTTCATCCATCCGCGCCAGACTGTCAACCAGTGCGTAGGCCAATACATGGGGAAGATGGCTGGTCGCCGCTAAAACACGGTCATGGTGTTCAACGCTCATTTCGACCACATCCGCACCGGCGTGACGCCACATCGCTGCAACCGTCTTTAACGCCGCCTCATCGCCATTTTCAAGTGGTGTCAAAATTACTTTTCGCCCCTGATAGAGCGTCGCAAAAGAGGCTTCAACCCCACTTTTTTCGGTACCGGCAATCGGGTGGCCCGGTACTAAATTCCGGGGCATCTCACCAAATACAGCCTTGGCATCATCAACCACGCTGCCTTTGGCGCTGCCCACGTCAGTCAGAATTGTATTTTTCCCTATCGCAGGAGCGATCGAGGTCATAACAGCGCGCATTGCACCTAAAGGAACGGCCAACAGAACCATATCTGCACCACGAACAGCCTCCGCTTGATCCAGGGCATAGCGATCAATCACACCCAGCTCAACTGCTTTTTTCAGCTCTGCTTCGTTGCGACCGCAGCCAACAATTTCACCACACACCTCAGCCTGTTTCAGCGCCCGCGCCAATGAGCCACCAATCAGACCCACTCCAATAATGGTTAGTTGTTGAATCAGTTTTGACATAGTGAGGTTTAACCCAGCTCGCGGCCAAGAACCTTGGCGATGGCACCAACATCATTCACCAATGTTTTCAGCTCCTGGGGGTTGAGTGCTTGATCGGCATCACACCAGGCGTCACAAGGGCTCGGGTGCATCTCAATCAACAAGCCATCGGCACCTGCGGCTACTGCGGCACGTGTCAATGCAGGCACCATCCACGCCTTACCACCCGCATGACTGGGGTCAACAATAACCGGCAGGTGGGTTTCCCGTTTCAACACTGGAATCGCGGTCACATCAAGCATGTTGCGGTATGCCGTCTCAAAGCTACGCACACCGCGCTCACAGAAGATAATATTGTGATTACCTCCGGCGGCAATGTACTCCGCAGACATCAACCACTCTTTTATAGTCGCCGACATGCCGCGCTTTAGAATGACCGGCACCTTCAAGCGCCCCACCTCTTTTAGCAGGTCAAAGTTTTGCATATTGCGGGTGCCAATCTGAATCACATCCACCCCATATTGCAGAAAATAATCAAGCTGCCGCACATCCATCAACTCGGTGACCATCGGCAAACCGTGTTTATCCGCCGCTTCGCGCATCAGTTCAAGTCCTTCCACTCCCAGCCCCTGAAAACTGTATGGACTGGTACGTGGCTTGAATGCACCACCACGCAACATTTTACAACCGGCCGCCACTACACCTTGGGCGGCGGCATCCATCTGTGCCGGTGTCTCGACCGAGCAAGGGCCACCAATCACCTGAATCTGGTTGCCACCCAGCTTGATACCCTTGATATCAATAATGCTGTTTTCACTTTGCGATTCGCGGGAGACTATCTTATAGGGTTTCATCACCCGGATAACTTTCTCCACGCCGGGTAAAATCTCGATCAGCTCTTTATCAACCACCAGCTCATCGCCAATCAGGCCAAGCACTGTGCGTTCAATACCCCGTGAGATATTAAGCTGCATGCCTGCTGCTTTAACTTTACCTTCAACCGCAGCGATCTGTTCATCGCTGCACGCCTTATTCATAATAATGATCATCTATTCGACCTTGGCTTAGGAACGCGCATGGAACAACTTGAACATTCTGGCTTGTCTTTTTACGCCCATGCGGTGTTATCAAAACGGTTGCGTAGCTCACTATGCGCCCATTTTGATGCCTTGCATGGACGCAAAAACCCTGCGCCAGAAGTGCTCAAGTTATTTCACGCGCATTCCTTAAATCATCCAGCACCGGCTTTAAGGCGCTGAGAAAATGGCTGTTTTCTTGTTCGGTTCCGATACTGACACGCAGATGTCGTGGCATGCCGTAATTGGCAACCGGGCGGACAATAACCCCTTTTTTCAACAGCGCATCATACACTACTCGTGCATTATCACCCACCTCTACACAAATGAAGTTGGCAATGGATGGAATATAATTCAGCCCCAAAGCAACAAGGCCCGCCGTAAGCTGCGACATACCTGCCACATTCACCGCCAGGCTCTGTTGCAGATGGGGTGCGTCATCGAGCACCGTCAATGCTGCAACTTGTGCCGGAGTGTTCACATTAAACGGTGGACGGATTCGATTCATTAAGTCAGCAATCACCGGACTGGAAACACTATAGCCCACCCGCAAACCGGCTAGACCAAAGGCTTTGGAGAAGGTGCGGGTAACGACCAAATTGGGAAAGTCATCAAGCCACTGCATCGCATCGGGGTAATCTACAGCACCTGCGTGGGGGTTATTGGCATATTCGAAATAGGCCTCATCAATAACCACCACAACCCGCTCCGGTACCCGACTTAAAAAGTTGTGTAGCACATCACCCGTCAACCAAGTACCGGTTGGATTATTAGGATTGGCGACAAAGATAATGCGCGTTTTATCACTAATAGCAGCGAGCATCGCCGTCAAATCATGCCCCCATTCACAGGCAGGCACCTCAACCACCTGACCGCCCACCGCCTGGGTGATAATCGGGTACATGGCAAACGCATGCTGAGAAAAAACAACCTCATCACCCGGTGCAACAAAAACCCGCGTCACCAGCTCGATCACTTCGCTTGAACCATTGCCCAAGGTGATCGAACAGCTATCAACCTGATGGCGGGCTGCCAGCGCCTCTTTTAACTCAAAACCTGCGCCATCGGGATAACGTGTCAACGTGGCCAGTGAGTGGGAAATCGCCTCAACCACTCTGGGACTGCTACCGAGTGGGTTTTCATTGGAGGCAAGCTTGGTGATCTCTGTCACCCCCAGCTCGCGCTTCAGCTCACTTTCAGGTTTACCCGGTTGGTATGGGCTAAGTTTCTGAACGCCAGACAGCGCAACAGAGTCAAAGGATTGAAAACGATTCGACATGGGGAACTTCCAAAAATACTACAGAACAGCCTTGGGGTAAGAGCCCAGCAGGCGCATCATTGCTGCTTCATTATCCAGTTCACTCAGCGCCATCGCAACATCTGGGTCATCGGCATGACCATTAACATCGATAAAGAACACATATTCCCACACCGCACGCTTGGATGGACGGGACTCAATGCGTGTCATCGATACACCGTGCTTGACAAAGGGCGACAGCAAACCGTGTAACGAACCCGCTTTATTGGCGGTTGAAACCAGCAGCGAGGTTTTATCTTCACCACTGGCAGGCACGGGCCGGTTGCCAATGATCAAAAATCGGGTGGTGTTATCGGGGTGATCTTCAATATTATGTGCCAATATATTCAGACCATAAATTTCAGCCGCCGTGCTGCTGGCAATAGCCGCAGATTCACTGTCTTCAGCAGCCAGACGCGCGGCCTCGGCGTTACTGTTTACCGCAACACGTTCGGCATAGTACAAATTAGCATCCAGCCACTCACGGCACTGTGCCAGTGACTGCTGATGGCTGTAGATGCGTTTAATACTTTTTCGCTCTTCACCCATGGAGAGCAGGCAGTGATGAATGCGTAACTCGACTTCACCACAAACCGACAGTGACGAGTTCATAAAGCTATCGAGGGTGTGATTAACCACCCCTTCGGTGGAGTTTTCGACCGGCACCACGCCGTAATTAACTGCGCCCGCCTCCACTTCACGAAAAACTTCATCAATGGTTGAAAGGGGTTGGCTTTTAACCGAGTGACCAAAGTGTTTAAGTACCGCAGCGTGGGTATAGGTCCCCTCCGGGCCTAAAAACCCGATGTGCATTGGCAGCTCGTGGGCAAGGCAGGCCGACATGATTTCACGAAACAGGCGCGCCATTTCTTCTGCGGCCAGCGGTCCTTTATTGCGCGCTTTCACCATGCGCAACACCTGCGCTTCACGCTCGGGGCGGTAAAAGATCGCCCGCTCAACCCCTTCGCTCTCCTTGATTCGCGCAACCTCATCCGCACAGGCCGCCCGCTGATTGATTAATTCTTGAATTTGAATGTCCAAAGAATCAATTTTCTGGCGGATTACCGATAGTTTCTCTTCGTTATTATTCATCTCTGTTACTCATTTCAAACATCACATACCAGCGAATAAATGTATCCACTCTACTGCTGAGAAAGCCCTGAACAAGCCATGATTCAATCAGACTTATTCACAGTTTCCTTGAGAAAACTGCGCCATGAATGCGATCAGCGCATCAACCCCAGCCTCCGGCATGGCGTTGTAGATACTGGCACGCATACCACCCACCGAGCGATGCCCTTTCAGGGTAACCAAACCGCGTGATTCAGCCTGCTGCAAAAAAGCCGCATCCAGTGTCGCATCGGATAGTGTGAAAGGTACATTCATCCAAGAGCGCTGATTGAGCGCAACGGGGTTAGTATAAAATGCGTCGCCATCAATCGCCGCATAGAGCTTTTCAGCCTTGCGCCTGTTTAGCTCTGCCATGGCAACCAACCCACCCTGCGCTCTCAACCAGGCAAAAACCAAACCGGCTAAATAGAAACCATAGGTTGGTGGGGTGTTGTACATCGAGCCATAGTCCGCATGAATTTTATAATCAAACATAGTGGGAGTACCCGCCAAGGTTTCACCCAGCAGGTCATCACGAATAATCACCAGGGTTAAACCCGCCGGACCGATATTTTTTTGTGCACCCGCATAGATCATCCCAAATCGAGAGACATCAACCGGACGTGAGAGAATAGTGGATGACATATCCGCCACCAGCGGCACATCACCGGTATCAGGAATGTAGTCGAACTCAACGCCGCGAATCGTCTCATTGGGTACATAGTGCACATAAGCGGCATTGGGGTCGAGTGTCAGTTGCGACTGGGAAGGCGCTGAGGTGAAACCATTATGCTCTGAGCTGGCCGCAATATTTACCTGGCAATAGTGCTTCGCTTCGGCAATCGCCTTTTTGGACCAGTCTCCGGTGTTAATATAATCAACGCTTGTTTTACCGCGCAGCAGATTCATCGGGATCATCGCAAACTGAGTGGATGCACCGCCCTGCAAGAACAGCACCTTGTAGTTGTCCGGAATCGACATCAACTCACGAAGATCAGCCTCTGCCTTTTCGGCCATGGTGGTAAACTCTTTCCCCCGGTGGCTCATCTCCATAATCGACATACCGGAGCCATGCCAGTCAAGCATTTCCCGTTGGGCGATCTCTAAAACCGCCTGCGGCAACATCGCCGGCCCGGCACTGAAATTATAAACACGCGACACTAAAATATCTCAACTATAAACAAATAAAACAAGGTGTTAGCAAGAAAAGTTAAAGTTTATTCTTCCCCTGACTCAGCCGCCCCACCCTCATCTTCCATCTCGTCATCATCCATCGGCGGTTCAACAATTCGCTCAACACCCACCAACAACTCGCCTTTCGACAGCTTAATCAGACGCACACCCTGGGTATTGCGACTCATAGTGGAAACCTCAGCCGCCGGTGTACGCACCAGGGTTCCAGCATTGCTGATCAACATCAGATCATCATCATCAGTAACCAGTGTAGCCCCTACAACCGCGCCATTGCGTTCTGAAGACTGGATCGAGATAACCCCTTGCCCACCACGTCCCTTGCAAGGGTATTCACTGATTGCGGTGCGTTTACCGTAGCCGTTTTCAGTGGCGGTCAGAATATAACCTTCATCCACAATCACCAGTGAGATAACGTGCTGACCTTCTGCCAGACGAATGCCCCGAACACCACAGGCGGTACGCCCCATGGCGCGCACCTTGCTTTCGCTAAAGCGTACTGCCTTACCATTACTGGCAAACATCATAATATCTTTTTCGCCATCGGTAATATCAACTCCAATCAGCTGATCCCCTTCACGCAACTCCACCGCGATGATGCCGTTACTGCGTGGGCGAGAGAAGTTTTTCAGTGAGGTCTTCTTCACCACACCACTGGAGGTAGCCATAAAGACAAACTTGTTCTCTTCAAACTCCCGAATCGGCAGAATCGCATTGATGCGCTCGCCCTCTTCCAGCGGCAGCAAGTTGATAATCGGCTTGCCCCGTGAAGCACGACTGGCCTGCGGCAACTCATACACCTTCTTCCAGTAGACTCGACCACGACTTGAGAAGCAGAGAATGGTGTCGTGAGTATTGGCGATGAAGAGCTTGTCGATGAAATCCTCTTCCTTCATGCTGGTAGCCGACTTGCCTTTGCCACCCCGACGCTGTGCGCGGTAATCGGTAAGAGGCTGCGCCTTGGCGTACCCTTCGTGGGAGAGGGTGACCACCACCTCCTCTTCTGTAATCAAATCTTCAAGAGTCAGATCGAGGCGAGTTTGTAAAATTTCGGTACGGCGCTCATCACCGTATTGGTCACGTATCGCCAGCAGCTCATCACGAATCACCTGCATCAAACGCACCTGGCTGCCTAGAATATCAAGTAAATCCTCAATTACTTCCAATAAGTTTTTGTATTCACTAATTATTTTATCTTGCTCAAGCCCGGTCAAACGGTGTAGACGAAGATCTAGAATAGCCTGTGCCTGTGCCTCTGAGAGGTGGTAGTAATCACCGATCAAACCAAACTCTTTCTCCAAGCCGTCAGGGCGAGAAGCCTCAGCACCTGCCCGCTGTAACATATCCAACACCACACCGGCAAGCCACGGTGTGCCAACCAGTTGGGCTTTCGCCTCGGCAGGGCTGGGTGCTACTTTGATCAGGGCAATGATCGGATCGATATTGGCCAGCGCCACCGCCAACCCTTCCAACAGATGGGCGCGCTCCCGCGCTTTGCGCAGTTCAAACACGGTGCGGCGAGTCACCACTTCACGGCGGTGGCGTATAAACGCCTCAAGAATCTGTTTCAAGTTCAGAATGCGCGGCTGTCCATCCACCAGCGCCACCATGTTGATACCAAAAACATTCTGCATTTGAGTCTGTTGATAGAGGTTGTTCAGTATCACCTCTGCCACTTCGCCCCGGCGCAGCTCCACCACCATACGCATACCGTCTTTATCCGACTCGTCACGCAATTCAGTGATGCCTTCGATCTTTTTATCCTTAACCAGCTCGGCAATTTTCTCCAGCAGGCGCGCCTTGTTTACCTGATAAGGTAACTCGGTCACCACAATCGACTGCTTACCATTACTGGCGGTCTCAATGTGGCTGCGCGAACGCACATAGATGCGACCACGGCCAGTGTGGTAAGCCTCGTGAATTCCATTGGCACCATTAATAAAAGCGGCTGTCGGAAAATCCGGGCCCGGTATGTATTCCATCAGGCCATCAATATCGATTGATGGGTTATCAACCACCGCCAGACAAGCATTGATCACTTCGGTCAAATTGTGCGGTGGAATATTGGTTGCCATACCGACTGCAATACCGGCAGAACCATTCACTAACAAACAGGGAACTCTTGCTGGAAAGACCGCCGGTTCATGCTCGGTTTCATCGTAGTTGGGGGTAAAGTCGACGGTCTCTTTGTCCAGGTCCGCCAGCATCTCATGGGCGATACGCGCCATACGCACTTCGGTATAACGCATTGCAGCGGGTGAATCACCATCCACCGAGCCGAAGTTCCCCTGACCATCCACCAGCATATAGCGCAGTGAAAACGGCTGTGCCATGCGAACGATGGTATCGTAAACTGCGGTATCGCCATGCGGGTGGTACTTACCGATAACGTCACCCACCACACGGGCTGATTTCTTGTAAGCCTTGTTCCAGTCATTCCCCAGCACCGACATGGCGTAAAGCACACGGCGATGAACCGGCTTCAAGCCATCACGCACATCAGGCAGCGCACGCCCAACAATGACGCTCATGGCATAATCAAGATAGGATTGCTTCATCTCATCTTCGAGATTGACCGGAATGACTTCTTTAGCAAATGTATCCATTAATTTTCATTACCCAATACGTTTAGCTGTTTTCAGGGCGATACAAATAGAGCTATCCGGGATGAGATCATATGCAGGCATATCGCCGATCAAAACCCCAACAGCCTATCCGTATTTCCTGACGAAATTTATTACTCTGATACTAACATAGAGAGCATAGGCAAAGGTACCGCATATCAAAAAAAACGCCCCAGAATCAAATTCAGAGGCGCTCATAACCATCAGGGTTTATCGAAAGCGTTAAATAGCGCTCAATTGTTCATTAATTCAGTCATTTTTTCACGATCAGGCTTTAACACCACACCACGCTCAGTAACAATCGCATCCACCAGTGCAGCTGGAGTCACATCAAATGATGGATTCCACGCCTTCGCACCCGCAGCCGCTACCGGCTCTCCATTCATCGACAAAACCTCAGAATCAGGACGTGACTCGATCGGTATCTCATCACCACTGCTAATCGCCATATCAATAGTGGACGTGGGTGCCACCACCATCAACTTCACCCCATGGTACTTGGCAGCAATAGCAGCATGATAGGTACCAATTTTGTTCGCCACATCACCATTGGCAGCAATCCGGTCAGAACCGACAATCAACCATTTAACCGCCCCCTGCTTCATCAGGTGTGCACCCGCACCATCCGCCAGCAGCGTCACCGGAATATTATCCTGCACACACTCCCACGCCGTCAGGCGCGCACCCTGCAACCAGGGGCGGGTCTCATCAGCAAACACCTCTGAAATTTTACCCGCAGCATAGGCAGAACGAATCACCCCCAGCGCGGTACCGTAACCACCGGTCGCCAAAGAGCCGGTGTTGCAATGGGTTTGCACCGCACAGGGAGACTCAATCAACGCCGCACCCAACTCACCCATACGGCGATTAGCGGCAACATCCTCTTCATGGATCGCAATCGCCTCTGCAAGCAGTGCCGCCTCGGGGTTTCCATGCCCCAACCTCGAGACCAAAGCCTGCATACGTTCAATCGCCCAAAACAGATTTACCGCTGTCGGGCGTGATTGTGCCAACCGATCCAGATCCGCTTGTATCGTCGATGCCCAGCGCACGCCTGCTTTGGCAAACTGCGCACGAGCGGCCAACACAACACCATAAGCGGCTGTCACACCAATCGCCGGTGCACCCCGCACCACCATATCTCGAATCGCATCAGCCACCTCATCGACCGTTTCATAACTGAGCGTAGTGTACTCACCCGGCAAACGACGCTGATCAAGTAGCTGTAACCTGTTATCTGTCCAACTGATCGCGCGAATCGTGTCATGCACCGTGGTATTTGCCATATAGAGATCCAATCATTTAATAGTCGATCGGCAAAGGGTAAGAGATTCAACAGACCAGAACAAGCCAAATCCGCAGTGACGGTGAAAGAGGCTCACCCTGCTGCATCAGGAAAAAATGAGTAGATTGGAGGGAATAACGCTAGTACAGAAAGGAGAGACCGGACGACAGGAGGCTGCAAATGTTGTTTTTCCCGGCTGATTACATTATCAAAGACAGCGCCAATGCCACCAATACCAAAATAGAAGATCAGGCTTTCGATATCGAAGTCGGTATTCAGCGCCAGATCGAACAGGCTCGGTGGCATCCAGTATTCCGGCACAAACAGCGGCTCGGTCAGGCCAAATGGCATGGTAAATAAATCAGCACACTGTCAGCCCCTTTTGGTAGGGGCTGACAGTGTACCAACCCACAAAACATCGCCTTCTGTTGTGCCGGAAAGTGCCAGTAGACCAATGCCCAGGGAATCAGAAATGCGCTCGACCAGAGCAGCCAGATATATTGATCAGAATTCACTCATGTCTCCGTTCCCCGACCAATTTACAACCATCGCCTGACGCTCCAGCCCAACAGTTCCGCCAGACGGGGTACCCAGCGGCGTTGCCGCCAGCGTGTGGCATTGACTGCTGAAGCCTCTGTCAAATCGGCCTCGAACTGTGCCTGCAAACGACGACAAAGGTCAGGGTCTCGACTGACCAAATTCAGCTCATAGTTTTGCAGCAGGCTGCGGTAATCCAGATTGGCCGTGCCCAGTGTCGCCCACTGGCCATCGGCGATGGCCACTTTGGCATGTAGCATTCTTGGCCGGTATTCATAAATTTCCACCCCGGCATCCAGCAGCCGGGCATACACCGCGTTGGCAGCCCAGCGGGCCAGACGCACATCGCTGGTACGCGGCACCAGCAGGCGCACTTCAACACCCCGCTTTACCGCATCAAGCAGACTTTTCTGGGTATGGTGATCGGGCACGAAGTAGGGTGTTGTCAGGCAGACCTGCTGTTTGGCATTGCCCAGAAAATCGGCATAGATGCAGGCGATTCGCCGTCGACAAGAGCGACTCTGATTGGGCACCAGCACACTGTTTGCCTGTTTGTTCTCTTGTGGAATATGGTGCCGGTCACCCCGCCAGAAGGCGTCAAACAGTTCTGCTGCCTGAGCGGCCAATTCCCCTTGGAATGAGGCGTGGGTATCACGCCAGCGTGTAGCACCAAAATAGCGCTGTGAGCTCTGGCGGTGAATGTTAAAACCGCCCAAAAAAGCGGTCTCACCATCCACCACCAAGAGTTTACGGTGATCCCGGCGGTTATAACGCAACGGCTTACGCCAGTACCAACGGTGAAAGTGGTGAACCGTGACACCCGATTCTTCAAGCAGCGGCCCCAGTGTGCGGTAAAATTGAAACAGTGAGCCAAAGGCATCCACCTGAAGCCGCACCTCCACCCCGGCCCTTGCCCGCTCTGCCAGGGCGTTGGCAAAACAGCGCCCCACTTCATCATCGGCAAAGATGTAGGTTGCCATCCACAGATATTTTTTTGCATGGCCGATTGCGGTGAGCATCGCCTCAAAGAGTTGATCCCCTTCCGTATAGAGCTTGATCGCCTCACGCCCTGCTCCGGGTACAGGCCTCAAGTTAAAATCATCGACACAGCAATCGTCCTCCACACTCACCCCGCTTACAAGCTACGCCCGTTACTATTTAATATGGGCTAATTAATGCTGATATTTATCGTCATGATCCATCACTTGATCCATGCCTCTAAAATCCATCGTCGCATCATTCATCTCGCCTGCACGACTACCCTGGACACAAGAGGCTATGGTCGTGGTCATGCCCGTCACCACTGAATTGAGGCAGTGACATTCCCCCTAAACCATAGCGGTAAACCATCGTGCCAAGCGGTCGAACCTAAAACAGCCCCACCGATAACCATGCAGGCCACGAAGGCAGCGCCCAAGTTTTTCCCCTTGCGTATCCATATAATAGACCAGGAAGCCAGTAGCAAAAACAGTGTAATGGTGACCACTGCCCAGCCCAGCTGCGGCGGTCGGTCATCGCCAGATGCGAGGGGCCATCGTGGGCAACCGCAGAAAATTGGGGCAGAGTCAATGCCAGTAAGTTACCTCAATCCCCAGGTAGAAACTTCTAAAAAGCAAAAAGCCTTGGCTGTATAATGGTTAGCGACCAAACAAGCCGTCAGTGGTATGTGAAACTTCAAGCCAGGCACAACGTATTATTAACGAAGGTTTTGCATTCACTGAAACAGCTTACCCCACCACCCATTTAATCCATCACGTACCGTTTTGCCCTTAACGACAGGATAAATCCGCCTGAAAAATGGAAAGAGTTGATTTTTAACCCTTCACCCCGCCAATGTTGACTAAAATAGAGGTCTTATTGTGCCGCCCTTTCAAATTAGGTGATGAAAACAGGTTTTGGGGTGAATATTGAGGGCCGCTGACTCTCTATCTGGTGATTTGGGAAGCCGATTGCCCTGACAAATAACCTTGTCCCTGTGTTAATATTGCATCAAATACAGTTAAATAACTGTTGTTTAATTTGTCGTTTGGCTTTTATAGCTGCTTTAGTGAATGGGAATCAACAAGATGCCGCTTAATTTTTTTCTGTTTGCCGCCAGTATTGGAGTTTTACTACTGTTTGGCGATGCTCAAGCTGCAAAAATATCCGATGTTGCGAATACCAAGCATAACCTATCCCAAGCATGGGGCGGTGCGGGGGAGGATACTCGTACCGTTAACGCTACTTCAGAAACACGCATTTGTGTTTTTTGCCATACCCCTCACTCGGCTAATGCGGCCCCCGGAGCCCCGCTTTGGAATCGCAAGTTAGAAGGGGATGCTGGCTATACCGTCCTCTATACGACGTATAACTCCAGCTCAATGGAGTCGAGTAGCCTTGCGGGAGGTGCTCCGACTGCACCCAGTAACTCCTCAAAACTTTGTCTCTCTTGTCATGACGGAGTGATCGCTATTGGCTCGGTTAATGTGCTCAATGGTGCAGCAGCCAATATTGTCATGAGTGGCGCGGGTAGCGGTGGCGTGATCCCCGATGGTAGTTATGGGGCGAACAGTGGCAATACCCGGAATATCGGAATCGACCTTAGCAATGATCACCCGATCTCAATCACCTATGATAGTGCGCTTGCCACTGCCGATGGTGAATTGAGTGATCCCCTGGCTTCCCCCCATGTTGGCGTTCGAGGGGCCGGGGTT
>JAFLJP010000108.1 GCA_022712945.1 Gammaproteobacteria bacterium | reverse complement strand
AGCGGTGAGAGGCTTGTGCTATGGGTTTTATAGCACAAACGAACACCGCGGAGGACTGTCCGTGTTAATTCACTTTGTTATATGTAAACACTTCATCCTTTCCATAAACCTACGTTAACAAAACCGCTGATAAATGGCGACACCTAATGCCTTGGCTCTTAGTGGGTTTGGCCACTGACTGGATGATCCACTAACAACTGACCTTGATTTGACGATGAACGCTAACTTGAGTTCTCAAAATAATAGAAGCCGCGAAGTTTCAGTGCTGCTTTCAATAATGAAAGAAGCTTAACTCTTTCTCGTGGCCAAACCCTTCATTAGGGGAAAGCGATAAACACGTGCTGAAAACCAAATATAAACGCTACTTAAATAATTCTTGGCGATCTATTCTACTTTTCATTCACGACAGCGTGATAAAAAAGAACAACTTCACTTGAAGCTACTTTCATAAACCAACGAAGTGACAAAAACAAAACAACTAATCTGATTTATAAACTTAAAACTCAATAATTTCACAAAACCAAATTGACATATAACGTTTGAGTTCACCCGAGAGGAGCCGCGCAGCGGTGACGAATCGGGTGGAACGATTGGTTATGTGGCTAAACTTAATCCTGCACAGTCATTTCATAAACATTACAGTTTGCTTGATCACTAATTCGCCCCCGAATCATCTTCCCTCTTGCCTGAGCTGATAGGATCATACTCAATTGGGCATTCTTTGTTTCTTCTATCCAACATTTTTCTCTACCTTGTAGGCCTGGATCAGTAGGGCATGAAGAACAATAGTTGGTCCCATCTTCACCTACTATCTTAAAACTAACCCAGCCGCCCCTATACGTTAGAGACTTTACGTCACCGTATGGTATTCCCACAGTAGCTGCGCTCGCGCAAGATGCATACATCAACCCAACCACTAATAATGCTACTCTCATATTTCTTTAGATCTCCGTTTTATTTTCAGTACACATAACGATTATTGTTCACCTGCACGCAGGGATGAACTTTTAAATTAATTAACTATAACAGGTTGCGCATGACCACGAAAAACCACGCTGTAGCGTGTCAGAGTGCAACTGCTTGTTAGGCCATGGCATACGAAGCCAACAGAATGTGAAATATGGTGTGCATGGGCTATGTGCATTTCGTCAGCCTTATGACTGCTATCAACGCTATGACAAAAGATAGTGTGATTGGAAGCAATATATGCCACTTATCTTTTGCTAAATGTATCAGTGGATTATTTATTCTCAATCCTTCTTCATACCCGCTATATGTTAGTGAGTAAGAGTAGGCCGATGGGTCATTAGATATTCTAACGTAGCCTTGCATTTCAAGGCTCTGTATATACAGATGATTAATTGATTGTCGTATTTTTTGAATATCTTCAATTCCATATTTGTCAGGATAGAAGATTTCATCGTCAATAATACTAAACTTGAATGAATCAAGTGATGCAGGCTGTTTGCCATGAGTCTTAATGTATAAGCTTACAACCGATGATAATATCTTGTTCTCATGTTTGTAGTTATATTCATTACTCATGAGGAAAACCTGATTATTGGTTAAATTTATAGAGGCCGGATAATTGGCCTAACGCCAAGCTCAGCGGCAGGCTAAAGGGGAGCGTTTTTGCGTAAGCAAAACAAGTGCCGCTTTAGCCTGTCCGCTGGAGCTTTTTGTTATGCCATGATGCCACGCTTGACTCCAATACAAATGATAGTATGCTGGCCTCATGGAGCTTAGAAACTCCCCACAAGCGGGCAAAACCGCATCCCGGAAGTATTGCGGTTTTTTTGTACCCGAAATCTGGCTGTTATGGCCGGGAGGCTCGACCTATACAATACCTGTTTACAGGGAAAAGTCGAGGCAGTCTTGTGGCTGTTTCTAACCTCCCGGCCACCTTTTGCTTTATGGAAGGTTCATTGCAACTTAGAAATTGCCCACAAGGATATACCATGAAAAACCGCACGCTGAAAGTACGAGAAACCCACCGAGACTACAACCTCAAAGACCAAAATCACAAAGGCAACCCAACCACCGGATTTATATTGCTGAAAGGTACGTGGTTGGAAAAAGCAGGATTTACTATTGATACTCCGGTATCTGTAACCATGCACAAAAACTGCTTACTACTTGTACCCGAAGAAAATTAATAAAGAATGCCCCGGTTAGGTACGGGGCTGCTTTTGAGGGCATAACGTTTTAGCTCACCCGAGAGGAGCCGCGCAGCGGTGACGAATCGGGTGGAGCGTATTGTTATGCGCATTTTTCATTAATCCATGTATCGAAAGAGTAAATCAGATTATTGATATTTTTATTAATATCCTCTAGTGACTCAAACTTGTGTGGCTTTAACTCATTACTCTCATCGGGTAAAAAAAAGATAGATTGAGCCATAATCCTTTCCATTTCTAACTCCAACCCAAGTGAATGTATTTTCTCTAAATAATACACAATATTATTGTTATTCTGATCAGAATATAGTTCCTCAGAGCTTACTCCATTTAATCGGAGTATTTTTGATAGCGTATTTCTTACATATAAAGAATACCTACACTTAAGGTAATCAGATGCTTCGTTTGTGTCAGTAAAAATCAGCGGTCTACCATCAAATGAACCAGATAAACGTTTTTTCTTTGGATTTATAGATAAACCGTGACCTGTGAAGAATGAAGAATATGTCGATGCAATGGTAGTTACTATCTTCATTATTCGTCCATCATAATAATTCTTCTGTGAATTTAGAATAATTGATATTTCATCGGAACAAATCATGGCGCATAGAAAAATATTTTGTGCGTCAGTAGGTGACTTACGATGTAATACATCATAAGTAGAGTGCCAGGATTTCCGCATGTTCTCACGAAAACCACCATTAAAAATGCTGTCCTTTAAGTATCTTTTGCTTAGCCCAATGCCATCAAGCCGTATACACAAATACTTACCACTTGGTACGTTTGGTAAGATCTCTGAACATCGCTCATTATCTTTGTAGTCACCACTAAGTGAGCAGAGATCATGTAATAATTCTTTATTTATCAACTAATCTTCCTTAAGCGCATAACGACCTGGGTAAGCGGGCGGCCAACACCGAACTACCCAAGCACACTAAATTTTCAATTTACCACCAAACCAAAACAACGCCGCGGTAGGCCGGTCCGCTTGACCCTTTGGTTATGCCTTTTTTTCATGATCAAAACTA
>JAFLJP010000058.1 GCA_022712945.1 Gammaproteobacteria bacterium | reverse complement strand
CTCTGTTACACCCGTACTTTGGTATGGTATCCCATACTGAGTATTTTACTGTGGTATTCACTTTCAGATGGTGGTTTCGGCTTTTGATCTTGAAGTGCAGAGTCTAGTAGTACTGCACTTTACTCCCATTCGTGAGAGTCTCATTTCTTTGCGCACTACCGATTCCCCACTTAAATCTTTGTTTTTCTTATCTTTTTTGCGTTCTCGATATCTTCTAGCTCTATTTTGTCAATGTAAAGCCATAGAGTAGTATCAGCTATATCTGTTGGCTTTATTAATTTCCCAGCTTTTTGGGATAATTCCCACGCTTTACTTTCTATTCTTTTCCATCTTTCGGCTCTTATTCTGAAGCTGTGTGATTGTTCCATTTTTATTTTCTTTATTTTCTTTCGTTATATTTATTATACATATTATTTGTATATATCTTGACAAGGGATATGTGATTTGTATACGTTACTCATATAGGGATTAGGGATTTGTATACAATGTTAGATTGGTTTCGAGGTGAAATACCATTTCAACACCCACCACTTCCGAGTGGACAAGTTATGTCGTTTGATCCTGACGGCTCAATGGAATGGATGTCATCCAAGCGTCTTGAGTGTCGTTCATCCCATGAAACAAACATTATGGTCAAGTCTGCCGGTGGCACTGGTAATGGCTTTGCTTCATCACTGCTTATCGATGGCAACCTCTCCAAGTTCTTGCAAGGTCACAATGTTTTTGGTTCTCGCGATATGAACCTACTGGTCCTTCAATCATTCCAGAAATTTTATTCTAATTTTGAAGAGCACTTAGATTTTTATTCTAATCCTGAAATGACTGAGGCGCGAATTAAGAAAGGTGATTATCTCGTTAAGATGTTTGATGTGAATTCTCTTTTTGATGTGGGTAACGATCAGTCGGTTGAATCCATGCTTCACTCACTTGAAATGAAAGCTCGAACGCGCACGGGCAGGGCACTGAGAGACAAAGGAACGCTTTATCTTCAGAAACACTCACGTCGTTGGGCACTGAAAATGTACAACAAGTATCGCGAGCTTATGGGTAAAGGTAAAAGCCATCAACTGCCTGACCATTTGAACGAAATTGGCCTAGAAGACTTTGTAAAAGGAAAGATTCGTATCGAAGCACGCTTTATGTCCCTTGAGTTAAAAGACTTAAATTTAACGCATGGCTATCACTTCACTGAACAAAAACTTGATGAATTATTTAATACTTATTTAGGGAGAATGGAAATGAACGCACAATTTCAACTAATTGATGAATCCGTATTAAAACTACCTAGACCAATTCAGTCGTCTTACAAGTTATGGGAACAGGGTATCTGCCTTAAAAATATGCTTCCTGAATCTACTTTTTATCGCCATCGTAAACAGCTTCTAGCGCACGGCATTGATATCACTTTAATGTGCGATAAGGAAAATCGCTCAAATGTTGTTCCGTTTAGAAAGGTGATCGAAGCCAAGCCTGTATCAATTCCCCAATGGGCACATGATCAAGGGTTAATCGTATGTTAATTGACTACCTTCGGGTCGATGATTCTGATGACTCTGCGGCTGTTATTGATGCCAAATCTTTCTTTTCTAATTTTAAGGCACCAATAGGCTTTGCGGCTGACCGTCGCAGTTTTGATCCACGTAAATCAGTTACGTCTTGTTATAACGTTTTGGCTGATACGCAAAAAATCATGGATCAGCAAAAATCAGCTAAGAAATTCAACTCTGACATTCGTCGTGTTCGCGGTGATATCTTCACTTCATCACGACGGCTGATCGTTACGTCAAAACGCACGAAAAAACCACCTGTAATTCTTCCAACTCCATTTTCTCAACCTGCCACATTTGCATCACCCGAAGGCCCATTTCATTATCTTGGCAATACACATCCAATTATCAAAGCTCAACAATAAGGAAAACCAAAATGATCAAATCATTACCCGCTCCAATCGTAATCATTGACTCGGTGAAACTTGACAACATTTCAGGTACGTCAAAAAAAACGGGCAACCCTTTCTCAATCTATAAACAGGAGGGCTATCTAGTGACACAAGATGGCCAGCGATTTCCCGACAAAATCTCTTTTTTGGTCGACGAAGGAAAAGCTTATTCTCGGGGTGATTATCACATTAACTTTGCTGACTCACTTGACACTGATTCTTTTGATGGTTTGATTTTTAAAAGACTGACATTAACCCCCATCACGATTAATCAGAAACAATAAATTATGCTCTGTGTCGTCGAAAAATACGTGCTGGATCACGGCATGTATCTAGCTATCCAAATGCCGCAACCGGCTGATCCGTTGACGTGTTCGCACGTTCTGGTCGAGCCGTTTGAACTCGATAATGTTTTGTTGTTATCAATGTCGGTCCAGGACTGGTGGGCGCTGACGACGGGGGTCGCACTTGCTTGGGTCGTAGGCTATGGATTTCGTATTGTGATCCAAACCCTGCGGCACACAGACAACGCTGACAACTAGCGCCTAGTTGCACTTTTTGAGGATATAAAAATGATTAAATATCTATTGGCTTCATTTGCCACTTTTTTCTCTCTGTCTGCCAATGCAGCGGCTCCTGATGTCACGGCCCTTGTGACTGAGGTCGGTCTTATGCCTGCGGCCATTGCGGCTGTTGGCGCGGCTGTGTTGATCGTGATGGTGACAGTCAAAGCGTTCAAGTGGATTCGACAAGCACTTTAAGTCGGCTCAGAGAGCCCCTTTATTGGGGCTTTTTTTGTTTAAAAATAGTGATAAAAAAATGAAAATATCAAGGAAAAGAAATGGCACTTGGAATGTTTATACCATTGGCATTTTTGCCTGCGCTCTGGCTTATTTTTACAGCGTAACGCCTGCTTTTGCTTGGACGTTTGATGAAGCTGGTACTGAATGTGATTCTAGGGCGGGAACGGTTTCAGGCTCTTGCGGTTCGGATTATATTTGGACTGAGGTCACTGTTTGTAATCATTACGCATCAGGTGATTTATTCGCTGCTGAAAAAACCCGCACTGGTGAATGTGGTGGCAATCAATCATCTGTTGTTAGCGTCTGGCATTACACAAATCACTGCACTGCACTTGCGGATGAATTTGCTGGTTATAGCTATATGCACTACCAATGTTACAACGGCCAATGCGTATCCGATTCAACTCATCCTTCAAGCAAAATTTGTCGCTCTAGTAATTGCAACAGCACTTATGTACTAGAAGAAGCGACTCCCGTTCGACCGCGTCATCACAATGGCACAACGTATGCAGTGCGCGTTGAACGATATGAATTTACGTATGATGGCGAAATGTGCATCTATGAAGAACCGCCAGCTGATGACGATAGCAGTCAGCCGCCGGAGGAACCGTCATGTGGTCCAGACCAAACTATGGGTAACTTTAACAATCAAGTTATCTGCATAAACAATGATGGCTCTGTCGACTCCACGGATAATAGCGATGAATCAGGCATTGATGTTACCGATGGGGCTGTCCCTTCAACTGAATCCACTCAAACCGAAACAAATACGACTGATGGCAATGGCAACGCCACCAATACCAATACGACTACATATGATGATGGCACGACGGTCACGGATACCACAATATCGTGGCAGTCGGGCGGTTCAACAACGACATCAACCCGCAACAACCCCGGTGGTGGATCATCTGTTACAACAACCACAACAGACGCTAATGGCAACTCGACGACAACGGTTGAGGAAATTGGCACGGTCTGTGAAATCGACCCGGGAAATCCTGCTTGCTCTGAAAGCTCGGCAAAGGGTGTTTGTGATTCGCCTTTCCACTGCCGTGGTGATCCGATCCAGTGCATCCAAGCCAAATATCTATTTGAGTTGAAGTGTGCTGGACAACCTTCAGAAGACGAAAAGAAAATAATAGAAAAAGTGAAACCAGCAATGGACGAAACGAGTCTGATCGGCACTTATTCCGCCGCATTGAATCCGCTTAATCCTGAAAATATTGAAGAATTGGATGTCACTAATGAAATTGATTCGTCTGGTTTTTTATCTGGCGGTGGTTGCCCTCTTGATCCTGTTGTGAACGTCCTGGGTACGTCTATCACTCTGCCATTTTCGGTGGTTTGCCCTTACCTCGAAATGATTGGCAACATTATGGTTGTTGTCGCCTCTATTATTGCAATTATGATCATTGGGAGTTAGATGCCATGCCATTGCCTGTTGCTGGTTTAATTGTTGGTTTTTTCCTTGCTTCAATTACGTCGATTATTGGTCGTATCCTTTGGGTTTTGGGTATTTCCGTTTTTTATATAACCGGATTAACTGTCCTCCTTGATACTCTCTATGATTCGATTCAGCAAGAGCTGGGTTCTTTGGGTCTTGCGTCGGTACAATATCTGTCGCTGATGAAAGTCGACGTTGCCATATCTATTGTTTTTTCAGCAGTGACTCTGAGGATGTTGATCAAGGTGTTTGGCGGCAATCGCTCGGCAACTAAAACCCGCGCTTTTTCTGCTGGTAGCTGATCATGATTACGTTATTAACCGGCCTTCCCGGTGCTGCCAAAACGCTCTATATCGTTACTAAAATAGCGGCTCAGCTGGAAAAACGGAAAAAAGAAAACCCTGATTCTGATATTTATTACTACGGTATAAAGGGCCTCAAACACCCTTGGATCGAAATCGACGATCCTGAAAAATGGTACGAACTCCCAACTGGTTCGGCGATTATTATCGATGAAGCCCAGACCGTTTTCCGCCCCCGGTCTAACTCCGCGAAAGTGCCGCAGCATGTGAGCGAATTTGAAACCCATCGCCATAAGGGTTTTGACGTGTTTCTGGTTACACAGCATCCCGGTTTAGTCGATGCCAATATTCGAAAGTTGGTTGGTGAGCATATCCATATTAAACGTGCTTTTGGCTCTGCGGCATCTATGATTTATACCCACCAGGGCGTTAACAATAATTGTGGTGTTAATAATTCGGGTTCTGAACGATCAACGTGGGCACATGATAAAAGTGGTTTTGAGTTATATGATTCCGCTGAACTCCACACGCATAAACGCAAATTCCCTAAAGCATTTTTTTTTGTAATTGCTTCACCGTTTATTATTATTGCTGTTCTTTATTTCTTCTATTTGCAATTTTCAGAATCGACTATGGTTTCCGGTATTGTCGACACATTTGAGGATTCGACCGGAACGCTATTATCAAATGATGTTGTTCAGATTCAGCCCTCAGTTTCCGCTCCAGGGCAATCCATTGATTATTTTACGTCGAGAGTGCCACGTATCACCCAGTTACCTCATACCGCTCCCATCTATGATGAGCTGACAACGCCTGTTCGTGTTCCGTACCCTGCGGCGTGTATTGATTCGGGTGATCGATGCGTGTGCTATACAGAGCAAGCCACGCCTCTCCCTCTTAACCTTTCTCTATGTCGTGATATTGTTACCAATGGTTATTATCGTGACTGGGGCGATATTGGCACACGTAAGATGGAGGCGAGGGAGGAGAGGGCGCCAGCGCAGCCAGCTTCTACGCCCTCGACGCCATCTCACACGTACCCGATTCAGCACTTTCCACGCACTGCTAATTTGGGCAACTTTTCAGTTGAGTATTAAATTCTGTTTTGTTTTTTTGTGACGTAGTCACGCCGAACGCTCTTAAAGCCTCACAGAGCAAAGAAGCCTCGTTAGCACGGGGCTTTTTTGTGCCTGGCTGTATCTACTTGCTTGCTGAACGCTTTTGATTGGATAGGCTGAATTTGACCAGGAAACTTTTGACCAGGAAAATAACTGAACTCGAGAGGTTCGCATAATGTATATTATGTTAAATTGTACGGAATGGATAAAAAGGAGTAAATTCAAGTCGTTAAATAGGTAATCACATCCCTGCATTGTTAAGAGATGTGCTTTTCCGTATCAGATACCGACGTAATAAGGTGTGCCCGGCCCTATTTGTTAAAATAGGTTCAATCAAAAAACACAAAAATCAGTCACGCAGGGTGAGGTCGCCCTCGTCTATGGGCAAGGATGGTTAGCTTGGTCTTTAATGACAAAAGGTGAGGTCATCGCGCGCACCAGTGCACTGTAATTTAACTGGAAGCTGATCTCGGTACCTACGGGCAAACAACGACCGGATTCAATAATAAGATGATCACTGCTCGCCCCAAGAATCTCAATTCCGGCAGGCGCTTGGAGGCCATCCGGGTCGATATCCTGGTGCCCGATGGCCAGGATCGTTTGGAAGATATTTCCCCGGTTTGAGACAGATGGCGTAACACCAAATGCGCTCTGGCCAATCTCACCCCATGGCTGGGATGGTTTAAGCTTCGATTCGATGACTTCGGCGATGAGAGTGATGGCATCGGTATGCAGGCCATCGATGGCTTGACGGTGCATTGGCTCACGCCCTAACAGTATCGACTCACCCAATCGAAGATTGTTTATCCGTCCTGTGTCTGTACTGCTTAGCACCCACTCGAGATTGGCAGAGTTACCGCCAGAAACGATGCTGAGTATGGGGCCGAAGGTTGCGTCAATCGAATTGGCCAGCGCGGACAGCTCAGCCATGTTGTTGGCATCGGGTGAGACGCCACAGCGACACGCAAGGTTGGTTCCAATACCTTTGAGTCGTATGTTTGGGAATCGAAGAGTCTCACGCACGACGCGCTCCAAGCTCCCCGGCATGATGCCTTCGCGCAGGTCACCAAGTTCGACCATGAGTATGACCCCGTGTATCCGCTTCGCCTTCTGCGCGGCAGATGAGAGCTGACTTATAATATCGAGTTCCGTGTTGAAACTTATGTCAGCTTGCTTCACCACGCTTTCCACCTGGCTAAGCATCGGTGAGCGGATCAGTGTCATCGGTGCCGTTACCTGCGCATCCCGCATCGTTTTGATATTCTCGATGCGGGAGTCGCCCAGCCCAAGCACACCCGCCCTAAGCATTGCTGAGGCTATCGCTGGGCAACCGAGACTCGCTTTGGCCACACCCGTGACCGAAATCCCTCTCACAGCCAGGCGTTCAACCAGTGTCCGAGCGTTGTGGTGAATCTTGTCTAGGTCAATGTCTAACCGCGGCGCACTCACTACGCGCAGTCAGCTAGCTTACCTTTTATCTTCGGGAATGCTGAAATAACCATGTCGACCAGACGCTCAGGGGGGCGCGTCAATGCATCTGTGGCGGGAATACCAAGTTCGTGCTCATACTGCGTGATCGCCTTACCAACCTGCTCATCTGTCATATTCTCATGGTTGATGGTAAGGCCGATCACCTTGGTCTGTGCAAACGTCTGGATGAGGTTAATCTCCGAGGCCGGTGTCGGCATGAGCACATCTTCAAAGTCACAACGATGGCTACGCCCTGGTGCATGCTGCAACACCACGCCATCTGCGCAACTGCCCCGCAGGATAAAAGTAGAACTCAAGTAGGCAGGGTGACTCAGCGCACCCTGCCCTTCAATGATAATGACATCAGGCTGCTCACCTTCGAATGCTTCAACGATGGTGGCTTCCATCTCACCTGAACAGAACTGTGACGGTATAGCATCGAGCGCAATGCCATAGCGGGCACCCTGAATTAGCCCCGTCTGTCCGGTACTTACCAACACTGCTTTTACACCAGAATCGTTGAGAGCTTGAGTCAGAATAGTCGCGGTAGTACGTTTGCCAATAGCGCCATCGGTGCCGAGCACTGCGATACGTGGACAAGTAACTTCGGCAATACGGCCGCTGAACATCCGCAGATTTTTTTTGGCGCGAGGCTTTCGAACGTCGAGGATTGTAACGTTATAAGTATTACATGCCGCAGAAAACACCGGGTCATCGTTCAAGAATTCATGGAGGCCATTGACGATGTTCATTCCGAGCACCATAGCCTCAAGTACGAGACCGCGCTCATGTGGCGACAACATACCACTGGATGGTGCCATGCCAAAAATGAAAGTGTCAGGTATGTCGCCTGCCTGGGCCAGTGCATCTTCAAAGTCACGACAAATGGGAATAGCATTTGGCTTATCGTCAAGCACTGAGCCAGCATCAAGGCCCGCTTTTTCACTATCGATGACTGAAAGAATTTTGTATTTTTCCGAATGTCGGACAAGCCCATTAGCTGTCTTGCCATCAGGGGCAGCGAAATTTCCTTCGCAATAAATGATAGCGGTTGTAACAGGATTTGATGATGTAGAGGGTGAGTCTATGGCAGGTGATTTATCAGTAGAAACTGGAGGTGCTTGTTGAGAATAAGGGCGAGCCTGTGGCGGTATAGGATCGATAATAGACATGATAATTCCTCGCGTTGAATCTAGAAGAGGCGACGAGATCGTGCCAGCCAAGTTTAGCCAGTTGTCAACAAGAGGTCTCCACTCAGAAGTGGTTAGATAGCCGCACAGGGTAACATGGTTCGATGCAGAGAAATTGGAAAGGTAATCGGAGCTGCTAGCCCCACAAGCTAAGAAAAGATGCCGGAGGAGTTAAAAAACACTATGCCTTATTAATAATCAATGAGTTACACTTATACGCTTTTAACCTATTTTTGGTTGGACTCACGCCTACCCCGTCCATGCGGATTAATGTTGCAACTGTTGCCAATCACGCTACAATTTACTGAGAAGACCAGTCTCCTGGTCTAGTGTTAATCGAAAGGAGAATAGGCATGTTAGAAGAGATTGGCTCATATGACGCCAAAACCAAATTACCCGAAATACTCCGTCGAGTTGAAGCTGGACAGGCTTTCACTATCACTAACCGAGGAAAGCCTGTCGCCGACCTTGTGCCCAGTCGTTCATCTGACCGCTTAAAAACCCAAGCAGCTATTCAGAACATATTAAAAGCCAAAAAATGCAAAGTGTCTGATGACACCTTTAATGAGCTTCTGAAAAGTGGTCGGAAATGACAAATTTTGTACTCGACAACTCAGTAGCAATGCGCTGGATGCTGGAAAGTGAAAAAGCTTCAGACCAAAAATATGCCGAAGCTGTTCTAAAAAAGCTGGCAGATGTTGATGCGTTTGTACCTAATCTATGGCACCTGGAGGCAGCGAATGTATTGCTTGGTGCGGAAAAAAGACTGGAAGCAAATATAGGCGAGATAGAACGATTTATTTCTCAACTAGAAAATCTCCCAATACACGTAGATCCGTTAACGTCTCGACAATCGTTTAACCGAACACTGGTGTTAGCCCGTGCTTATAAACTTAGCAGCTACGACGCCTCCTACTTTGAACTGGCAATGCGTGAAGGCCTTCCTCTGGCGACGCTGGACAAAAATTTGATTAAAGCAGCAAAAAAAGCAGGTGTAGATATTTACCTAGAGGATTGAAAGACGCTCGTGTATTGCCCCTGTATTTCTGGTTTCCCCCCTATCTCAATAATCTTCTTTCTAATAAGGCTTTCATATCGCGACGGACATTGCAGCCAACAAATCAGGGCGTTGGGAGAAATTTACTTTAACCTTCAGAAATCTTGATTTTTATGTCGAGTAGGTGTTAAGCCATTTTTTGCAACAGCCTTGACCTCCCCTACCCCGGAGGCCGAAGCTTTAGCCGGGTCTGACCAACAATGTGATAACGACAATCGCCAGCACAAGGGAGGTTCCTTGCCAGAAAGCCACCGGGTTGCGCTCTATTAACGGTGGCCGGGTTTTGCTTAAAAATGCTTTATTGGGACGGCGCAGATCATGAACAAACTCCGATAACAGCTCATAGCGTTTATCTGGGTTAAGGTGTACCGATTTTTTCACTGTATCATCTACCCAGCTAGGGATTCCGCTGTTTTCATCAACTACGCTCTCATATTTTAGTTTTCGTTGTGCGGCTCTGGTGTGAGACCTTGCCAGCTTTGCTCCATAAGGAAGCCTGCCGGAGAGCATTTGGTAGCAAATCACCCCCAACGCAAACAGATCGGTCTTTTTTGAACCCACCTCACCCAGAAAATATTCCGGTGCGGTATATAACGCGGTGCCAAGAATGGCCTGCTGCTCAATCGGGCTGGCTATCTCTACCACTCCCGCGACACGAACTGAACCAAAGTCGATAATTTTCACTACCCCCATCGAATCAATCATGATGTTGTCTGGTCTTAAATCCTGATGAAACATCTCCTGGCGATGCAGCGCACGTAATCCGGAGGCGATTTGCTCTACGATATTGCGAACTGATTCGAGGTCTACTTTCGGCTGGTCAATCATCCACTGTTTTAACGTCTGACCCTCGATAAATTCTGTCACGATATAGAGAAAGTTCCGCCGCCTGGTCTGCAAACAAGGCTTCAAGACGTGGGCATTATCGATGCGACGGGCAACCCACTCCTCCATCAGGAACCGCTCCAAGTATTCCGGGTTGCCCCTAAGGTCGGTGGAAGGAACTTTTAAAACCACTTGCTCTCTGCTCTCAGCATCAACCGCTAGATAGATATGGCTGCGGGGGCTGTTATACAGGTCACGGATAATTTCATAACCGTCAAACACCATTCTGGGGCTGAGTTCGGGCGGAAAAGGGAGTGTGGTTAACTGCTGATAAACTTCATCCACATCCTGGCTGGGCAGCTGCTCAACTCTGACAATCTGGACACTGAGGTTGTCGTCACTCCCCTGCTGAAGAGCCTCCTCTATAATTAACGAGGCCGCCTTATCCAGATCACCCCCATGAGTCTGAATCGTCTCGATAATAGACTTCTCTTCCGCATATTCGTAAACACCGTCGGTGGCGAGAACAAAAACATCCCCAACCTCCAGCGGAAAAGCACGATAATCGAGCTCAAACTGCTCTTTCATGCCCAAAGCGCGCTGCAGATAGCTCTGCTCTTTTGAGACCCAGAGCCGATGATCCTCGGTCAGCTGTTCGAGATGGTTGTCGGTCAAACGATAAATACGGGTATCCCCCACATAGAAAATATGTGCGGTATTGGATTTGATTACCAAGGTGGAAAATGTGCAGACATAGCCCTTATCTGGGGAGTAACGATAGGGGCCATTACGGGTCTGTAGATGGAGCCAAGAGTTTGTTGCGTTGAGAACCCGCTGAACCGATGTCTTAACACTCCAGGATTCCGACGTGCAGTAGTAATCTTCCAAAAAACTTTTGATTGCCACTTCACTGGCGTGCTGGCTGACTTCGCTGCTGCTGATGCCATCCGCTAAACTGATCGCAATACCCTTTGAAGTGAGCAGCGGCTCTTTTGGTATGTAAGCACCGTGAAAATCCTGGTTGATCTTCTTGCGCCCCTTATCAGAGCCTTGACCGATAGTGATGCTTAATTGATTTGGCATGATGAAATCCCTTACATGACAAACCGGCTAAAGCCTCGGCCTTCAGCAAAGAGCTGCCTGGAGGTCGAGACTTCAGTCGGTTTTGGCAGCATCTATTTACTTGTTGATCTTGCGATCAGGGCATGTTTTCACGTGGGTATAGTAGAGAGGCAGGGCAACAAACACCAAACCACCCACCAGATTTCCCAGCACTGTTGGCAGCTCATTCCAGATCAGGTAATCGGCAACAGTGAAGTCACCACCCATGATCATCGAGAACGGGAATAGGAACATATTAACAATGGAGTGCTCAAAACCCATGTAGAAGAAGAGCATGATCGGCATCCACATCGCAGCAATCTTGCCGGTAGCCGAGGTGGAGATCATCGCACCCACAACACCCATCGAAACCATCCAGTTACACAACATGCCACGCATGAAAATGGTAAACCAGCCATCAACACCCTGCTCTTTATAACCGAGGGTTCGGGACTCACCGATATGGCTAACCTTATCTGCAACTGCTCCCCCATCGACGTTGTAACCGTAAGTCAAAATAAAGGACATAATCACTGCAACCGTCAGAGCGCCACCGAGATTGCCGAGGAAAACCCAACCCCAGTTGCGTAAAATCTGTCCAATGGTGACACCGGGGCGTTTATCCAGCCAGGCGAGAGGTACCAGAGTAAACACACCGGTCAACAGATCAAACTTCATCAAATACAACATGATAAAGCCCACTGGAAAGAGCACAGCACCAAGCAGAGGCGAACCGGTATTCACCATCACCGTAATCGCAAACATCGCCGCGAGCCCCAGCACAGCACCCGCCATATAAGCACGAATAACCGTATCCTTCGCCGACATATAAATCTTGGACTCACCCGCATCCACCATCTTTGTAACGAACTCCGAGGGCTCTAAATAGGACATAGTTTCTCTCTTTCACTCCATACAGTTAAATTGAGTATCGCTTCCACAATCCGGCTCATGAAAACAACTGGTTAACCTCCACTAGCAGATTTCAGGCCAAAAAGAGGGCCTGCTATGGAGAAATGGTTAGACTGGGGGTTTTTTTAATATCAGGGATGTTTTTTACAGAAAAGCCCCCTGTCACGCACAAATTACGTGCACACTGCCACTTTATAGTGCATGGCGGCATTTCAGTTGATGAGTCGCCAAAATTCACGATTTCCCTGGTTGAAACATGGAGTGAAAAAAATCCTATTGCAGGGTCTCAAAAGAAATTTTGTGATGTGTTGAATTAACCCCTGCTCCCGTTCACGCTCGTTACGTTCTTTAGCTTAGGGATGTAGAAGAAGTTAACGTACCGTTATTACGCCGAATTGTTGTTCACCCTCCTAGGCCGGTATTGGGCGCATAGTGAGCTACGCAGCGAATACCGGCCTAGATAGGGTCGGCAAAAAGGCAAGTAAGTGCGGTATTTTAATAAATTCTACATCCCTAAGCTCCTGTGCTATCTTCCCAAAGTCGATGATGGAGTGCCAATCCGATGCATGAAAGTGAAATGGTTAATTTAAAACAGTGGTTGGAGGTGTTACGCCTCGAACACCGCGACCTGGATGATGTGATTGATAGCATGGCTCATGAGCGAAGCCAGAATCAGCTAC
>JAFLJP010000114.1 GCA_022712945.1 Gammaproteobacteria bacterium | reverse complement strand
GGCCAGATTTTCCGATCATTTTCGTTAAATAGGCCCACTATTCGCCTCAAATAATCGAAAAACCTGACTCAAAATCACTTGCTCTCGTTACGGCCGCTATTCTCGGACAGGCTCCTAGGAGCTTGTCCGAGAATAGAGGTCGTAGCGAGAGAGTGTGATTTTTAGTTCATTTTTTCGACAATTTGAGGTGAATGGTTGTTCCCTTTAACGAAAATTGGCGGGAAAATGAGCAAAAAACACGCTTTCGCAGTAGACCTATCTATTCTCGGACAGGCTCCTAGGCCGGTATTGGGCGCATAGTGAGCTACGCAACGAATACCGGCCTAGACAGGGTGGGCAAAAAGACAAGTAAGATCGGTATCTTAATAAATTCTACATCCCTAAGGTGTGCGTTCATGAATTAATAGAGGTGCCCTTAAACCACGCCAGCTTGTCGTGCAGTTGCACCACGTCACCAACAATCACCAGCGTGGGAGCTTTCACTTTATGTTTTTTCACCAGCTCAGGCAGACTCTCGACGGTGCCAATATAGACCTTCTGTTCTGGTGTGGTGCCTTGCTGTACCAGAGCCGCAGGCATATCGGCTTTCATACCACGCGCTAACAATTGTTCGCAGAGTGATGGCAAGCCGACCAGCCCCATGTAGATAACCAGCGTCTGCTGGGGATGAATCAGGCCATCCCAGTTGATGTTAAAGCTGCCATCTTTCAGGTGCCCGGTGACAAAGGCCACCGATTGCGCATAGTCGCGATGGGTCAGCGGGATACCCGCGTAGCTGGCACAGCCCGATGCGGCGGTGATTCCCGGTACCACCTGAAAAGCGACGCCCTGCTCGGCCAGAGTCTCGATCTCCTCCCCGCCCCGGCCAAAAATGAACGGGTCGCCCCCTTTAAGACGGCAGACTCGCTTACCCTGTTTGGCCAGATCAGCCAAAGTCTGGTTGATATCCTCCTGTGGCATGGCATGGTCGGCACGCGCTTTACCTACATAGATCAAGTCGGCATCACGGCGCACCAGATCCAACACCCGCGGTGAGACCAGGCGATCATAGAGCACCACGTCGGCCTGCTGCATCAGGCGCAAGGCCCGAAAAGTGAGTAGATCAGGGTCACCCGGCCCGGCACCAATCAGGTAAACCTCACCCTTGGATGGCAGCTCAGGTGCATCCAACAACTGCTGCAAGGTCTGTTCTGCCTGTGGTAACTGCTGTGCAAAAACCTGTTCGGCCACCGGCCCCTGCAATACATCTTCCCAAAACAGGCGACGCTGATGCACACGGGCAAAGCGCTGCTTTACCGGCTGGCGAAACTTTTCTGCCAGGGTTGCCAGTTTTCCATAAGCTGCGGGAATTAACGCTTCAAGTTTGGTGCGAATCAAGCGGGCCAGTGTCGGCGAGGTACCGCCCGTTGAAATCGCCACCACCACCGGTGAACGGTCGATGATTGAGGGGAAGATAAAGCTACAGAGCTCAGGACAATCCACCACATTAACTGGCAGATTTTTTTCGGTTGCCGCACCATGTACCTGCCGATTAACTAATGCATCATCCGTTGCCGCAACCACCAGCACTTTCCCTTCAAGCATTGAGGGGGAAAAATGTCCGGGGCAGTAGATAATATCCCCCTGCTCTGCCATCGCCTGCAAACCATCACACAGTGTTAAAGAGACCAGCTCCACTCTCGCCCCGGCACGCAATAACAGGCGCACTTTACGCAGTGCCACATCACCACCACCCACCACAAAACAGTGACGTTGTTTGAGATCAAGAAAGATCGGCAGAAATTCCATACTCTATTGCTCTGTTGTTTTCTAATCCGCGTAATGTACCACATCAGGTAACTGAAAAATGATCAGGATGGTGCCTTGTCAGTCAATCTCACATACGCCAAAGATAAAGACGTGTTCGACGGCGATCATCCAGCTCCAGAACCTGATCCGGTTCACAGCCCTGCACAGCAAAACTGTTACTGATTAACAGCGAACCGGGGCGCATCTCTTTACGTGCCTTAACATATATTTTTGGCATCGGCTCAGGGGAGAGAAAGCAGTAAACCACATCAAATGGAGCTAAATTCAACGACCACATATCCTGTCGCAACAGGGTGATATTGTGCTGCTGACCACAGCGTAAACGCGCCAGCAATATCGGCAGCGGTGCCGACTCAACCCCCACAAACTCACCCTCTGGGTGTTGCTGGGCAAGGTAGCTCAGTGTACCGGCAAGGCCACTGCCCAGATCAACAAAGCGAAAAGAGTCTTGCGCCGGTAAGAGATCAGAGAGCGCCCGCCAGGTGGTTTGATTACTTAAGTAGAGCGGCACACGCTCACCAGCGCTATTCCAGAAAACCAGTAGTGTGACAATAAAAGCAGCAAGGTAGATCCAGGAAGGTATCTGCCAGCTCATCGCTAACCAGAGCAATAGAGGAAACAGCAGATGCAATACCAGCCACCAGTTTGCCATACCAAATGGGCGCGAGATGATGGCCGCCAACGCACCTTGAACCAGTAGCAGTTGCCAGGTAGCGAGAGAGAGGCCATCAAAAAAACGCACCGCACTCAGAAGAATAAGCAGCGCCAACAATTGGGAGGCCACCGCCGCCGATAACGGGCCTTTAAAAAACCTCACGAAAAAAAGATCAACACAGTGTTAGTCCTTCACCCGAACCGCCAGCACATCACAGGGGCAATCGTTCAGCACCGCCGCAGCGGTAGAACCCAGCAGACGAGCAAAACCGTGGCGACCATGGGAACCAATCACCAATAAATCAATTTTCTGCTCACCAACAACCCGCAAAATATCCAGCTTGGGAGTGCCAATGCAAACCTGTTGCTCCACCTCAACATCACCCAGGTGCTTATCAACAAACGATTGCAATGACTTTCGGGCACTCTCCAATAACAGTTTTTCATCAATAACCATCGGCGTCATCGCCATCGGATCACCCGAAAAATCGAGTACCGGAAGGTACTCCACCACATGCAGCAGTGTCAGCTTGGCACCACCCGCATCCGCCAACCGCACCGCACGTTGTGCAACCGAGGCCGCTGCCTTGGAAAAATCCACTGCCAGTAAAATGGTTTGATACATAATCACCTACCTCACGATTCATTATTAACCACACTGTAGCGCAATTATCGGCACCACTGAATCAATTCAACCACGCTGTCGTTTTTGAACAGTGCCAGAAGTCACTTTTTCTCGAAACAAAGCCTCTGCACCCACAGAATTAATAGGCCACTAGCAACACATTGGTTATAATGCCTCGCTATGGCCAAGAAGAAACCAAAAACCCCCAGCAACAACATCGCCTTCAACAAAAAAGTGCGTTATGACTACAGCATCGATGAAAAATTTGAAGCCGGTATGGTACTGCAAGGCTGGGAAGTCAAAAGCCTGCGGGAAAAAAAGTGTCAGATGGTAGACAGTTATGTCTTCATCAAAGGTGGCGAAGCGTGGATATCCAACCTGCTCATCACCCCGCTCATCACCGCCTCAACCCACATATCACCCACCGCCACGCGAGTACGCAAGCTACTGCTGCACAGAAACCAGATTGACAAACTGATGGGAGCGGTTGATCGCAAAGGCTACACCATCGTACCGCTCTCAATCTACTGGTCTCACGGACGGGTAAAAATTGAGATCGGCCTCGCCAAAGGTAAAGGCGAACACGACAAACGAGCCACCGAAAAAGATCGCGACTGGAAACGTGACAAACAGCGGCTGATGAAACATCGATAAAACTGACGGGAACTTTTAACTCCTGTAGAATGTCTCACTTACACTTTGGGGCTGTCCCGGCTTCGACGCGGATTACAAAACCTGAGGGGCATGTCGAGGGGTAGATTACCTCGTAAATCCAACCTACAAACTTTATAGTTGCCAACGACGACAACTACGCACTAGCAGCTTAAACACCTGTTGTAGTGCCCTCGGCCTGTGTCTGTGCCTATGCACGCAGCAACCGGGGTCGACTCTCATAGGATCGCGACCGAGGCTCGTCTGGGGCTAAAGCGCTAAAAAGTACCAGAATCGTCATCGGTTTTCCCTGTCTGTTGGGTAGCCGCTGACTAAACTTAAAAATAGACTAAACATGTAGAACCGAAGGCGGAGGATTTGCGGACGCGGGTTCGACTCCCGCCAGCTCCACCAAATGAAACAACAAAGGTCATCCTGATTTATTAGGATGGCCTTTTTTGTTATCGCTGAAAATATACTTAATTAGATATAACTGGCTATTTTCTCTTTACAGAGCTTTTCGGTTAACGCTTGCAGATGGTTTACGCGTGCAGCCAACCATGTTAGTTGTGCTTCTGTGATGGCGTAGCTGGGTTTGTAGCGTGCATCTACATACGCTTTACGTAGTAGCTTGAAGCACGCTTGCTCTTCTTCTGTCGCCTTGGGAAATACGCTGAGGAATTGCGGTTCGATACTGCCCACCCGCTGGCCGAGTTTAACTAAATCATGGGTGCTGGGTTTATAGCGGGTGAAAACCAACAAGATGGTGCCATAGAAACTCTCTACCGCTTGATGCAATAAAAATGCAGCTTTATTATTTTTACCTCTATTTAGTGCAACCTCATAAAGCTCCAAGTAATCCAGCCCATTTTCAAACCAATACTTAAAATCTTCCTCTGCAAGATGCTTACGCTCTCTGCCGGTCAGCTCTTTGGGTTCTGCCAACTCAAATTTACCGGAGTCGAATAACACCACCCCTTCGCGCAGAATATCAATATAGAAATACTGGCTTTTTTTCAGGCGACGATTCACAAACTGAATATCTTCCGCTATCAGGCTTACCGGTGTTCTGTGAATGGTTTTGATCAGACGTTGAGTCAGTGCGTTGTCTTGCTCAATTTTATGCGCTTGGCGCGGGGTTTCGGTCACTACCAGTAGATCAAAATCACTTTGGTAGCGATAGAGTAAGGTTTCTGGGTCAAGATCTTCCACCCAATCACCCCGTGCATAGCTGCCAAATAGAATCAGCATATCAAGATCAACCGTTTCTCGGATAATCTCGATAGCGCGCTGTAGCTCTTGCTGCTTCTGCTCTGGTATATGGTCGAGTGCTGTTTTCATAAATCCCTATTATTCCACAGGTTGATCAATCTTTAACGGTGACTTGGCCGTTCATTAGCATGGGTAGGAGCCAGTCTCGGAGTTCGGAGAGCACTCTATTCTCTTTCTGGACTTGCGATAGTTTTGAAAAAATTGGTTCAATTATTTCGTTAAACTGCTTCAGAATCACTGAATCATTAGGAGATGAAATAGCCAACTCTCTTAATATTTCCTGATTCACGTTCTTCAAAATAGTGCCGCCGGAACCATCACTTATAATTTTTTCGATAGATTTCATATAAAAGAAAACCATATTTCCCCAAATAGATTCTTTTAATCTGAATCGAATAGCGAAGCCACAATATAAGGTATTTTCATGGAACTCATGCATAAGCCTTGTAGCACCTGGTATCCCACTCCTTGCAATAATAATATCGCCGTCTTCAACCGAGTACTTCCTTACTTCTCTCTCACTTAAGAAGACATGATCTAAGTCATTAGGGTCTAAAAAATAACTACTCGCACTTATGTTTCTTACATTAATTATTGGGCACGAAATATCACCTGGTGAAGATGGATCGTAATTCACTCCATTTTTAAACTCTCCGAGAGTTCCAAGTGTTTTTTCTCCCCACCCCTCAGGAATTTCACGCTTTAGCGCTTCATTGTAGACCATTTTCCCGCCCGATGATTTGTAGGGCTTGCCGTTGGCATCGGGGAAATCAAACTGCACAAACCAATAGTCGTAAATGAGCTTAGCCATAGCCTCTAGCTCAGCATTGATTTTGTTGTTGAGTTCTATTTTTTTGTCTAATAATCTAAGCGCTGTTGATATTGATTTCTGCTCATCTAGCTCAGGGAATTCAAACTCTACATCTTTTAACCTTACGCCGGTCAAGTGCTTGATTGTAGATCCTATAAAATGACGATCAAGTTCTCTATTCCTCCCTGCTAACAGCATTCTGTAATACAAGAAGTTACTGCAATACTCTGGACGAACACGCAACCTATGAAGCGCTTTTTGTATCTTCATATTTGCTACCTCACCTCGCCAGATAGCACATCGCCCAGGCTCACCACCCTCACAAATAATTAGATCACCAACTTCTAACCCATAGCGCTCTTGCTCATGCTCCTCAAAGCGCATTTTTTGTAATGACCCAAGCTTAAACATCCCCCATTGAACATTTAGATTAGCCAAATAAGGCTGATAAGAGCCTTTATTCTTTGCTTTATCAAGCATTTTCCCAAGGCATGAATCTGAAATATCACCTAACCGTTTTTTAGCCCAATCAGTCATACTTCAAGTTACCCAATTGCTGTTTAATCTCTTTTTCTATAACTCTTGATTGGTCAAACAAATCTGACAAATTAGTATTAAAGTTACCTAGCTTTTCTTCAAACTCGTTTTGAGTAATATCCACATACTCAATCTTAACCTCGAAATACTGACCTGCACTCAACGAATAATTCTTAGCCTTAATATCCTCATAACTCACCACCACCGATAAGTCATCCACCACGTCTCTGTTATTGAAAGTGCTGATGATTTTATTTTCTTCGGCATGGCTTAATAGTGTTTTCTGGTTTTTACCATCTTTTACTTTTTTGCCGAGGTTTGAGGCATCGATCAGCACTACGTCTGCTTGATTGGTTTTATCGATAAACAAGATGGAGACATTGGTACCGGTATTAGCGAAGATGTTTGATGGCATGCTCACCACTCCGGCGAGCATTTTTTCATCTACCAGCTTTTGGCGGATCTTTTTATCAATACCACTTTGCGCGGTGATAAACCCCGTGGGTACTACAATAGCCGCTTTGCCGTTGGCTTTGAGTGAATAGATGATGTGCTGTAGAAACATCAGATAGATAGCCATGGACTCTTTTTTCTTGGCCGGTACTTTGGGTATGCCGGCAAAAAATCGTTCGTGGTTGGCTTTGCTGTCTAAGTCAGCACTGAAGTCTGAAAAGTCGAGTTTAAACGGGGGATTTGAGACGATGTAATCAAAGGTTTCTAACTCACCATTGGCTTGTTTATGGTACGGATCAAGAATGGTATTGCCTTTAATGATGTTGTGAATGGAGTGTACTAAATCATTAAGAATCAAGTTTAAGCGCAACAGGCCGGATGATTTTTGTGAAATATCTTGTGAGTAAATAGTACATTTATCTTCACCGATCTCATGAGCGAGGTTCATCAATAAACTACCCGAACCCGCCGAGGGATCGTAACAGGTGACGTTATCGATTTTTCCCTTTTGGCTGTTAGGCACCAGACAGCGCGCCATGACCTTGGAAACCGCATGGGGCGTGAAGTACTCGGCATATTTTCCGCCGCTGTTGGTGTTGTAGTCTTTAATCAGGTATTCAAAGATGGTGGCGTAGAAATCAAACTTCTCATGAAAGATATGTTCAAAGCTAAAGCCGGTCAGCTTGTTGATAATCGCTTTGCAGAACTCATCCCGTTTATCGGTGACGTATTTACTTAAATTTTCAAACAGTACGATTTTTTCACCGCCATCAGTGAGCACTGAAAATATATCGCTATTGTCACGGGCTATGTCGGTTAGCGTGGTGTCGAATATATCGGCAAAGTTAGCTTCATGTTGTTTGTTAAACAATGAGGTTATGAAGTGATCGGGGCTAATCACCGCGGTGCTTTCACTGAGCTGCAGGATGAGCATTTCATAATCATCTTGACTGAGTGCTTTTAAGGCTGCTTCCCAGCTTTCCGCCTTGGCAATACCTTCATCTAGCTGCTTGATTTCGTGAACAAATTTGTCATTGAGGAATTTATACAAAAACACTTGTGTAATGATTTTGAATTCATTGCCGTCATTGCCTAGGCCATAGTTGGCACAAACACTTTTTAGGTCGTCGATCAATGATTTGGTTTGCTGTGAAAACTGCTGTGTTGTGGTCATGTCGCTCAAAGTTACCCTTTAAATAATTGGTTATGGGTGCCGAGTCTTACTAATTTTATGGTTTGGTTTTCTATCTGGTAGATAACCAGCAAATCACCACTGACATGGAACTCTCTAAAATCACTCCACTCTCCCTTCAGGGTGTGGTCGTAGGCATCTGCTGGCAATGCCTTTTGTTCAGATAGTATATGCAGGTACTGTATAAACCGAGTGAGGTGCTTATCACTCATTTTCGCTTTGCTTAAGTCCCTTATAAAAGCTTTCGTTTGCACAAAGTTCATTGGCCAGTGTCATCAATATCCAAGGGGGTTAAGTCTTTATTTTTACGTGCATCTTTCATCGCTTGTATCGTTTCTTCATTGGGTAGTTGCAATGAGAAAGGAATGCCTCGATTTAAGCGAATTTGTTCAAAGAACATGGTGATGGCTTGGGTGGTTGTTATGCCCAATTTTAACAATATTTGTTCTACATCACCTTTTAACTCGGGTTTTATCCTTGCGTTGATGATTGATGTTTTCATGGATGCGGCCTTTTGTATTTCAAATGTAATACAATTATAGCGTGTTACATTTGAAATACAAGTTAGTAGACGGCTAAGCCATGGTACTCATTCATGTATTCTTTAACGAGTAAGCTATTAATCTGTTTGGTCGTTTGCGCGGTTAAAGGAATACGTTGTCTATTTTTGAACTGCTCAATCACCAAGCGCATCGTCATTTTTTTAACAAAGCTTTCGTTTTCAAGCATTTTGGCATTCTGCTCTATTTGTTTATCTACTTCTGTTTTTAGGCCTTTGAGGGCTTCAAATAGTTTACTTTCACTGTCGGTGAGCGGGTCTTTTTCCATCAGGCGTTTATGTAAACGGGCATACTTTTCATCGTTATCATACTTGGCTTTTAATAGCTGGTTTTTACGCTCTAGCTCTTTGGCTTGATTATAAATATCGTTTAAAGCTTTGATGTTACTTTCCATCTGCTCTTTCGATACTTCACTTAGGTTTTTCTTTTTAAACAACCGCTCCAGCTCTTCTTTAAGCGAGATAAACACGGGGTCTTGTGGATCAAAATTGTCACCGAGCGCTTCCCGCGTTTTTTGCAGGGTACTCTTTAATTGATCTGCAATCACCATCTCTTCTTCTTTGATCTTGGTGAAGGCAAAGATTACGTCTTCTAGTGCAACATTCAGCAGGTTGCTAGTGTCTACGTTGCTTTCTAGGGCTTCTTTGGTGTTGATGAGTGCTAGACGATTATTAGCTTCTCTTGAGAGTACGGTGAGCGTTTGAAAATCGAGTTTATCGAGCATTTCATAATCACCCGATAAGCGAATCAGGTTATACAAACACTTGGCATTGTTTAATGCATGGGTGATTTTTAACATCTCACCCCGTGAATTGATTTGGCTGATTTGCTCTGAAAAAACTTCGGCATTGCCGGTGTCAAAATGGAATAAGACCTCTTTAATCTCGTCTATTTCTTCAGCTATCTCCTCTTTCGACTTGAACAAGTTGCTGTAGTGCTGAATTTCATCACCTAACTCAGACTGTAACTCTTTAAAGTAATCCTTGTTGGTTTGTTCAAACTCTTTTTCGATGTTGGCAAAATCAACCACATAGCCATAACTAAAGCCCTTGTAGGTACGGTTCACACGGGTCAGGGCTTGCAATAGATTGTGTGCTTTAATCACGCGGCCTATGTAGAGCTTTTTGAGGCGTGGCGCATCAAATCCGGTCAGTAACATATTAAAGACAAACAAGAGGTCTATTTTCCCTTCTTTGAAATCTTCAACCTGTTGCTTGCGCGCTTGTTTGGTGCCGGTGTCATGCAAGATAACCGCAGCACGGGTGACAGCGCTGTCTTCTTTCTTTTGAGCGTTATAGCTAGGCCGTGAATCTGCGACCATTAATTCAGGTAATGTTAGGTTTTTTGCGTATTTCGCTTGAAACACTTCGTACATCATTTTAGCTTGTTCGGATGAATCACAAACCACCATACCGCCGATGGTGTTGTTATTCATTGAGATACGGGCTTTTTCAAAGTCTTTGACAATGTAATCCAGCATCGGCTCAACAAACTTAGAGTGGGCGTATATGATTTTTCTATCGGTGTTGCCCTTGAGTATTTCAATCTCTTCTAAGGCTTTTTGTAAGGTGAGTTGATAGTTGGTTTCGATCTCTTCACGGATTAAACGCAAAGTGTAGCCATCATTAATCGAGGCGTTGTAATAATACTTATGAATGTAACCGCCAAACAGTGATTTAGAGTCATATTCATCACCTAATAACGGCGTACCGGTTAAACCGATCTTGATCGAACTACGGTCTGATTGCTCTAAGTTGGCTAAAAAACTACCCTTTGGGTTATAGCTGCGGTGTACTTCATCTAAGAAGAAGACACGCTGAATATTGAGGTTGTAATCACTGTTTTTGGTTACGTCGGGATCATCTTTAAATTTTTGAATGTTAACGACGGTGATTTCGGCTTTGCCTGAGTTGTTGTGAATGGCGGCGGTTTGTTTGATGTCTTTGGCAAACTCATCACGAGAATTGATGTTGTGCACCACTAAACCGCGTGCCTTAAACTCTTTGCCCGCCTGTATTAACAAGTCGAGCCTATCAACAATAAAGTAGAACTTGGCAATCACGCCTTTCTTTTGAAAGTAATTCGCTAAGTATTTGACGTTGTAATAAGCCAGTGCTGTTTTACCGCTGCCTTGTGTATGCCAAATAATGCCTTTTTTCACCCCTTCTTCTAGCTTTTGCTCGATGGCTTTAGTGGCGAACATCTGCGGGTAACGCATGATGTGTTTTTGCAAGCCGGTACTCTCTTTCACATAAGCTAGCGCAAACTCCAGAATAAAAGCTAAGCGTTTACGCTGAAACAGTGACGTACAGATTCTATTGGTGGGCGTAACGGGTGCTTTGTTTTTAGCAAACTCAGGTGATTGCTTGATGCTCAGTAAGTTGTTGTCTTTGAGCACCAAGTTTTCGTCTGCATCGTCCACGGTGGAGAGTAAGGTATTTAAATCAAACGTGTGCTCTTCACGGAAATAGTTAAAGCTTGGTTTCTGGTATGAAGTAGTGGCATAAAACGCACCCTCGATAGGCATGGGTGAACTGTCGTCATATTCCATATTGTTCGAAAAAACCATCAACTGTGTGAGGTTAACGAACGTTCTAAATTTCTTATTTTGAAAGCGTGTTTGAATGCGCTTGTGTTCTGCCAGTATGCCATCTTGGTTATTGGGCTTTTTGACCTCTATGAAGGCCAGTGGCAAACCGTTGATGAGCAGTGTGATGTCTGGGCGGAACTCTTCATCATCCTTTTTATAGGTCAGTTCGGTTACAACGTTAAAGGTATTATTATTGAAGTCTTCAAAATCAATTAAACGCGTACCTGATTTATTGATCAGCTTTTCATAAAAGGCTTTTCCGAGATCTTCGTTTTCTAAGCTGAGTGATATTTCATCGAAGCATTGCTTAGCTTCAGTATTGCTAAGGTTGGGGTTTATACGCTTAATACTTTGATGAAAGATGTCGGTGAAGATATTCGTTGACTCATCCCAAGTCACTTTAGGCTCTTTCAGCGATAGGTATTCATAACCCAGGCGTATTAAATGCAGGATTGTCGGTATTTTCACCCGTGAATCTTCGTTGAACTTCATGTTCTAAATACCTTAATTAACCCTAATACCACCCCTGCACTGAATGCACGACACACTTGAGCGTTGTAACCCGATTATCGTTATAGAGTGAATAGCCATAATAGCGGTTTCTTTTACAGAGGGGGTGAATAATATGCGGTTTTTTAGAGACATCATTAAACAATGATTTATATTGCGCCATCGACAAACGAATCACGCTTGATCTTATGAAAACTAGATTGAATAATGATAATTTGAAGTGTGACTTTTCATTTTAGTAGTATCGCTGAAATAAATATATTATATATCTTTATAGAACAACAAGTTGAATAGAAAAGGCAGTTCCCGCCAGCCCAGAAATCGAATTAAAACAACGCGTTACTGGGTTTTTTATTGTCTATATCTCTCTAAGGCATCCGATAGAGTTATAGTCAAATCTGATGTATGGGCCATCAAGCAGCATCACGACCCTGTTATTCTTGTTTGATGCCATCACTGAATTTCACCCCAGTAATAACATCCGCTAGTAGGCTATACCCTCGTAATCTATGCCCGCGTTTTTGAGGCGTTTCCATTAACTTTAATACCATCGCTAATGTGGTGGCTCGATTGACACAGTTTTTACTTTTTGCTGTTCTCAGCCTTACTGTGGCGAACACGGACTCAAAGGGGTTCGATGTCCGCAAGTGCCCCAGTGCTCGGCGGGGTAATCAATATTGTTTTGGTACCAAATTCAGGGTTTAGTAAAGATATATCTTCAGATATTCTCAGATTAATTATTTTCCTTAATTTAAGGTATTGTGGCTCTCATTATGCGTATACCAAAATACATCACTCTACCCAAGGCAAAAACAATTGAGGCCATCGAAGCCCTGTTACCCGGTGCCTAATAAAGACAAGGCCGTGATCGCTTCCTTGCGACCACGACCTGAGGATACTTGCCGGCTATCACCGACTCAAGAAACTCCCTCTCTCCCTACCACCGCATTCCTGCCACGGATCAATGCAACATAGCAAGCACCTCATGCAATCATCCGTTGAATTTGCACGGCCACGCGCCACTCAATTCACCCACCATACCCGCTGTACTGGCTGCAACTGTGCTGTTGTTTGTGCGCTTACGTACAATAAGTGCATAACGCCCGTTGTGCTCTTTTTCAGCTCTGTTTATGAATCATTCGAGTTAACTTTATGACTGAATTGCCGTCATAAAGCATATCAATTTTCACTTAAGAGATAAGCGAGTACATCAACCACTTTTCTTCGGGCATCTCTGTTGCATTGCACCTCGGCGTTACAGCGTTTGCCAAGGGAATGCTGACTCGACAATACAAACTGGTTGGAGTACTAGCGAACAGAGATGGTGTGTCACATATCCAGATAAAAGGGTAGAAAGCATGTTGGTTATTTCTCAATGTCGTGATGCGGTAGATGGTGGTCGCACCGAAGAAAATATGTTGTCGGATCCCTGCTTTTTTTCTGCCAAGGATTATCAACAATCTTTTCCCGATGATCTTCGTGACACAATATTGGATCATCTGGCTCACAAAATTCAACGAAGACCGGCTGATTTGACCGCCCATATTCAACGCCTGAAAATTTACCACCAGTATGATGATCGAGAAGGTCAGTACGGGGCTCTGCTCGACCTGTTCATTGCTCTGGGTGAAAAAGGAAAACCGTTACGACTGCGGATGTTACGGGGGATTTTAAGATGCTTAACAGAGAGCCAGTTAAATCTGTTTAAGGTCGGAATGAAAAAAAGTATTTTTTCAACAGATATGACACCACTAACCCGTTACTCCCGACTCAGTGGTGCGGTCAGTGGATCGGTGCAGGTCGCTGGGCTTTTAACAGCGACGACACAAGCTCCAGAGACAAGCCTGATTGATGAAGCTCGTGACTTGTTAAATGGTGGGCAGATTGAGGTGGCGCAGGCGTTGCTTGAAAATGCGTTGTTGGAAATACCGGCTCAAGAGGCGCTAAGTCTTGAATTATTAATGATTTATCGACACACAAAAAACAGGGATGCTTTTCGAACCTTTCACGAGGCAATGGTTAATCGGCCACTGGCCGCACAAGAAAAATGGGATCAACAAGCTGTGGATTTTGGTTTATAGATGGGTTGCTATTAGATGGAAGAATCGATAAAAAATAGACTAACCGCGATTGTCTATGGCATGGATAATCGATCACGCGAAGCCCTGGGAATGGCATTTGATGGCCCTGGAAAGGGTTGCTGCTCGCTCAGTGATGATGCTGCGGCCGATATCGCGATCATAAATATAGACAGTGTTGATGCTTGGGAAATTTTGCAAAAAATTCGTCAAGAGTACCCTCAGCGGCACACCATTATCCTCTCGGTAAATGACCCCCAGCTTGAAGATACGCACTATGTGGCGCGTCCTATTTGCATGAAAACCATGGTTAGCGTCATTAAAAAAGTGCGCCAGCTTCCACCGCTTGAGTCCAAGCCAGTCGTCGCTGAACCAAGCCGTGAAACAGAAAAAAGGAAATCGTCCCAGGAACGTACTGACCTCCCCATCTCTAATGGAGATACTTCACCACCCGCCCAAAAGCGGGTTCAGATACCAAAAATCGACTTTAGTCAGCCAGCACTTCAAGGCACCTATTGCTATGATCCTGATAACTATCTTCAGGGAAAAATCACCAAGGCGATCAAACAGGCAGTGAAAAAAAATACTGCGGTGCAAATTAGCGTCAAGGTCGGTGGTGAATGGAAGATGATCACCATTCTGCCGGAATCAAAAAAAATATTAACCTCCATCAACAGTACCTTGTTGAAGCGGCTTTGTACTTCTCCAGCCTACACGCTTGAGGTAAAAATTCGCTATCACAACAAAAAGAATAGTTTTGACTTGGAGTATCGCGCCACTGAGAAAAAAGCAGGCGTTCCAGTCGATGTCTTTTTATGGCGCGTGGCGTTTTGGGCATCCCAGGGTAGAGTGCCCAGCGAAACGGATTTAAAAACACCGGTGTATCTAAAACAGTGGCCTAACTTTACTCGATTGAAAGCATTACCCAATGCGATGCGTATCGTCACCTTATTGATCGACAAACCACGCAAACTTCCGCTGATCAGCCAGGTATTAGGGATTCCCTACAAAGATGTCTTTGCTTTGTACAGTGCGGCCAATGCGATCGATCTGGCAGGCCCAGCACACCGAAAGGTTGATACCTTAATACAGCCAGAGAACCCTAAACCTCATCAACTGCATAACCTGTTTGGAAAAATACTCGATAAATTTAAAGGTTCAGAATAACAAATGAGGTAACTATTCAGCGTGTTTAGATTTTGCCTCAAATCGAGGCATTTTTGCACGGAAAGAGGGAGCATATGGGTATATGTGACCGATTGAGTACGAAAATAACCAAGAGTTGAGGCAAAAGATGAATACGCTGAGTAGTTAC
>JAFLJP010000048.1 GCA_022712945.1 Gammaproteobacteria bacterium | reverse complement strand
CTCGTTAACATTCCCGGTCCGGGTTACTTCAATGGCCGCGTTGCCTACCGCATCGCTGACGTTGTAGGTGAGGGTGTAACTGCCCTCGGTGTTGGTATCGACTGGATTGACGGTGACGATGCTGGCGGTGATATCGCCGTCGATATTATCTGATGCGGTGGCACCGGTATCAACATAAGGACTGCCCAGTTCGAGGTTGACCGGATCACTGCCCACCAGGGTCATCACCGGTACCGTGACATCAGCGGTAACATTCACGTTACGAGTCACTTCAATGGCCGCGTTACCCGCGGCATCGCTGACATTGTAGGTGACGGTATAACTACCCACGGTGTTGGTATCGACTAGATTGACGGTGACGATATTGCCGGTCAGATCCCCATCAATATTATCCGATGCAGTCGCACCGGCATCGGCGTAGGTATCACCTTGTTCAATATTGACCGGGTCACTGACCAGCAGAGTAATCACCGGCACAGTCACATCGGCGGTCACATTCACGGTACGAGTCACTTCAATGGCCGCGTTGCCTGCCGCATCGCTGACGTTGTAGGTCACGGTGTAGCTACCCACGGTGTTGGTATCCAACGGATTGACGGTGACGATATTGCCAGTGAGATCGCCATCAATATTATCTGATGCAGTGGCACCGGCATCGATATAGGGACTGCCCAATTCGATGTTGACCGGATCACTGCCCACCAGAGTAATCACCGGCACGGTCACATCGGCGGTGACATTCACGGTGCGGATCACTTCAATGGCCGCGTTACCCGCGGCATCGCTGACGTTGTAGGTGATGGTATAACTGCCCACGGTGTTGGTATCCACCGGGTTAACGGTGACGATATTGCCGGTCAGATCCCCATCAATATTATCCGATGCAGTGGCACCGGCATCGGCGTAGGTATCACCTTGTTCAATATTGACCGGGTCACTGCCCACCAGAGTAATCACCGGCACAGTCACATCGGCGGTAACATTCACGGTACGAGTCACTTCAATGGCCGCATTACCCGCCGCATCACTGACGTTGTAGGTGATGGTATAACTGCCCACGGTGTTGGTATCGACTGGATTGACGGTGACGATGCTGCCAGTGAGATCCCCATCGATATTATCTGATGCAGTGGCACCGGCATCAATATAGGGACTGCCCAGTTCGATGTTCACTGGATCACTGCCTAAACGACTAATAACCGGTGCAGTAGCATCAACCATGTTCACTGTCTCGACCCGATTCACCGAAGCACCCGCCGAGTCGAGTTGATCCTGGTAGGTAACGTTCAGAACATGACCAACTTGTACGTTTAGGCTACCATCATTATTTATGCCCGTAGTTGCGCTCTCTACGGTGCTTAAATCCATAGTAAAGATACCGGTGTTAATACCCGTTTCAGCCAGAGTGAGCTGCTCCAACTCCCCCGTATCCACATTGGTGACAACCACCGTCAGCGCCTCGATCACCAGAGGCAACACATTAACATCAGCATCACTAACGGTGATGGTCAAATTACCGCCTGTAGGCCCTTGAAGCGGAACAGTAACGACACCGTCAACCCCCATTTGCAGCGTGTCATCAGCGACAATGGCACTCAATGCTGTGTACGATGAGGAGAGCCCGTATACATAAGTGTCCATATAGCTATTGTTACCAAGGCCAATACTGGTAAAGTCGCCCCAACTGTGTTTCCCGGCAGGTGTTGAAGCCATCTCACCACTGGGAAGAACCGAGGCACCCGCAAGGTACGTCTCATCATCCCAATAAACTCGGGTATCGACAACGCTACCGTCACTATTGGCTAAAAAGATGGTCAAACCATTGCTAAAACCACCACCACTGGTCTCAGCATCATTGGCAACGAAGTGGTATTCACCGAGCCGCGCCTGCAAATTAACACCGTATTGACCAACCGCCAGTGTTGCACCATTAATATCAGTTCCGTCCCAAGGTACCTGATTTAACCCCACCACCATATTACCCAGCAGCAACTTATCACCAGCACCATAAACACCATCACTATTGGTATCAATGGTGATGGCATAAGTACCCGCGATATCGGAGGTAAATTCAAAATTACCACTATCCTGCACCCCACCAGTAACACCCGGCGAAATAGCGTAATCCTGCCCGGCATCATCAACAAAAACAAAGCCACCTGAAAGCACGGGTGGATCGATCGGATGTGGCTCCGCGATCACAGGATAATTCAAATACTGTGGATACTTGGCCGTGATACTGCCACTGGCTGTCGGTATGCTGTAACCGGAGTAAGGGGAGTTGGCACCCAAGTCATTAGCCACAAGAGTATAAACATACCCAGAGAAGAGATTAAGGTCGAGCTTCCAAACATAGTTGGTAGCCACGCGCCCCCCCGGCACAAGGGCGTAGTAATCGGCATCCGTTGCATCGCCCACATCAAACGTGCCTGTATCATACATCCAGCCGAGAGCCCAAAGCCGACCACCCGCCGAACCTGGATTAGGGTTGGTCGCAATATCTGGCGTTACCGTGATATCAAAACGCCTGATATTACTGCCGCCGGAAATATTTTCCAGCTGAATGGTGAATACACCACTAATGGTGGTGACATAACGAATGGGGCTAGTGAGTGGTGCGCTAAAAGGGTCTGCACAATCAACATTATTGGCTACGGTGCCTGAGCTGTATACGACAACATCACTGGGATCAAGGATCGTCACACTCACCGTATCCGCGTTATCCGAGCCACAGAGAGAGACATTAATCACCTCACCCGCCGTGACAACGTCCACCTTTTGCGGATAACCTGAGCTAGCAAACTCTCTCAAAGGCTGATTCAAACCAGCCTGAAAACTGCCTTCGGCGTAAGCGCCAAATGAGACAATACTAATGAGCACCGTAAACACAACCTGACAACCCAAAAATCTCATTCCAATTTCCTTTTCATAAACTGGCTATATAAAGCAATTCTGCTCAATTACATAAGATGAAAGAATCACCGTGACCTAAAAAACAGCATGAAGCCAAAAAATACAATTAACAGAGCTTGTTACAGCATGTTGCCATGTCATAAAAATAATTTAGAGTGGTATTTTTCACAGAGCAAAACAGTAGTCATTATACGAAACCATGGTAAAAATTCGTTCAATACGAGCCAAGAACCTTTTCTATCGGGATAACACCACTAAAAATTAACAAAATCATCACAAAAATAATGCATATACGTTTAAGCCTCTGATTTGATTATTTTTTTTCGTTCAGGAAATGTTCAGCTTTAGTTATGTATAGTGGTTAGCAAGTCAGGAAGACTGCCGCACAATAATTCATTGATGATATACATAAGACAATAGAAAAGGGGAACACCATGAAATTGAAAATTGTATCTGCTGCACTGATCTCAGTTGTACTTTCTGCGGGTGCTGCATCTGTTGCGGTTGCTGACGAAGCTCTGGCAAAGAAGAGTGGCTGCCTGACCTGTCACAGCATCGACCGTAAAATGGTTGGCCCATCATTCAAAGCGATTGCCGCAGCTGACCGTGACCGCGACACCTTGATCCACAGCATCAAGAAAGGCAGCAAGGGCGTTTATGGCAAAGTGATGATGCCACCTAACTCACCTCGCGTCTCTGACGAAAACATCGCTAAGCTGGTTGATTTCATTATTGCTCAAAAGTAATCACCTTCGCATCTGCTGATGTTTAAAAAAGGGCTGCCTTGGCAGCCCTTTTTTGCGTTTATACTTTTGGTGTAGTATGTCGAATAGAATGATCAACCGAAGATACAACACCTATGCGTATACTGATTATCGAAGACGAAAAGACCCTGCGGGAGCAACTCGGTCGCCACCTGCACGATGAGGGCTATGTTGTTGATCTGGCTGCTGACGGAAGAGAGGGACTGTTCATGGGCCAGGAATATGAAATTGACCTGGCGATCATCGACCTTGGCCTGCCCGAAATGTCGGGTATCAGCGTTATCGAACAACTGCGCAGTGATAAGAAGTCCTTTCCTATTCTGGTTCTCACCGCACGGGGCCGCTGGCAGGATAAAGTAGAAGGGCTGGAGGCCGGTGCAGACGACTACATGGTAAAACCATTTCATATCGAAGAACTCATCGCCCGGGTCAAAGTCCTGTTAAGGCGTTCCGCCGGCATCGCCAACCCTATTTTCAACATTGGGCCACTCTGCCTGAACACCTCCACCCAACAGGTCACCGCCAACAACAAGGTGATTGAATTAACCGCCTTTGAATACAAAGTATTTGAATACCTGCTGTTCAACCCTGAGAAAATCATCTCCAAAACAGAGCTGACCGAGCATATCTACGACCAAGATTTTGAACGCGACAGCAACGTTATTGAAGTATTTATTGGCCGATTGCGTAAAAAGCTCGACCCACGCAATAAACTCAACCTGATAGAAACTCTGCGTGGGCGCGGCTACCGCATCAACCCAGCGTTAAAAAAACCATGACCTCCATCACCAGCCGCCTACTTTGGGCTGCCACCATTATTGTCATTCTCTTTTTTGGCATCACCGGCTTCACCCTTGACCGCTTCTATCAAGAGAATGCAGAGGATGCACAACGTAACCGCCTGCTGGGTTACTTTTACGAAATGATCAATGCGATTGAGTTCTCTCAGCAAGGCCAGCTTGCACAGCCACGCCTGCTGCCAGAAGTCCGTTTTGCCATCCCCAACTCTGGCCTCTATGCCCAGATCACCCTCAATGACGGTCAAATCATCTGGACCTCCGACTCCGCCAGGGATATGAGCATCCCCTTTAAATATGGATTAAGCCGGGGCACCCAGGAGTTTGGTACCACAAAAGATACCCAAGGCATTGAATACATCTACTACAGCTTCGGTATCTCATGGGATGAGACCACCCCGATACCCAAGGGCTACACTTTCACCGTAGTTGAGAGCGCCGAAACACTGCACGCCGAAATAGCCGCCTTTCGCCGGGGGCTTTGGGGCTCCCTGGCCGGTGTTGCGCTACTACTGCTGTTGGTACAGGGCGCTATTCTGCGCTGGGGATTGCAACCCCTGCGCCAGGTCACCGATGAGATGAAACAGATTGAATCCGGTGAAAAACCGGCACTGGCGGGGAATTACCCCTTGGAAATTCGCCGCCTCACCGACGACCTGAACACCCTGCTGCACAGCCATCAAGAGAACCTCAAACGCAACCGCACCGCAATGGGAGATCTTGCCCACAGCCTCAAAACCCCGCTCGCCCTGCTCCGCAGTAACGCAGAGAGTGACTCCACCGACCCGGCACTGCAAAAGGCGGTGCATAATCAGGTTGAGCGCATGTCACAAATTATCGAATACCAACTACAACGAGCAACAACCGCCGGACAAAGTGCTTTTGCAGCAGCGATTGAAGTAGAGCCGCTGTTAACAAAAATTCTCAGCAGCCTTGATAAGGTCTATCGTGATAAACAGGTTCACCTGCGTCGGCCAGTCGGCTCTGGTGTGGTCTTTTATGGCGACCGCGATGACTTGATGGAAATCATCGGCAACCTTGCCGACAACGCCTACAAATGGTGTGGAAAACAGGTGATGGTCTCGATTCGAAACATCAACCCAGAGGCCACCCGCCCCGGACTGAGTCTTGCAATCGAAGATGATGGCCCCGGCATTCCAAAAGAGCAGGTAGAGCAGGTACTACAGCGGGGTATCCGCATGGATGAGCGGGTCAGTGGTCACGGCATCGGCATGGCCATTGTCAATGACATCTGCTCTGCCTATGGCGGAACAATGAAAATCAGCAGTGGTCGGCTAGGAGGCAATCGAGTCGAGATTGTCCTTCCAGGCGCATAGCCCTAAATTTATTTTTTCTACACCCCTAATATACGGATACTCAACTGAAACACATGATTGACATCTAGCCTTGCACAACTTCCATAAGTTTTTCGTAGCTGTTGACCACATCATAGACCACTTGATCCGAGGTGATTTTTCTGAAAAACTTTTTGGCGCATTTTATCTTAATGTTTTCAATTTCCTTTAACTGCAAAGAACGCATTGAGCCTTTCGTTTCAGCCACAAAATAGACGTGCTTCACTGTACCTTCTTTAAAGGAGATAGCCCAATCAGGGTTATAGTTCCCTACAGGCGTTGGTATAGAAAACCCTCTTGGCAGTTTTGCATATACAACCACCTCAGAGCTAACATCTAACTCTTTCACAAAACTTGTTTCGACCTTTGAATCGGTAAACACATAATCGTAAATATGATGATCTACCTTTATCGCCTTACTAAAATCATCCTTTGGCTTTTCAGCGGTAAATATATCACTTTCATATACCTCATCCACTGGGTCATAGGATAAATGCTCAATAATGGCGGTTGCCTTTTGCTCATTAATTAGTTCTGACACCTTGGCAATAAAATCTTCTGGGTTGGTTCGGTACTGGCTAAAAACGGCTGTATTTATTTGCTTTAAAATACTGGCTATCGTTCGTCGGGTTAGTTTAGTGCTATCAGATATTTGACCAATCAGATCATATTTAACCGATGATTTAATCGAGATATTATATTTTTCTGTTTTTGTTTCCGAAACTTTAAAAGCTGTTTCGTCTTTAATTTTTTCATACGTGGGGGCCTCAACCTGTGCGCCAGATTCAATGATATATTGCAAAGGTGATATTTTTATACTGCCTTTTTCATTGAGTGCCTTTACGCATTGTTCAATAAGCTCATCTGAATCAAAGCTCACCGTGTACACGGCCTTTCTGTTGATCTTACTCCAAAGTTGCTGGAATTCTTTCTTACTAAAGTTTGCATTCAAGGGGTTTTCTTTTGCCTTTCGACCATCCTCAATACTTGGCAACAAGGATGCACTAAACACACCGCTAATCAATTTATGTATTTCTTCGGCATAGGGTTTTAGATCATCGCTAAAGCCTGCCAACACTCCTTCTCGCTTGGCTTCATGGTAGAAATCCACAATCATATCGCCATCATCGGTATAGTCATTTTTAATCAAATAGCGGTAAATTTGTTTCGCCATTTTATCGTCAATTTTCAGCGTTCCATCTGCTGTTTTTATCGTCTTACCTTTGAAATAGTCTTCATCAGCTGATTTGGGTCGCTCAGATAGTGAATTTCCAATATCCGCTTGCAGGGCTTTTACAAAATCTTTATAGCTTTCACTGGCAACCACTGTCAGTACATTGAGTTGATGTACATTCAATAGGTTATCCATGCGGTCACCGTTTTGGTTTACCGCAAGGCGCAGACCACGGCCAACCTCCTGCCTCCGTGAAATAGTGTTATCGCTATGCTTTAAAGCACAGATAGTAAATACATTGGGATTATCCCAACCCTCACGTAAAGCAGAGTGCGAGAAGATAAACCGCACAGGTTCATCCAATGATAGAAGCCTTGTTTTGTCCTTCAAAATTAAGTCATAAGCATCAATATCGTTAGACTCACCTTTGGTTTCTCCACTCCGTTGAATGCTTGGATTAACTAGATGCTTCTTTTTATCTATCGCAAAATAGCCATTATGCGTTTTTTCTGTGGGAATATTTTTCAGGTACTTGTGATAGGCCTGATCTTGTGATGAAAGGTCTAAGGCCAGAATTTCATTCAGGTATTTCGTGTACTCTTCTTCAAATACTCTGGCATATTCCCCGCGCGTATCTTCTGGTGTCGCGTAATTTCTGTATTTTGCCACCTCATCAATAAAGAAAAGTGAAAGGACTTTCAATCCCTGATGGAATAGCTCCTGCTCTTTATCAAAATGGGCTTTTATGGTTTCCCTGATTTGAATACGCCGTAAAGCCTCTTCATTCACATCACCTAATGCGTCACCCACCATCATTTCGACACCGTTAGTAAAGCTCAACGTGTCTTTAAGCGCATCAATATCGGATACCACAAAGTCTTTGTACTGTTCCAAGCCCTGAGACTCATCGAACAAGTTAATGCCTTTGCCAATTTTTTTGACAATGCGCTTAATGCCATTTTTTTGCTTAACTTCAAACTCAACGCGCGCCACGGGTGGTTTGGTTGCGGAAACCTCAATGGATTGCAGATAGAGATAGGCATTTGTACCGCTTAAACCTTTTACCGATATTCCACGAACGGCAATTTTCTTGACCAACTTTTGGTTATAGGCATCCAATGCATCAAGACGATGAATTTTATTATGTTCTGTTTTGTGGGTGGCGGAATAACGTAAAGTGAACAAAGGATTAAATTCAGCCAATGCTTCTGTACTTTTCTTGCCTTCCATTTTCTGGGGTTCATCCAAAATCAGAATAGGGCGATTGGCTTTAATAACATCAATAGGTCGTCGAGATTGAAAATCATCCAGCTCTTCATAAATTCGACGAGCATCCTTGCCCCGTGCATTGAAGGCTTGCACATTAATAATCATGACATTGATGCCAGCATCCGAAGAGTAGTTTTCAATCTCATGCAGTGACTTCGAGTTATAGATAAATGCCTTAGCCCTTGTACCGTACTCCTCCAAAAAATGATCGGCCATGCCCTTGAGTGATTGATACACGCCTTCACGAATGGCAATGCTTGGAACAACAACGATGAACTTATTCCAGCCATAGCGTTTATTCATTTCAAACATTGTTTTGATATAACAGTATGTTTTACCCGTGCCTGTTTCCATTTCTGTATCAAGGTTGATAGCGCAGGATTTCGTTTTCACCAGCGCATCAGAAATTGGCAGGTTTTGCTTTTGCTGTACATTTTCAATGTTAGTGAGTATTTGCTCATGGGTGAGCATAAGATCGGTGTTTTTAAAACCATCCGACAATATATCTACTGTTTGTGTTTCGCCTTTTCTAGCCTCTCTACCAGGATCGATACGGTATGTCATAGCAGAAAGCTTAGGTTGCCCCGCAAAACAGTCCACCACGGCTTCCATAGCCTCGGTTTGATAAGGTAGATGTTTAAATTTTAAGCTCTTCACGATATACCTCTATCCTGCATTCTTTCTGAAATTACTTTTATTGTTACTCATTTTGCCAGCTATTGAAATCACAAAATACCCAATAAAATCAATTAATTGCCTATATTTACTCTGCATTTACTCTGCATTTACTCCACCAGCTGCCATTTCGAGGTTTTATCAGAGCCGCTATTGTGAATCACTCCAGCCCGCCTCAAATTGCTTAATAGGTTGCTGACTTTCGCCTTCTTTTGGCCGTAATCCAGCACATCACTTAGCTTACCCAGAAGAAACTCATCGACATCCTTTCTGCTTGCTGTACCAAACTTTAGTAAGTAATCAGTAATCAGCTTTTTATAATACTGGTCATCCAGCGAACGAGTACGCATATAATCAGCCTTACTCGCCGTTACGCTGGCAACATTCGCAGAAACATGGAAATTTGGTTTACGCCCCTCAATGAGTTTCGCTCGGCGCAATTGCTTAATGGCTTGGTCTGATATTTCTAAATTTTTCTGTACACGGTCTAAGGCCAATACATCTTCAAAGGGCAGACCACCTTCTCGCATCAACAACTGACTGTAAGCAGGGTCTACAACACTGCCATGAATAGTCAATCTAACAGCATGTGCATCAGATACATCATAATCAGGCATCGGCAAATATCGCTCGGCTTGCTTACTGTGCATTTGGTGGATGCCATAGCCCATGGTATCTATCATATTCAGCTCGGCCATGGCCTGTACCAAAAAAGGGTTACGATAACGGCGGGGCGTTTTCTCACCGAGAATATAATCCTCTGGCGCACCTTCAAAAAAACCTCCCTCATTCTCAAGAATGAGCTTGTCTATCTCTTCGGTAACAAGGAGACGCCCATTGCGTGAATAGTCTTGATGGGCAATGCAATTATGCAGGGCTTCCAATACAATCTTCTGGTCGTATTTTGAAACCTCATAAGGCAATAATTCATTGAGCGGCAATAAACGCAGTTGAATATTACGAATACGCTGATAGAGAGATGTCACATTTAGCATAAACGGCGGGCTAAAATGCTCGTAGGCTTGCTCTGCACCCACCAGTTTCCACGTCATTTGTGCTGGATGTGGCGACAATAGATAGGCAGATTCAGCCTTACCAAGCAATAGAACCGCCGTGCGGGTGATTTTTCCGCCCTGTGTTATCTTTGCTCTATCTAGGAAAGTGCTATCTGACCACTCGGCCACCTCATCAGCGGAAATGCGGTTGGCATGTTTTAAAGTGAACGCTTCACGCGCCTTTTGTATTGCAGGCGAGTCTAAGTCATTGACGGTGGCATTGGGTATAATTTGCGCCGACCAATCTGTTGCCATGGTCTGCTGGCGTATTTCATCTTGTTTATCCAAACCAAGGCTTGTCAGGCTCTCACCTGCACGGGCGTAGTAATGCCCGTGCCACGCAATCGGCATACCCCGTGGCGCGGGTGGAATTTGAAATAAAATGACACGACCCTTATCTCTATCAGGGTCGGTATCGAGTTCGTAGATATTACGAAAGCTAATGCTGGGTTCAGCACCCTCAGCAATTTGATGCTTTAAACCTTGCAAGCGTTCAGGTTTAGGGCGGTATTGTGTACCAACAACACTTCTTGATTTATTGTCTATACCAAAAACCAGCCATGCGCTGTCGATACCGCGTAAATTGGCTTCATTGGACAAGGCAGAAAAATATTTCCCAATGTCACTGGTGGAAAAACCATCACCAGCTTGCTTGAACTCAATGACTTCATTTTCCCAAGTGGAAATCAGCTTGTCTAATAATATCTGTAGCTCGACTTGATCCACAATATCGCCCCCTTAAATAACCTTGATGTCAGTTGCTGGCGATTTTAGTTTAAAGACTTGCTCTACATTGATTTTAACGCTGTCTCCATCCTTACCTGACCCAAAGCCATCATCACGAAAAACAACGCGCAGGGGTTTTCTTGTGGCAAGCTCGGTAACAAATTCTTCGTTGATACCCTCATCAAAGCAGGCAACCAGTGCATTATCATCGACAAAGAACACTTCCTTGCCAGCAATCTCTTCACGGATAATGGGGAGCGATAAATCCACGCCCCAATCTAGTAGCACTTGGAACAGTAGGTCTTCTGACGATCTGTCTTTTTTGATATTTTCAACATGGGTGTCAAATAGTTCAGGGTGGGCTTCATCGGGCGAGACGTGAACATCCACCATGTTGGAGCTGTCAATTTTGAATACGCGGAAACCTGTGTCGAGGTTTTCTCTGCCTTCTTTGCCGGCATTGTCTTGTTTGATTTTTTTGCCTGCACGGCGGATGCGTTCTTTGGATATTTCAGCGATAGTTTTATAGCCTGCTTTGAAGGCTTCGGATTTGTCGTTAGTTACTTCGGGGAGTTGCACTGAAATACATTGTCGGGTTCCGCCGTCCTCTGCATTTAATTGCATAACAGCATGTGCCGTAGAACCAGAACCAGAAAAAAAATCTAAAATTATTTCATCGCCCCCCTTAGCGGTGGATGTTTGCAACATTCTTTGAATTAGGCGATACGGTTTTGGCGTGTCGAATATTTTCGGTGCGCCGAAAAGCTCTGAAATTTCTTTTGAAGCCTCATCATTGCTACCTACCTCATCCATGTCCCAAATAGAAGGAACAACTTGTCCTTCGGATTCACTAAGGAATTTCTTAATTCGTGGCACATTATCACCAGACGAGCCAAACCAAATGCGATTATCAGCGCAAAGTCGGTCAAAGGTAGCTTCAGCCAAGCCCCATGAACGACCTTTAGGGGGCGTTATTGATCGGCCACTTGGAAGGGCAACTTCAAAAAACTGGCCTTTCGTTGCACGCCCGAGCATTCCCGTCATATCAACAGAAGCCCACGGCCCTCGACTATCACTATCGGGATTTGTATAGGCCGCTTGACGCTGTTCGCTCAATGGTATTTTACCAATAGCTTTCTTTGGTTGCTCTCCATTTTTTAAATAGCAAAGAATCCAATCATGAATACTTCCGATAGTTGATCGCGCATCTGGCGACGAACGTTTTTTCCACGCAATACTCGACAAAAAATTATCTCCTCCAAAAATCTCATCACACAACCTCTTTAAGTTTGCTTGCTCACCATCATCAATAGAGATAAAAATAACCCCGTCATCACACAACAAATTACGAGCCAATTTCAAGCGCGGGTATATCATCGAAAGCCAATCAGAATGATAACGCCCGTTACTATCAGGATTAGCCACTAACCGACCACCCTCTTCATCACGCTGACCAGAGGCTTCGTCATATTCATCTTTATCCACTGTGAAATTATCGTTATAGATAAAGTCATTACCGGTGTTATAAGGCGGATCAATATAGATCATTTTAATTTTACTGAGATAGCTTTCTTGCAAAAGCTTCAAAGCATCGAGGTTGTCACCCTCAATAAAAATATTTTTAGTGCTATCAAAATCGACACTCTCATCACGACAAGGACGCAGAGTTTTAGAAATTGGTGTATTGGCTGTCACCAATGCCTCACGCTTGCCCGGCCAATTGAGACTATAACGCTCCTGCGGACCCTCGACGATTGAATCAGATAATTCTTGACGCAAGGCATCAAAATCAATTGACCGCTCAAGCTCACCACTTTCACTTTTCTTTTCCGTCACACAATTAGGAAATAGCTCGGCTATTTTTTCGATATTCTCATTGGTAAAATTAGGTGTTTTCAAGTCTAGCTTTTCCATGATTATTTATGCCTTTTCACTTTGCTTCAATTTTTCTATTTCTTCGCCTAGCACTCGAAGCTCTGTATTCATTTCGACTTTCCGATTGAGGTGTCGCGCCTTGACCTACACCACTACAAACGCACGTTTCAACATGCCCAACTGATGATTTCAGGATAGCCACAACCTCTATTTTTCAAACCGTAACTACTCAGTGCATTCATTTTTTACCCCAACTCTTCGTTATTCTCGTACTCAATCGGTCACATATGCCCTATATACTCCCTTTTTCTGTGCGAAAGTGCCTCGATTTGGGGAAAAATCTAAACAGGTGAGCCTCTTGCAAAATCCCACAGAGCAGCGGGTTTATTAGCGCTTGATGACAAAAAAAGAAAGTACCTGATTCATTTTGGTAAAATAAGCTTGCGACTTCAAACCAATAGAATCATTAACATAGGCTAAGACCCCGTGA
>JAFLJP010000141.1 GCA_022712945.1 Gammaproteobacteria bacterium | reverse complement strand
AAAAACGCTGGCACAGATTACGAGGGTATAGCTTGCTAGCGGATGTTATTGCTGGGGTGAAATTCAGTGATGGTATCAAACAAGAACAACAGAATCGTGATGCTGCTTGATGGCCCATACACCAGATTTGACTATAGCTCTGAGTGATCTGCTTTCTAGAAGAAGACAACTCATGACGATGCAGACAATGGAAAAAAATCGGCTGAAAATCATGCCTAAAGAGGTGACCATGTTAATCAAACCCATTCTCACGGCAATCAAAAACCAAATCGAAAAAGTCGACAACAAACTTCTCAAGTTCATTGAGGCATGCCCAGAATACTGTGCTAAGAATGAGATCATTCAAAGCATGCCGGGTGTCGGTAATGTTGTCGCCTTTAGCTTATTAAGCAACATGCCAGAGCTCGGCTATTTATCAAATAAAAAAGCCGCTGCACTTATTGGCGTTGCCCCTGTAAACCGAGAAAGTGGTCGGTACAAAGGACAACGAAGAATCAAGGGAGGACGGCCTCAGATTCGCACTGTCATGTACATGGCGATGATGTCGGCTATGCAATGTAATCCCGTATTTAAAGCGACCTACCAGCGTTTAGTTGAAGCGGGTAAACCAAAGAAGGTCGCCATCATTGCTTGCCTAAGAAAAATGATCGTAATCTTGAATTCAATGGTACGGGATGGGGTTCATTGGAACCCTAATTTTTCTAAATAATTTAGGTATTGACGCCATAGTCACTTGTTAGGTGCTACCTACCACCAGATACATCAAGTAGTGCGCCATTCACATACGATGCTTCATCTGACATTAACCATACTATAGAATTTGCTACTTCGTCTGCGCTACCTGCTCGCTTCATTGGTATATGTTGCTTAAGCTTCTCTGGACGATTAATATCACCCGCATCGCCATGCAACTCAGTCTCTATCAGTCCTGGGCGAATGGCATTCACCCGAATACCATCTTCAGCAACTTCTTTAGATAGCCCTAATGTCATTGTATCAATAGCGCCCTTTGACGCGGCATAGTCTATAAACTCGTTTGGTGAGCCAATTCTTGCGGCAACTGAAGATAGATTTATTATCGATCCACCATGCCCACCCGAATTTATCGACATTCTCTTTATAGCTTCTTTCGAACAAAGAAAACTACCAACTACGTTTATATTGAACATTTCACTCAATCTAGAATAAGACATATCAACCAGCTTAGATTGAGGGGCAATAATTCCTGCATTATTAACTAATGCATCAAGTCTTCCAAATTCACTATCAACTTTGTCAAATAGAGAAACAATATCTTTTTCTTTACCAATATCAGCTTTTATTGAAAAGGCACGCCGTCCAATTTTTTTAATTTGGCTTACTACGTCATCCGCTTCAGCGCTTCTATTTCTGTATGTAACACAAACATTCCAACCTCTTTTCGCTGCGAGTATTGCTGTAGATGCTCCTATCCCCCTGCTCCCCCCTGTAATAAGAACAACATTGTCTTTCACACTAATTACTCCTGAATTTACTAGAAACTTGACGAGCACCTAACACCTCAAATAAGAGGCCGACCGTAGTGTTGTGAGGCTTATGTTATGGTTTTTATAACATAAACGCCGAGTAGCCCAGAGGAACTTCCCCCCTAGGCCCTCACAGAACCGTACGTGATAGTCTCCCATCATACGGCTCATGCCATCCAACCTTTGTTCGGCCCGTTGAGTCTCCAGTGTGTAAATAGATGCTTGGCTTCTCGCCTTAGTACATTTACATAGTGAGAGGCTTGTCTGACTGTCTTCATCGCCTTATATTTCCGCTTTGCCCAGCCTCTTAACGCTTGGTCAAAGTAGAACAGGGTATTGCGGATTCCACTCTCTCCAAATAGCTTGAAGTAGTTTATCCACCCTGAGAGACGATTCTGGCAGTGTTGACTAATTTCGTCAACATCACTCCTACACCACACTCGCCACGGTAAACGTCGAATCTGTTTCCGTATGTTCGCTGCCGCTTTGGGACTGATCCCTGCCATAAAATAGACTTGGTGTTTGCCGTGTTGGTTTCTCACTAACTGGGGTTTAAATTGATAACCCAAGAAGTCAAAACTGTTGACGGTGTAGTTACCTCGTCGACAATGGCTTTTGCAGTACACAATTTTGGTCTTCTCTGGATGTAGCTCTAATCCACATTCCCAGAAGCGTCGTTCTAAATTCGCTTTGAGCTGTTCACTCTCCGCTTGGTGTATGCAGTGACAAACAATGTCGTCTGCATACCGTTCGAACTTCACTTTGGGATAGTGGCGCTGCATCCAGAGATCAAAGGTGTAGTGCAGGTAGAGATTGGCCAGCAAGGGGCTGATTACGCCGCCTTGTGGTGTCCCTTGGTGACGGCTTTCGAGTGTGCCATCGGGGTGTTGTTGCACCGGTGCCGTTAACCACCGTTGGATATAGAGTTTGGCCCAGCGTTGTGGTACGTGCTTTTGTATCGCTCGCATCATTAACCTGTGGTCCAAGTTATCAAAGAAACCTTTGATATCCATATCCACCACCCACGCATGCTTACGGCTTCTTTCCATGGTGAGTTTCAACGCTTGATGCGCCGATTTACCGGGGCGGTAGCCGTAGGAGTCAGGGTGAAAGTGGTTTTCTAGTTCCGGTTCTATGACAAGTTTGACGACCATCTGGGCTATCCGATCACTGACGGTAGGAATACCGAGTGGTCGTTCTTTTCCATCGGCCTTGGCAATGTAAACACGCTTAACCGCTGGGGGTTGATAACTGCCGGATGAAAGTCGATTCCAAAGTTTATAGAGGTTGTTCTTTAGGTCTTGATCAAAATCATAGATCGATTGTTCATCAATACCGGCACTCCCTTTATTTGCTTTGACTCGCTTATATGCCTCGTAAACAAGGCGTTTCGAGATGGTGAAAGGTTTTGTCTGGTTCACTGAATTCCTCCCGCTTCCGGTTGATCCAATTCAACAGTCTGGATGGCCCGCCCCCTTCGCTCCACTTCCATTACAGAAGCTTCATCACTACTACGAGCCAGTCCGCCCCTGTGCTGTGCATCGGTACTCAGTGCCTTGTCGTTGCGACGACTTGGCAGGCTCCCTTAACATCACAACGACAGGCTCCCATGTTCCGTACTAAAGCCTGTATAACCGTCATGCCACCTGCACACCGGTTGTCGCTACGACAGCTTCCAGAGCTACCTCGTAACTGATCCCGATATTGCGCTCGTATATCGGTTTTGACAACGTCAGATTCCATTTCGATGCCTCATCAGTGGTTCACTTGCGTTCATCTCTGTTAAACATACCTGACAGGTCATGCCTGCCTTTTCCTAGCTCGCTCACGACCATCACTCTTAATGACAGCCGCAGTAGGGGGTTTGGTTTCACCATCTGGTTAGCGAAGCCGAGGGGCCTTCCCTCATCTTTAGTACAGCATGCTCGATGCTTGCGCATCTTGCTTCATGGCACAAAAGCACCGCGGAGGACTGTCCGTGTTAATTCACTTTGTTAGGCGATTTATTTTTCACCCAGTGATGGCATAGCTCTATTAACCATCTTTTCTACATTCTCTTCCATCTTTACGGGAAGCAAAACTATATCAGGGTGATTATGTGCATAGACACGGAATATTTCGTCAGCAAATGCCTGGCCTATGGCTGATACTCCATCAAAATCAAAAACCACATTTTGAAACCGTTCTATCCTAGCTAAAAGTCTTTTTGCCTGTGATCGTGATACAAGCTTCTCATTTCCGTATTGAGCTAACTTTACAGGAATAACTGTTTTATTAAATTGAAATTCATCCGGCCCTGCATAATCATCGAAAATTGTTTGAATATCACGATCTGAATCCCTGTTAATTAGCATATAAACGCCAGTACCAGCTTCGTTTTTAGAGAATTCGGATTCAAGAATATAGTCAAAATCATGTTGGTCATTGTGGCTAAACTTGACACCTTTCGAATCAATTTCAAACTCATCAAACGCCCTAGAAGTAAAAAATATACCTTCACCAGTATGGTTGTCCGGATCTGTTGTTAGCTTTCCCTTAGATAATTCAAATAGCGCTTGGCGTTCATCATGCAGATCACATAATCTTTTGATCTTCTTAAAAATACCCTCTCCATCGTCAATAACGAAGATCATGATTGTTTCTTTATTTCTTACAGCGTAGATATATACATGCTTCCCATCAGAGTGGTCAATTGCGTTATTTACCATTTCAGTAAAACCGTAATGACATATATCAACGATGTTTTCAGGCAATCCATCAAATATAAATGAGTATTGGTTTCTCCATACACCGTCTTCTGTAAACTCCGGCGTGATAGGGGATAAAGAGCGGTGCTCTCTCAGGTCCCCTAAAAAATATCGTTTTCCCTTCCCTGTACCGCTAGATATTAACCAACCTTCTTTTTCCAGCCTTTTTACATGGCTATTTACTGCTTGAGGGGTTATTGAGAATATTTTGGCAATATGTTTAGAAATATCAGTAGGATGGTGCCTCACATCCCGGACGATTTGACGCCTAATTCTCTCGCCTCTCTCTTTGTTATTCATACCGCATCCTTTAAGAAAAATATTTTCTTAAAGGATAGCAGCAACTTTCTTAAAGGACAATTGTATTTTCTTAAAGGACGGAGAGTCCTCGATTGACTTCGGGGAGAGCGCCTAACGTCGTGAATAACCGGAAGGCCGTAGCGGAGCTGTTTTGTGCTAGCTTTTCCAGCACAAAATGCCGAGTAGCCCAGAGGAACTTCCCCCCTAGGCCCTCACAGAACCGTACGTGATAGTCTCCCATCATACGGCTCATGCCATCCAACCTTTGTTCGGCCCGTTGAGTCTCCAGTGTGTAAATAGATGCTTGGCTTCTCGCC
>JAFLJP010000066.1 GCA_022712945.1 Gammaproteobacteria bacterium | reverse complement strand
CACCGCTGTCTGCATCAACACGAGCAATTATTAAACGATACCGTTTGTCGGAGCTGTGGCTTTTGATACGAATGAACGGGGCTCTGCTGTACTGCTCTTTTCGCCCATCATAGTGGGCTTTGGCTTGTTCATAACTGATGTTTTTCCGTTTGGCCTTTCGCCTTGCCAGTCGATCGTTATTACTCTTGAGCTGAATACGTTTAAAAAAAACATAGCCCTCTACTTTTTCAGGAACATCTCGAATAGAGGTGATATGCAGGTAGTCACTTAATCGAGAGAGCCATTTATTGACATTCAAGTTTTCGAGTACTTCACCTGACTGAGCAAACAGGCGTAACTTATGGCCTAGTTGATATTGGCTTGCATCATACTCCGGAAAAGAGACGCCCACTTTTACTGTGTTGTTTGAGCCTTGAGCTTCAACCAAGACCAGGTGAAGCTGTTGATATATTTTCTCCCAGAGAAAATAGGAGCTGATGTCTGCACTGGGCAGCAATGTTATTTCTATATAACATTTCATCTGAGTTAATCCTTGCCACTGGCGCCAAAGACACCACCACGTACTAGAACGGCCATGACGTAGTGTTCATCGTTTTTATCATCCAGTGTTTCACCACAAGCAAAACGATCAAACAGGGTGAAAAAATCAGCTTTAGCCTTTGGATTTCGATAGGCGGTTCCAAGGTTTGTCACCGCCCCATACGGTTCAATCGCAATGGGGCCAACATTAATTTCATCATGCTCTGGGTACCATGTATCGATGGTGCGCAGTGCATTGCCTATTTTTTGTGAGTGCATTGCCGCGACATCATTGACGTGATAAAGAATTTTACTCTTGCCCCCTTTGCTATTACTTTTATCTAAAACAAGCTCTTCGCTGGGATAAACATCTTGTGCACCCCCAATTTGGGCGTAGGCATTTATTTCGAGCAGTAGGAAGTCAGCTTCTCCTGATAACGCTTTTGCAATCTCTTTTGACAGCGCTTCAACATCCGCATTGGTTGAATCAAAATTTCGAGTGCTAAAACTTCCGGCATCAAATGTCCATTTTTGGCCTGACTCGCCATTTAACACTTTAACGTGCACTTCAATGTTTTCTGTCCCCACTCGGTTTCGCCATAAAAAACGAGCATTGGCGATGTTGCTGGCATAACGCTTTGCCAGCTCGGTAAAACCTTCCGCTTCAATATATTGCCTTGCCGCTTGACTGTAGGTTTCATTAAATTCTTTGTTATTACATGCGGAAGGCTGTTCAACACCACTCAACACTTTAAGGGTGAAGTGAAGTTTTAAGGTATCTTGATCGGTTCCCAGCGCACAACTATCAACTCGCTGTAAATTTGGTTTTTCAACTTCTGCATTTAACTTTAGCGGGTCATTTTTAATGGCGGCCTTTAAACGGTTGGATATTGTGCCACGCACTGATTTTTCCTGAAGTTTCAATGGTGAAGTAGCTTCATTCTCTAGGCGTTTAGCCCACGTTGTGCCATACATAAAACCATCGGATGGCACCAGTTTTTTCTCAAACGCGAGTACAGATGCAATGTTATTTTTAGCCATGGTTGTATCTCCTTATAGTTCAGTGGTTGCTCTGTTTTGCTGGCAAAGATAGAGGTTGTTTTCTAAATCGGTGTGGTAGTGCCAGAGCATATGATCAAGGTCATTAATGCGATAGGGCATCACAAATTCACCTAATGTCACGACACTTTCAGCAAAGCGGTGGGGGGTCTCCGTATCTCTTTGATTTTCAGCATGGCCTGGTTCACTAATGCCATGGAAACCGGTGGCAATGGGAATAATCCAGCCTTTCTCTTTGCGCTGGCTCTCCCAGGTCACTTTCTCTTTTTCATCAATGTCACTGCGGTGGGTCACTTTCAAATAATCAAGCAAGCTATCTATCGCATCTTGCCCGGCTTCCATCTCTTGGGCCATTAAGTCTCGGCGTTCAATGAGGCAGTGTCCGGGCATTAAGCGCCTAAGCAGTTTGCGGCATGTGGCTTCATCATCAACCTCAATCAACTCGGCAGGTTGAGCCTCTAAAACATCACCCCCTGCACATTTCATTACTCTAAGGGCATTATTTACAAACTCAAGAAGCCCGTCATAGTCCAGCCCTAAATTTTCACATTCGATAATGAGTGACACCGTTAAGTGACACCTCGCCTCTTCAATAAAAGAGGGGCGGTTGCCATTTTTATCCAGCGGATTACCGGTGCCAATAATTGAGTGAACATAGTCGCCTTCTCCCCGGTGGGTTTGCAGCTCTATTTTATGGCAAACCACCGCCATGCTTTTGAATCGCACCTCATCAAATTCGCTGCTTTTTAGCTTTCGCTCTAACGCATGTGTTGCACCCAGCCATGCCGTCATTGCTGGAAAACCAATGGTGTAGGGGCTTGAAAGTGCATTTGCGTTATGAATACGAATTTGTGGAATCAGCAGTATGTTTTTCATATTAAGGCCTCCTCACATTCACCAACCATCTTTTTTATATGTGATATCTGCTCGTCACCTAAGCCTTGGGCCTCTTTATCATTGATGAGTTTGAGATAGGCGTTGATAAACCAGAGTGCCAGCTCATTTTTTATTGAATCGAGCCACTCCGCATTCTCTTCTCTGCTCTCTTTATATTGCTGGTCTAACCAGATTTTTTGCTCACGGGGCAGTTGCTGGCAGCGCTCAGAATCAGACCAGCCGGATGCGATATAACGCACTGCCCATAGACGATCGACAACCTGATAAATGATATTTCGGATCAGGTAGTCGCGCTTTCGGCGGTTATGAATATTGTTGCCACCCTCAGCTGCAAGCCGCTGAAGTGCCTTGTGAAATGCCTGAAAGTCACTTTCAAAAGGTTTAACCCAAAGCGTATTAGTGAAAAAACTGCTCTTGGGTGGTTGTGTTTTTCGCGCTTCCAATTGGGGTGGCATTGAGGGTAGAAGATAAGCGGCACCGCCATTCTGGCTGTTCAGTACACTGATGTTTTGCGGCTTTGTGCCGCCAAAACCGATAACGGTTAAGCCATATATTTCGGATAATACATTTTCATGGTGATGGTTCTTTTTCTTTGCCTCTCGGACGGCCTTGGCTTCTTCTGAAAAACGCATAATATTGATGCGCTCTTTTAGCTTATACATCACATTGGAGGGGGTCAGTACCGAAAGCAGGTGATAGTCATCACCAACCGGGAAGTAGACTTGTTTCACTTTTTCGCTGGTTTTAGTGGATGTTTCATCATCCTGTTTGATTGCCAACAGACCTTGTTCAATAATCTCAAACGGGACGGTTGGAATGGTGAGCTGCTTCTCTATCGTTTCCGTTTTATCTTCCAAATGCGCCAGCACGGTTTTATTGTCACTGAGTACAATGGTGAGAAATTTATGCACATCCATTGCAGCGGCATTGCCAAAAACATCTAAGCCAGTACTCACATTGCCGGTTCTTAAAAAGCCATCTGGTGCTCGCTCTGCTTTTGCAATAATCGAACTTATTTTTGCACTGGGGTGGCTGAATTTACCGGGGTGACTGACTAACGATAGCTGCTTTGCCCGTACTGCGGCATGAGGCAGCCATGCGGTTAATGAAAACTCGTCTGAAGCTTGCCGTTCTAATTCGGCCATCTCTTCATCACTGGTTTTATTATTGATTTTCTTTTTTAACCAAATTTCTTTTCGGTCATTTAGAAAATTTTGAATTTCGGGGTCTAACATTGAATCTCCTTATCTCTGGTCTATTTTTTCATTAACCCGAATTGGCTTGAATAAACAAAACTTAAATCACCTGGCTCTTTACCGTACATGGGTAAACCAATTTCACCATAAACTAAAGCCGCTTTTTCCAGGCTGGGTTTTTCCAGCTGATCCAAAAGTGCTTCGTAATCACGAAACAGCCATAATCGTTGTTGCTCTTGATTTGTTAGATCTTCATTTTTTTCTATTCTGTCGATTTTTTCTCTTGGAATAGGCGCTTTGCCATACTCTCCTTTTTCAACAAATTGCCACTCATTTTTTTCATTGGGCATCAAATATAAAATCACTTGAGGATGGCCTTTTCTAAACTTTACAAAAATCTGAGGATTTGCAGTCAGCCACCAACAACCGGTTAGCCAGCCCTGCATCGATTCTGGCCCCTGTTGGCTGTAGTTCGTTAATAGCTGGTGAATGCACTCGTGCTCCAAGTCGGCCAAGTTTGTTTTTGGGTTCAAGGGGGTCTGTTTATTTATGCGGGGTTGCGCGTCCAGTCGCTCACTCAATTGGGCAACATCGACCAGTTGCCTCAGGTCATGGGTTTTTAGTGGGTAATCCGTCGACTCATAACCGGGACGACAAAAAACAGGCTTTTTATTATCAAGCAACCCCTTCAGGTTATATTGCATTAACGCCATATTGGGTGACTGCAATCCGTTGCTGGGTAGGGCTCTATGTCGCAAAACCCGGCCTGCCAACTGAATAAAAGAGCGATAAGAGGAGGGCTCAATCACCGCCCAGTCAAAGTCATGGTCTCTCCCTACCTCTTCAACGGGGGTTGCCACAAGAATAAAAATGAGATCTTTGGCTGAAACAGCATTCAAATGCTCTCTGATCTGCGGATGATCAAAGGCGGCCTGAGCGCCATCGCCTCGTTTCAATACGGCATTCAAATGCCGCTCTTGCTCACTTCTCATAATCAAAATTTGCTGGCTGTGATAAGCCATGCTGCGAATCTCGACCCCATCAGGATACTCGGCATTTAGCAAGTAACGGGTCAATTCAATACAGGGGTTGATATTGGCAACACGTACCACGCCAAGGCTGACGCGCTTTTCTGTTTTGTCATCAACCGTGTAGTGGTTTTGATGCTTTTCTAAAATCGCCGCCTGAATAACTGAGAAGTAATAATCACGAACATGAATGTCTTCACCCTCTGGCTTTTCACAGGGCGCTATATTGGCTTGACGTTTGGGGCTCTGTTTTTTGAGTTCTGTTATTCGCTTATCAATAAAGCGTTGATGGTGTTTTTGATAATCGACAAGCCCTGAGTCATCAGTCTTACAATTAATGCTGTGAACCTGCGTGGTGAATTCATCAACCCAGGCACAACCAATAACCGGGCTACGCGCTCGCATTTGCGCAAATATAGCCCACCCTGCCTGATAGGTGTTGTAATAGCCTTCAGCTAAATCGGGCGGTATGGTGGCTGAGGAGATCATTACCTTTCTGCCCAGCATTCCCGCTAGGTGAATAAGCCGACCAATGGCGATTAAATCGTTACCATCAAAATCGTCAATCTCATCAATCACCAAGTCGGATGACATCAAGCGAAGCGAAGGCAGGATATAACGTCCTCCCCGTTTGGTTTCTGTGGCTGCCATGAGGTGGTCAATGGTGCAGCTCAAAACGGGGGCATAGAGAAACTGGCGATCTTTTGTATTATTTAACACGGTGGTTAAATTATCTTCCGGTATCTCCGATTCAAAGTAGATTTCGTTATCCAGCAGTGTTTCTGTTGATTCTGAGCCACCCTGAGCACTTTGCTCTTCTTTATCGCTGCTGTTATTTTTCTGATGAAGATCCATCACCGCCCGTGAACCAATTAAAACGGCAAGCTCGTCTTTATCTAATCTAATTCGCTCTCGATATTCATCCCCCGTTTGCAAGGTAAGCGTGCGCAAGCCCAGCGCAAGAATATAACGCAGGCTCTCTCTGTCGGGGGATAGCGCCTGCATAATTTTGGCATTTGCAAATGTTTTTCCTTTTCCGGTGCTGGCCATATTGACCGAAAAAAAACCAAAGTGATGCTCATCCATTTTGCTCTGCTCTTTTCGCCAGCAATTAATTTTAGTCACTGCAATATCTTGCCAACGAAATTGGGTGGGGCTCTTTCGCTTAAGGGGTTTTACATCGTAGACACGCTGAAGCTCTCCATTTTTACTTTCAAAAGCAGGGAGTAAATGAGCATTTTTTAGCGCTTTTTTTGCAACGCCAAACAGGTGCGCATCAAGCTTTTGCTTAAGCTCACCTGTCTTTCTATCGGTGTTAGCATACAGCTCAAGTTCACCTTTCCATTTTGCATCTTTGTCTTTCGTATCTCTATCTAAGGATGAGTACAAATGATCACCCAACATCAAACAGAGCCGTGAGTGATGAAGAATCAGCCGCCACGAACCATCTTCAATTGATTTTTCCAACAGTGGCAAACAGTCAAAAAGTTTTTTGGCCTGTTTTTGGGCGCAACTCAGCCATTTACTTGATTCACTTGGCAACCCTTTGGGGTATTTAAAACACTGTTTAATGTTTTTATTAAACTCATCCTCATCAAACTTGTTTTCATAGCCCCATGCTTGGGTAATAGCACTAAACAGAACTTCACTTTTTTCAGCAGGCTTCCCCTTGTATTGTTTAATTCCAGGCAGCCGATGATGCGAAACAATCAGCCAAGAGAGCATACTGGCAGCCTTTGGCAATTTTGCTAATGGTTTTTTATTTTCCCCTGAAATACCTTTTAGTTTTTCCACATTAAATTCACCAGCTACTAACCTAAGAAGCCATTGTTCATCTGTTTCACCGCCAACATAAGCATTCAAAAATAGGGTTGAAATCCACTCATGCCTCAGTGGGTCACCTTTGAAAGGTTTTTTGTTTTTCGGGTCTAGTTTATCTTGGAATAGTTGAGATGATTTACCCCAGTCATGAAACAGTGCAGCAAGTGCGGTAAGGCTTTTTATCAATGGCAGATAGTGCCAATCATTTTCCCATTGGGTATTCATGATCGTTTTTTTTGTGGTATTTACTGGCACCACCCCCTGCAAGTTAAACCGCCCCCGGTTCCCCACAATCCAAACCAGTTCACTGCGGCTTCGGCTGCGTGTCCAATGACAACTCACGGCGGTATTTTTTGAGGCTGTTTTTCTCAGTGATTTTTTAACCGCTTGCAGACCTTCGTTGGTAATCACTGTTTGCCAGGTGCGTGTGCCGATGCGGTTGGCAAAGGCATCCAGCACCCGGCGGGTTTTGTTGAGAGCCTTCTTTTCGCATTCGGATACAAAGGTGATCATCATGATTTATTGCCCCTTTATCTTCAATTTTTCCAGTTGCCAAATCATCATTTTTATACATACAATAATGGCTTTATTGATGCCTTAGGTCTTTATCTTATGCGTACAACTCTTAACATTGATGATGCTTTATACACTCAGGCGGTTGATTTAACGGGAATCCATGAAAAAACAGCTCTTTTACGTGAAGGTCTAAAGGCGTTGATTGAGCGTGAAAGTGCTCGAAGGTTGGCACTTCTCGGGGCTTCTGAGCCTGATATTGAACAAATTTCGAGACGACGATCGGGTCTTGCAGAGTAGATTTCATGGTACTCGTTGATACCTCGGTCTGGATTGATCATTTACGTTCAAAAAGTAAGCCCTTAATCAGTTTGCTTGAGCAAAGTCAGGTTTCTATTCACCCGATGATTATTGGTGAGCTTGCCTGTGGTAATTTGCGGCACCGCAAACAGCTTTTAAGCCTTTGGAAAAACTTGCCTTATGCGGTTGAAGCAAGCCACAATGAGGCACTTCATTGTCTTGAGGAAAACAAATTGATGGGTAAAGGTGTGGGCTTTATTGACCTGCATTTGCTGTCATCCACTCTGTTATCACCCAATACTTTCTTATGGACGCATGATCGTCGTTTACAAAATCTGGCTGAATCTTTGAGTATTTCCTGGGAAACAATTCGCTGATTTCATTCATTTTTCATCCTCTTCCACCTTTTTTACTGCATGCTCTACACTCAGCTGTTTCACGGTATCAAACATAAAATCCAGCGCTTTATGTTGAGTGAAGTTTTGCAAACATTGCTGGCGGAATTCTTGTTCGGTTGCGCCCTCTTTGGCACAGATGAATGCCCAGGGCAGTATCAGGGTATCTTTGATGAGGTCGGCCACATCGAACACCAATGCGCCGCGTCTTGTTTTGCCGTGCAACACGGCAAAACCGTGGGGAATGCCCAGCACCCATAGGGTGGTGGCGGCTAAGCCATAGGCTAGGTAGTTGCCGTGGTTGAGAAAGGCGTTGGCATCGTCAACACTGTCGTGCTGGCGTGTGAAATTTTTCTGTTTGGTGTGATTGGCAGCTATTTTATAGAGGCTTTTGGTGAGTTGTGCTTCGATCAGTAGTAGGTTGTTCACATCTGGGCATTGCTCTATTTTTGCTGAAAAGCGGGTTAATGCCTGCGCTGTGCTGGCATCATCAACATAGAAGCCTTCATTTTTCAGATCGCGATCTTTGCTCCAGACTTGCTGTAGATATTCTAAGCGAAGTTGCTGGAATCGTTTGGCGACTTTCAGCCGTTTCTCTTCATCAAACCAGAATGACATCCATCCTTGAACATACTCGGTGGGGCGGTATTCACTTTGAGGGGATAGCCATTCAACTTCGTTTGCGGTGATCAACGGTGTACCACCGCTGCCGCTAAAACCGATGAGTACGCCTGCGGAGGCGAGCATACGCACAGCAGCTTGGGTGATGGAGGTGCCGGTTCCAAGCAGAATCACTGTGGTATTGGCGATGGGGATGTTCCAGTACTGCTTTTCTACTCTCTCTTCGGTGAGGTAGACAACGCGCCCCCCTTTTTGCATCACTCTGCATTTTTCAAGGTAGTAAATATTGGCACGTTTGGAGTGCAGGATCGCTTTCAGGTCGCTGGGAGAGATATCGTCCATTGTTATTCTTCGCCTCAAACTTATTCCATTGATTAGCTCTTGCCATGATGGATGAGTTGGTAAATATTAACAATGGTTCCTCAGCTTCATATGGTGCTTTTATTCATCACGAGCATCTACTTCTTCAAACCATGCCGAAAAATATGGCCATTATCAGATGCAGGCCAAGAACCCTCTAAATTTTTGCAATTGATTGCATCCGGTCAGTTATGGGATAGTCTCGCAAGAGTCTAAAAGCATAAAACAGTGGATGTATCGTTATTTTTAGAGGAGTGACTATGGCCAGTTTACATGATGTATACCTCACCTCGGCGGGTGTTTTCCTGCCAAATAATCCGATCAGTAATAGTGAAGTTGAAGACTATCTTGGCCTAGTTGGTGGCAAGCCCAGCCGTTACCGAAAGATTATTCAACGTGCCAACGGAATAAAAAGCCGCTTCTATGCCCGTGATTTGAATGGCAATCAAACCCACCTGAATGAAGAGCTGGCTGCCAATGCAATCTCTAAGGCTCTGGCCAACCGGGGGATGGATGTCAATGATATTGAGATGTTGGCAGCGGCGACAACCTGGCCTGATACGCTGGTACCCGGCTTTGCTTCTATGGTGCATGGGCGAATCGGCGGCGGTATTATGGATATTCTAAGCCCCGGCGGTGTGTGTGCTACATCAATGCAGGCTTTTAAGGGTGCAACAAATGCCATCAAGGTTGGGGATCATCAGTGTGCGATGGTTGTCGGTTCGGAGTTAACCAGTCGTCTGTTGAAGAGCGAACGGTTTGAAAAAGAGTCTCAGCTGAAAAAAGACCGCCAGGGTGTTGCAGACTCCTACCAATATTTTAATGCCGATTTTTTGCGCTGGATGTTATCGGATGGTGCTGGTGCGGTGTTGCTTGAGAGTACACCGCACCCAGACAAGCTATCATTGAAAGTCGATTGGGTGGAGTTGCGTTCATATGCCCATCAGTTCCCTGCATGTATGTATATGGGTATTTCACAAACACATGATTTGCGCCCTGAAGATAGCTTCCATCATTACCCCTCTTTTTCCGATGCCGATGAGGCGGGGCTGTTCGTTCTGCGTCAAGACACGGATATGCTGCATGAGGGGCTAACGGCCTCGGTGATTGCAATGGGGAAAGATCTGGTCGATGAAGGCAAAATAAGAGCCAGTGAGGTCAAGTGGTTCCTGCCCCACATCAGTTCAAAGATTCTTGGTGATAAGCTCTATCCACTCGCTGTTGAAGCGGGCTTGAGCTGGCCAAAAGAGAGCTGGTTTACTAATTTGTCGAGCAAGGGCAACACCGGTGCCGCAAGCATTTTTATTATGTTGGAAGAGCTGATTAATTCTGACCAGCTCACAGTGGGTGACAAGATCATTACCATGGTGCCGGAGTCGGGGCGGTTTTCCGTCTCCTATGCACAATTGACGGTGGTTGAACCTTAATTTCATTTTACAGGGATAAAACAATGAATATTTCTCCAAATGCCAATACTCAACCACGTGACGAAAACAGCATTGCCAACGCGCTAGCTGGTTCACCTCTCGGCTCTGATTTTCATGAAGGGAGTGATAACCCTGTTACCCAATATCTGGCCGTTGAGCTGGCACTGGTCTGGCAGGCGTTTGAACGGCGCATTAGCGACGTTCCGGTAATCAAGAAGCTGGAGAGTGGGCAGTTTACGCTGGATGATTATAAAGTGTTGTTGCTCAACCTGAGGCAGCAGGTGAGCGAGGGTGGACGCTGGTTGTCGCGTGCGGCCTCCAGTATGGAAAATGATCTGTTTCCAATTCGCTCCGCGTTGATTGTGCATGCAAAAGATGAACATCGTGATTTTCTTATGCTGGATAATATGTATGCCGGGTTGGGCGGTAGCCTGGAGGAGATCCAGACAACACCACGCAATATCGGCTCTGAAATATTCACCGCATACATGTTTCATCAAGCATCACAGACCAATCCGGTACAGATGTTTGGTGCCATGTTTTTAATTGAAGGGTTGGGCAGTAAGAAAGCGGGCCCGTGGGGAGGTCTGATCAAGGAGCAGTTGAACCTTGCTGAGGAGGATATTATTTTCCTGCGCTACCACGCCGAACATGATCAGGAGCATTATGAACGGTTGAAATCGGCATTACGTCTTCCACAAATCACTCAGGAACGTGCCGAGGCGATTGTCCGAATGGCACGCACCGTTGGGCGTCTATATTGTTTGCAGTTGGAAGAGTTGAACAATTTTTAATTCATAGGGAGAGCCGCATGAAAGAGCGTTGCAGCGACAGTAAGAGAGGGCATGAACCGATGAGCGAACCCACTTCGCGACCGGCTCAATCCACCATTTTTGATGTTTTACGTCATGACCCAATGCTTGAACTGCCCACGGAGTGGCGTGAGCTGCAAATCAAGGATAGCCAGCGTTGGACCCGCTACTTCGTACTACCGATTCTGAAACCGGCCTGTATCGGATTAATTTGGTTGATCAAAATTGTTAAACGTATCGCGGCCATATTCAATCTCAAGTTAGGGTCTGAGCGTGCCCTGAACTTCCTTAGTCTGTTTTTTATGCACCGCTTTGTCTCCCCCGAGGCGCAGGAGATGTTGCTGCGGCATTTGGCGCTGGAAAATATATTGATCCAATTTGTCGCAAAAAACAGTGGTGCAACCGATTTGTCGCCGCTCTATCTGCGCCCGCGTCAGATTGACGAACTGGGCGATGTTGGCGGCATGAATGCAACGCTGCTTCATGACACCATAATCCTCAATTTTTTTGTTGATCTCGGAAAATCAAAAGATGCAAACCTGTTTGAGAGAATAGCGCTGGATAAGATCGACTTCAGCATGCTGGAGCTGCCTGAATTTCATATCGACCACACAGGAAAAGGGAAGCTGATCAACCTTGATATGGAGTCGACAATTTATATTGTTGTGCTTTTTTTGGTGTTGTTATTTGATGACAAACTGATGGAGACCTCAGCTAACTCGCTGTTTCTTGATGAGAGCTTAATGAAAATATTGAGCAACCTCACCGGCGATGGTTCATTCCGTTTCTGGACGCTGACCCCCTTTACATCTTATCTACATATGCCATTTGATTTGACGGATAAATTGCACCAGCACATCAAGGTGTATGAGCACGCTTTTACAAAGTTAAAACAACTACAGTCTGGTTAGAATTAGGCTGAGCGGACATTATTTTCATCGCTGGGTGGCTCTGAATCAGTCTGGTTAACGTCGTATGGTGGCTGTACTCGGTGGTAGGTAGCGGGATTGTTGCAGGGCAGTGATGATGGTGCGCAATACCGGTGATTGCTGTAGCAAATCGCTCTCTTGGCATGATTCAGTGGCTATTAAACCTGAGAGTAGCCGTCGCTCACGATCTCCTATGGTTATGGGTTGCTCATAACCACCCACCGATATGATGTAACAACGTGCACTACCGCGTGCAAAGAACAGTTTTGCACTGCCGTAGAGCAGGAAATTTTTTCTGATGGTATAGCTTTCGAGTTTACTCTGTTCATTGACGGGTCAAAATATATCAGCCGATAAACTCAGTAAATTCAGGTGGTTTGGGACGCGAAGGGTGGCTTAAGTTGATAATAACTATTTCATCATGTTGCGGATGATTGGTTCAGTTTTTTTAGGCAGTAGTCGCATTGAATATTGCCCTAATCCCCAAATAGAAACACGTATTCTGCACAACCCCTTGATTCCACAGTAAAACAAAAAATAGCTGCCGAGCCAACGGGTGCGACTAATATTTCTTATTTCACGGTGAAACCAATGTCTTACACATCATCTCGCATTTCTATCTGGGGGGTTAGGGTATTAATTGCCCCTTGGTGTGAGCATACGGCTTATACCTCACTTGTTTAGTGCGTTAATGGCTCTTTATGGAACCATTTTATTGAAAATTTTAATGGGCACAAAGCTTGCTTATTAGTATTCGCTAATGGTTGATTCTGTGAATTTAAGGTAACGGTAATGGTTGAAACAACAAAAACAATATGCCCCTATTGTGGTGTTGGCTGCGGGGTGTTGGTCACCAGGAGTCGTGATGGTGAATACACGGTTGAGGGTGACCCCTCACATCCATCCAACTTCGGTAAGCTCTGCTCCAAAGGTTCGGCGCTGGGTGAAACGCTGAGTGAGCAGGGGCGGCTGCTCTACCCGGAAATCGAGGGGCAGCGAGTGAGTTGGGAGCGGGCGCTGGGGCAGGTCGCAAAAGGCTTTGGTGATGTGATTAAACAGCACGGTGCTGATGCGGTGGCTTTTTATGTCTCGGGGCAGTTGCTGACTGAAGATTACTATGTCGCTAATAAGTTGATGAAAGGGTATATCGGTAGCGCCAATATCGATACCAACTCCAGGCTTTGTATGTCCTCTTCGGTGGTGGGTCACAAACGCGCTTTTGGTTCAGATAGCGTGCCGTGCTGTTATGAAGATCTGGAGCGGGCCAAGCTGATTGTATTAACCGGTTCCAATACCGCCTGGTGTCACCCAGTGCTCTTTCAGCGAATCAACCGTGCCAAGCAGGTCAACCCCGATCTGATGGTGGTAGTGATCGACCCCCGTGAAACCCCCACCTGTGATATCGCTGATCTACATCTTCCGCTGCGTTCAGGTACTGATACGGTGCTGTTTAATGGCCTGCTCAACTACCTACAGCAGGATGATGAGATAAACCGCAGCTATTTAAATGCCTATACCGAGGGGTTTGATGAGGCGTTAAACGTTGCACAAAAAACCGCACCGTCGGTTGATTGGGTGGCGCAGCGCTGTGGCCTGGAGTCGGCAACCGTTAGTGCTTTTTATCGGCTCTTCTCCCGCACGGAGCGGGTGGTAACGGTCTATTCGCAAGGGGTTAACCAATCAACCTCTGGATCAGATAAGGTCAACGCTATTATCAACTGTCACCTGGCCACCGGGCGCATTGGTCGTCCGGGTATGGGGCCGTTCTCTTTTACCGGCCAGCCTAATGCGATGGGTGGGCGTGAAGTGGGTGGCCTAGCCAATATGCTGGCGGCGCATATGGATATTGAAGAGCCAGAACACCGCGCTCTGGTACAAACCTTTTGGGACTCGCCGACGATTGCTTCACAGCCGGGTCGTAAGGCGGTTGATCTGTTTAATGCCATTGCCGAGGGGAAAATAAAGGCGCTCTGGGTAATGGCCACCAATCCTGCAGTGAGTATGCCGGATGCCGGGCGTGTGGCGGAGGCGATAGAGCAGTGTGAGCTGGTGGTAGTTTCCGACTGTGTTAAAGATACCGATACCACCGTGCGAGCTAACATTCTGTTGCCTGCTCTCGGCTGGGGGGAGAAAGAGGGCACGGTGACCAACTCTGAACGGCGTATCTCTCGCCAAAGAGCTTTTTTAGGACCTGCCGGTGAAGCAAAGGCGGATTGGTGGATTATCTCGCAGGTGGCTCAACGTATGGGTTTTTCTCAGGGGTTTGACTATCAACACCCCCATGAAATATTTAATGAACACGCCGCACTGTCGGGTTATGAAAACGGTGGCCAGCGGGATTTTGATATTTCGGCGCTCAGTGGGCAAGATGCCGAGAGTTATCATCGATTTTCACCCATTCAGTGGCCAGTAACCGAGAAGCAGCCACAAGGGAGCCCACGCATGTTCAGTGATGGGCGCTTCTTTACCCCATCGGGCAAGTCGCAGTTTCAAGCCATTATGCCGCAACTGCCGGCCAATGCACCCAGTGATGATTTCCCTTTTGTATTGAATACCGGCCGTGTGCGGGACCAATGGCACACCATGACCCGCACCGGCAAAGCGGCGAGACTTTCTGAACACAGCCCCGAACCCTACATTGCCATTCACCCTGAAGATGCTGCGAGCGCTCATATTGACGATGGTGAACTGGCAAGTGTTGTGAGTCGTTGGGGTGAGATGGTTGGGCGTATCCGTTTTGATAACGGACAGCGCCGTGGTGAGCTGTTTGCCCCCATGCACTGGAGTGAACAGTTCTCCAGCAAGGGTAAAGTGTGTGCGGTGGTGAACCCTGCGGTGGATGCTCTATCAGGGCAGCCGGAGTTTAAACACACCCCGGTGCAGATACGTCGCTATCAAAGTGTTTGGCACGGCTTTATTCTGTCACGCCGTGAACTGAAGTTGGAAGGGGTCTGTTACTGGGTCAAAGCGACTGGCAATGATCACTACCGCTATGAGATTGCCGGTGAGCAGCTTGCTGAAAATCTTCCCGCTTGGGCACGCAGTTATCTGTGCGCCTCCAGTGATGATGTCAATTGGGTAGAGCTGCTCGATAGTGGTGCACAAACCTACCGGGGGGTTCGCATGGTGGGCAATCAGGTGGAGAGCGCTATCTTTATCGCCCCCGATAAAGCACTGCCATCCCGTAGTTGGCTCGCCTCACTGTTTGAAAAAAAGGCGCTGGATGATAGCGAGCGCCGGGCACTGCTCACCGGTAAACCACCTGTTGGTCAGATAGATACCGGGCGAGTGATCTGTGCCTGTTTCAATGTGGGTGAAAACACCCTTCGTGAGGCGATTAAAAAGCAGGGCTTGACGAGTGTAGAAGAGATTGGCAAGTGCTTGAATGCAGGAACCAATTGCGGCTCCTGTGTGCCGGAGTTAAAGGGGTTGTTGGGAGGGTGATGCCTGCGACAACGTGTCGCATTGCTGCTTATTGTTCATAAGATTATTCTAATAAACAAATTGCACGCCCCCCACGCGCAGATGGCTGCACTACAATTTACCGTGCAGTAAAAAAGTAATTTTTACCATCCATAGCCGTGCCCGGCTTGACAGAGGATGACTAACAACTAAGATAGTAATTAATTACTATCTTTTAGACTTGAGGTCTACCATGCAACCCAAAAGCAGACACTTACCCGCTGACAAACGCCGTGATGTAACGGTTGAAGCGGTGATAGAGCTTGCCGCAGAGCAGAACCCCAGCAAGATCACCACCGCTGCGATTGCCAAACAGATGAATGTGACACAAGGGGCGCTGTTTCGCCACTTCCCCAGTAAAGATGCGATCTGGCAGGCGGTGATGAAGTGGGTGGCAGAGCAGTTGCTGGCACGGGTCGATAAAGCAGCAGAGGCGGCACCATCCCCACTGGCGGCGCTGGAGGCGATATTTGTCACCCATATCAAATTTGTTTCGGCCTACCCCGGGGTGCCGCGCATGCTGTTTGGTGAGCTACAACATTCGGGGGAGAGTGTACCGAAAAAGATGGTGCGTACACTGCTGCAAAAATATGCCGAGCGGCTGGCGGTGTGGATAGAGCGGGGTAAAGCAGAGGGGGAGATTGATCCCTCGCTGGAAACTTCCGCCGCATGCCAACTCTTTATCGGCGCTATTCAGGGGCTGGTGATGCAGTCATTAATTGCTGGGGAACCCGCTGCAATGTGCGATAAAGCGCCGGGTATTTTTGCTATCTACCGTCGTGGTATCGAGGTGTCATTATGAAAGGATTATCAATAAACCGTCGCACGGTGACCCTGTTAATGGTGTTGTTACTGTTGCTGTTCGCCTTCACTTATGTGGCCACCAGCTCAGGGCCGTTGGCACCGGTGCCGATCACCGTGGTTGAGGTTGAAGAGCAAAAGATCACCCCCACGCTGTTTGGCCTTGGCACCGTTGAGGTGCGCTACCGCTATCGGCTTGGACCAACCATGACGGGCCGTCTGTTATCGCTTAACAGTGATGTGGGTGATTATGTGGAGGCTGGGGCTGTGCTGGGTGAGATGGATCCGGTGGATATGGACGATAAAGTTGCCGCCAACCGGGCGGCGATGCAACGCGCCAGCGCCTCAATTGCCGCAGCCGAAGCTCATGTCAAAGACTCTGCGGCACGCAGTGAATACGCCGCTTCACAGGCGAAACGCTACAAACAGTTAGCACTTGAACGCAACGTCAGCAGTGAGGCGGCAGAGGCAAAATCGCAGGAGTATCTGGTGGCAAAATCGGGTCTGGCGGCAGCTCAGGCGACACTGAATGCCGAGCAACAGACGCGGGTGATGCTACAGGCAGAACATGAAGGGCTGCTGCAACAACGCAATAATTTGCGCCTGATTGCACCGGTAGATGGGGTGGTGGTTGGCCGCTATATTGAGCCGGGCAGCACGGTGATGGCGGGGCAGGTGGTGGTGGAGATGATCGACCCCAAAAGTATCTGGATCAATGTGCGCTTTAACCAGTTGCAATCGGATGGCCTGACCAAAGGACTGCCCACCACCATTGTATTACGTTCACGGGCCAGCCAACCGGCCAGTGGCAGGGTTGAGCGGATCGAGCTACTGGCCGACGCCGTTACCGAAGAGACACTGGCCAAAGTGGTTTTTGATCAACTACCCGTACCGTTTCCGCCGATTGGTGAGCTGGCTGAAGTGACCGTTTTACTGCCGCAATTGGCCGCCGCGCCAGTGCTACCCAACGCGGCGATTAAACGGATAAAGGGTGAGCGTGGTGTCTGGCGGGTGGTGGATGACTCATTGCAGTTTACAGCGGTTGAAATCGGGGTCTCTGATCTTGATGGCCGAGTGCAGATTACCGCTGGTCTTGAGCTGGGCGACACGGTTGTGCTCTACAGCAAAAAAGAGCTGCGTGCCAACAGCCGCATCGATATTGTCGAGCAACTGGTGGATGATGCGTCATGATCAGCCTCGCTGCCCGTGATATACAGCACGCCTGGGGGAAGTTTGTCTTTACCGGGGTGGGATTGGGTCTGTTGATCGGGGTCACCCTGACCATGGCGGGAGTCTACCGGGGTATGGTGGATGATGCCAAGGTGCTGCTGAATAACAGCGGCGCTGATCTGTGGGTGGTGCAGCAGAAGACCTTGGGCCCCTATGCCGAACCTTCCAGCGTGCACGACGATCTCTATCGCAGTATCCTCGGCATGCCGGGAGTCGCCAGTGCTGCCAATGTCACCTACCTGACTATGCAGGTGCGACAAGGGGAGCGGGATGTCCGTGCCATGGTGGTGGGCATTGTGCCCGATGGCCCTGGAGCGCCCGCCTATCTAGTGGCTGGTCGGCAGATTACCCGCAGCCACTACGAAGCGGTGGCGGATATTGCCACCGGCTTCAAGCTGAATCAGGTGATTCGTATTCGCCGTCATGACTACACCGTGGTCGGTCTGACCCGGCGCATGGTCTCCTCCGGCGGTGACCCGATGGTCTTTATTCCGCTGCGGGATGCGCAGGAGGCGCAGTTTCTGAAAGATAATGATGCCATCATCAACGAGCGCAACCGCAGTGCTGCTAATCCCGCCTTTAACCAGACCGGGGTGTTGGATGCGGTGATTAACTCACAAAGCAGCAACCCCTTTGTCAATGCGGTGCTGGTGCAGGTGAAGCCGGGCTTCTCTGCCGAAAAGGTGGCTGAACCGATTCGCCGTTGGAAACGGTTTCAGGTCTACACCCGCGCACAGATGGAGGAGATTCTGGTGGCCAAACTGATCGCCACCTCCTCCAAACAGATCGGCATGTTTCTGGTGATTCTGGCCATCGTCAGTGCGGCGATTGTCGCCTTTATTATCTACACCCTGACCATGGGCAAGATCCGTGAAATTGCGGTGCTGAAACTGATCGGCACCCGCAACCGCACCATCGCCGCAATGATTATGCAGCAAGCGGTGGGGCTGGGGGTGATCGGCTTTGTGGTGGGTAAAGTCTCCGCCACCGTCTGGGCACCGATGTTTCCCAAATATGTTCTGTTGGAGCCGGGGGATGCGCTGCGGGGTTTTGTCGCCATCATCATTATCTGTATTCTGGCCAGCCTGCTGGCGATTCGTGCCGCGCTCAAGGTTGATCCGGCAGAAGCGATTGGAGGTTAAAATGGCGAATGGAATAAAAAAGGGGTAACTACTCAGCGTGTTTAGATTTTGCCTCAAATCGAGGCACTTTCGCACGGAAAGAGGAAGCATATAGGGCATATGTGACCGATTGAGTACGAAAATAACGAAGAACTGAGGTAAAAGATGAATACGCTGAGTAGTTACAAAGAGGGCCGAGGGATTATCATCGAAGGGATGCGTAAACGCTATGGCGAAGGCGAAACGGCGGTGGATGCACTGAAAGAGGTCAACATGCAGGTGATGCCCGGTGAAGTGGTGGGGCTGATCGGCCCATCTGGTTCGGGCAAAAGCACCCTGCTCAAAGCGCTGGGAGCGGTGATTGAACCCACCGCTGGCCGCATGACCCTGGGCAGTGAGGTGATCTATGACAACCGCTGGCTGATTAAAGACCTGCGCGCCCTGCGCCGGGATAAAATCGGCTTTGTTTTTCAGGCACCCTACCTGATCCCGTTTCTGGATGTCACCGATAATGTGGCGCTGCTGCCGATGCTGGCAGGGCGACCCAATGGCGAATCACGCCAGCGGGCGGTGGAACTGCTGGAGGCGCTGGACGTTGCCCACCGCGCTAAAGCGATGCCCTCGCAGCTGTCAGGCGGGGAGCAGCAGCGGGTCGCCATCGCCCGGGCGCTGGTCAACCAGCCACCGGTTATTCTTGCCGATGAACCCACCGCACCGCTGGATAGTGAGCGAGCGCTCTCGGTGATTCGCATCCTTAATCAGATGGCCGAACAGTACCAGACTGCCATTATTGTAGTGACCCACGATGAAAAAATTATCCCCACCTTCAAACGCATCTACCATATACGGGATGGCAAAACCCACGAAGAGATGGGTGAGGGTAAAGGGTTTGATTAACAACAAATCATTATCATTTAACATTGGAGAAAAAAGATGAAAAAAAACCACACAATGGTGAGCACGCTGTTTATCGGGCTAACGATCTTAACAGCCACCCCGTTAGCCGCTGCGGAACCACTGGAACTGCGTAAAATTATGCAGGATATGGGGGCCGAAATGGCGGTGATAAGTGAAGCGATCTCCCGAGAGCAGTGGACGCAGGTAGAGAACTCAGCACTACGAATTGCCGACCACCCGCGCCCACCCATGAGCGAGCGGAAGAGAATAAAGAGCCTGTTTGGTAGCGAAATGGGGCGTTTTAAGAGCTATGACATCAAAACACACAGCACTGCCCGCGAGCTGGCAAAAGTGGCTGCCAGTGAAGATGGTGCAGCGGTGATTGCAACTTTCGCAACCTTGCAAAGTAGCTGCCTGACATGCCATCAGAATTTCAGAAAACCGTTTCAGCGCCATTTTTATGGCGAGTAGCTCTCTCGCTTATTGGTACTTGATAGTAGGTAGGTTGGGGTGAGCAGTTTTTTGTGAACCCCAACATGAATAGAGTCACTATTGTTTATGGTGCCGTGCATTTGATTATGGCATTAAAACGGGTTTTGTTTTTTGTTCGGTGTTGTAAATAATAGTGCCCGGTTTATGGCTTGGCGTGTTGGGGTTCAATACTCTAACATTACCGTTAAGTTATCAAAAAATGTACTCGCTGTATCCGTACCACTTAATATAAGGTACGGAAGAGGTGTGTTTGAAAAGTCATTGTTTGTAGTCGATCCAACCATGTTGGTAATGTCCATGGGGTTCATAATTGCAACGCTCTCTTCGTAGTATAGTTCCCAACTACCTGTATTTGGATCATATGTGATTTTAAATGCACCAATGCTAGGTAGGGTTCCTAGGCCATTAGTTATATCAATCATTATATTAAAAACTGAGCCAAATGGTGAGTTTGCTGAGGCTTTCTGGTTTATTAACATTCTATTTCCCGTATATCCGCCACCAGTGAGAGAATAACCATAAGCTGTCCCTTCGCTAGGGTCTGGGGCACTATATAAATAGAAGCCAAATGTATTGTTGCAAGAACCACAAACAGTGCCATCAATGTTTGATACGTTAAACGCCCAGGTTATTTTGGCTGTATTATCATCAAGGTTAGCTATGTAGTTACTTGAAATGGCTGCTAAATCAAGTGCCACAAAACCTCTATTTAGATAACCTTCGCCGGGATTGATCTGTAATTTCCCCAGTGCAATATTAACGGTAGCAACGCCAGTTTCACCGACAATAAAATCATCCAGTGAATTACTTGAAAAATCATTTTCATAAATAATTAGTAACTACTCACCCCATATATAAACGATAATCTTCTTGACACACTTTTAGCGGAAAAAATAGTGAGGCACCCACACTATAAAATAACCCCTCTTCATTCCAAACGTCGCAGCCACTCACATCTCATCCTAACCTCACGATACTCATTCCATCCATAGTCACCTATTTCAGCCTGATGCATCACCCCACAAGCCCGAAAAAA
>JAFLJP010000155.1 GCA_022712945.1 Gammaproteobacteria bacterium | reverse complement strand
ATTAATTCTGGGCGTAGCAGATTGAATCCCAAATTCGTTGCAGCCAGGCGCGAATTGCAAGCAATAGCGGGACTATTGCTAAAATTCGCAACGCCGATGCGGCGGATTTGGGGTTTAAGGTGTGCGTTCATGAATTAATAGAGGTGCACTTAAGCTTACCAACGCGAAGTCAGGGCAATTTCGGGCAGTGTTGTGGGTTCGCCACCGCCCTCAAGCCACCCCTGCAAGAGCCGTTCTTGACGTTGCTGCAAAAGCCCCTCTTCTGGCTGCTCCGCCAGGTTAAAGAGAGCATCCTGTGCTTGAACAAGTTGCTCACTATTCAGCCCTAAGCGGGCGAGCAATATACCGACAAAATAATCGGTGGTTGTCACTTGTGCGGGTGTGGGAGCAAGCCCCGCCAGCGGGGTCTGATAATCGGTATGTTTTTTGATGTGGTGCCCTACCTGCCGAGCCAGTAGCGCCTGGGCGATGACCTCTCCCCGAGCCTCTTCCAGTTGCCTCAGGTAGTTGGGGTTGTAGCTGATATGGGGCGTGGTTACCGGGCGCTTTTTCCAGTTGATGTAGGGGTGCTTTTCCATACGCAGTAGTTTGCTCCAGGCTGCCATGGTAGGAATGGTGGTGGAGCGGCAGAGGGTGATCGCCTTACCCTGGTAGTCGAGTAGCTCCGTGATCTGTTTAAGTGCCTGTTGAGCGTGAAGGGATGCTGGTGTACAGCTTTCGAACGGCTTGATACTGTCGATGATGTTTTCTACTTTTTCTTCAGTGGCGTGGCTATTAAATTGCACCAGCAGCAGCGTACAGGCCAGCATCAGTTGTATGGTTTTCATATCTCTCTCCCCCGGTTCTCTCTTTACCCTAGCAGGCTGTCGGACTTGGGGAGTCGTAGCGAGAGAAAGCCATTTTTAGTCCATTTATTTGATCATTTGGGGCGAATATTGAGCATATTCAACGAAAAAGATCAGAAAAATGGGCCAAAATGGATTTTTCGCAGTCGATTCTTCCTAAGTCCGACAGCCTGCTAGGAGAAGTCTACCACCTGCCGCGCCTATATCTCCACCTGCTGGCGCAGTGCCTTGGCATCAATCACCTTTATATGACTCCCATGAGTGGAGATAAGCCCCTCACGGTTGAGGCGGCTGAGTGTTCGGGAGAGGGTTTCCGGTTTGATGGAGAGCTGCGCGGCCAGCATCTGTTTGCTGATATTAAGTTTGAGTTCACATCTGTTATCTATCTGCTGATCCAGCGCTTGTAGCAGGTAATTAATCACCCGCTCACTGGCGGTCTGTAAGGTGAGACGATCGATCTCCTTGATATGTTGATGCAGCCGTTGGCTCATATTGGCCATCATGCGAAAGCAGCTATCCACTGATTGCCCCAGTAAACCTAAAAACTGGCGATTATTAAAACGCCACACTTCACCCTTCGCAATCATCTGTGCACTCACAGGAAAGCACGCTTGTTGCTGACCCATAAACATAATCGCTTCAGCAAAGGTCTGCCCCGGCTGGATAATTTCAATCACCTTCTCATCGCCACTGGGGGCCATACGGTAGAGCTTGATCATGCCCGAGGCCAGCCAGTAAAAATGTTCAGCACAATCACCTTGAATGAATAATGTCTCATCCTGACTGAGCTTGAGGTGGTGCGCTTCTTCAATCAATGATTGTAATTGTGTTTCAGATAGGCTGCTGAAAAGGGCATTGTTTTGAATGGTTTTAATCACCGTTAAATTCCGAGTTTATTAATCAATTATTGTTTATCTGAATACGATTCTTGATCCAGGTCAAGGAAAATGCACATGGCTATGGTTAGAGTGGCCGGGTCTTAAATCAATTCATCAAAGGAGCCGGCCATGAGTGAACGCTTTACCAAAAGCATGGCGCGCAATATCTATTTGGGAGGTGGCGTATTTTCACTGCTGCTATTTTTCTCCTTAAGTTACCACACCCTGGGGGTGCTGCCAGAGCGAGATAACCGTCACAACATCACCCCGGAAGTGGCATTGGGTAAAAAAGTATGGGAGGACAACAACTGTGTGGGTTGTCACACTATTCTGGGTGAAGGAGCCTACTTTGCACCAGAGCTTGGCAATGTCTATACACGCTTTGGTAACAGCACCGAGGCGATTATCGGCTTTATTGAGAGCCGCCCGGCGGAGGGTGTTCCCGGTCGTCGCAGTATGCCGCAGTTCAACCTGACACGGGAAGAGCTGGTGGGCATTGCCGAGTTCCTGAAATGGACCTCAGAGATCGATACCAATAACTGGCCACCAAACATAGAGGGTTAAGATGATGATGAAATATGAGTCACAAGCGGTTGCCAAACCCTACTTTATCGCGGCCATTGCGTTGTTTGTTGGTCAGGTTCTGTTTGGTTTGATTTTAGCAACCCAGTATCTAATTGGCGATTTCCTGTTTCCGGAAATCCCCTTTAATGTTGCCCGAATGGTGCACACCAACCTGCTGATTATCTGGCTGCTGTTTGGCTTTATGGGCGCTAGTTATTTCTTGGTGCCGGAGGAGTCGGAGCGCGAGCTGTATAGTCCGAAGCTGGCAATCATCCTCTTCTGGACCTTTCTAATTGCCAGTGTATTGACCGTTTTGGGTTATCTGCTAGTGCCCTACTCTGGGTTGGCAGCGATGACCGGGAATGATATTTGGCCGACCATGGGGCGCGAATTCCTAGAGCAACCGACCATCACCAAAATTGGTATTGTCATTGTGGTACTGGGCTTTATTTTCAATATCGGCATGACGGTGCTCAGTGGCCGCAAAACGGTGATCAGTATCGTACTGCTGACCGGTCTGGTGGGTCTGGCAGTATTCTTCCTGTTTGCCTTCTATAATCCAGTGAATCTGGTGCTGGATAAGTTCTTCTGGTGGTGGGTTATTCACCTTTGGGTTGAAGGTGTCTGGGAGCTGATTCTGGGAGCCATTCTAGCCTTCGTACTGATCAAGGTGACCGGTGTTGATCGTGAAGTAATTGAAAAGTGGTTATACGTGATTATCGCTATGGCGCTGATTAGCGGGGTCATCGGAACCGGCCACCACTACTTCTTCATTGGTACTCCTGAGTACTGGTTATGGCTGGGTTCGATCTTCTCCGCATTGGAGCCAATACCGTTCTTCATGATGACACTGTTTGCCTTTAATATGGTGAGCCGTCGTCGTCGTGACCATCCCAACAAAGCCGCCGTACTGTGGGCATTGGGTACCGCTGTGTTGGCGTTTGTTGGCGCAGGTGTTTGGGGCTTTATGCACACACTGGCACCGGTTAACTACTACACTCACGGTTCGCAAATTACCGCCGCCCACGGGCATCTCGCCTTCTTTGGTGCATATGCTTTAATTGTGATGACCATTATCTCCTACGCGATGCCGATTATTCGCGGACAGGTGGCAGGCTCAGAGACAACCCAGCGCTGGGAAAAGTGGGCATTTTGGCTAATGGCTAGTTCGATGGTCACCATTACGCTGGCGTTGACGGGAGCCGGTGTCTTGCAGGTGTGGTTGCAGCGAATGGCTGAAGAACCCATGAGCTTTATGGCAACCCAGGATAGCATCGCCTTCTTCTACTGGTTGCGCCTTGCGGCGGGTATTGTCTTTACCATGGGTCTGTTTGTCTATGTGGCGAGCTTTTTTGTGGGGCAAAAAGAGCCTCCAAGGAGCATCACAACCGAGTAAGTTTTAACCTCTCCACCCATTGGGCAGACCTCCCCCTCCTTCCTGGTCTGCCCCTTTTTTTAGGGAAACACTGAGCGGTTATTATCTGTTTGGATATTCCATAAGGAGCCGACAATGACACTTTCCGATGTAGTTGCTTTAGAGCAGCCTCCTTTCTATCAGCCACAGCACAACGAAGTGGTGATTTTTGAACATGCCTATAAAAACCAACTACCACTATTGATAAAAGGCCCCACCGGCTGTGGTAAAACCCGATTTATTGAACATATGGCGGCGAAGTTAAAGCGTCCGCTCTATACCGTTGCCTGTCATGATGATTTAACCGCAGCGGATCTGGTTGGCCGTCACCTGATTGGTGATGGTGAGATGATCTGGCAAGATGGCCCACTGACACGCGCGGTGCGTGAAGGGGCGATCTGCTATCTGGATGAGATTGTTGAAGCACGAAAAGATACCACCGTGGTACTGCACCCACTCTCGGATGACCGGCGCATGCTGCCGATTGAACGTACCGGCGAAACCTTGCGAGCACCACCGGGGTTTATGTTGGTGATCTCCTATAACCCCGGTTATCAAAACCTGCTTAAAGGGTTAAAACCGAGCACCCGCCAGCGCTTTGTGGCGATGAGTTTTGACTACCCCGACCCAGAGCTGGAACGGACGATTATTGAAAACGAGGCGGGTGTCAGTCGCGCCACCGCACAGCAGCTGGTTGAGCTGGCGCTGGCGTTGCGTTCACTGCAAGGGGTTGATCTGGAAGAGGGGGTTTCGACCCGTTTGTTGGTCTATTGTGCCGGTTTGATTGCCTCGGGACTGGATACGTTAAGTGCCGCCCGCGCTGCCATTATCGAACCGTTAAGTGATGATGCCGAAACTATTGCCGCGCTCTATCAGGTGGCGGAAGCGTGTTTGGCTGATTGATTTTACGATGCCGCTAACCTTGAAACAGCAGCGGTTCATCACCCGCACCGCCTTTTTTATACTGTTTTTACTGGCGCCGTTGTTGAATATTTTTCGCCTTGATCTCTATGAAGGCAATTTTATTCTGTTCGGTTTTGATTGGACGTTGGGGCTAGCCCCCTTTCAACGGGGTGAAGCCAGCGCACTGGATGCAGCGTGGAATATCCTCTATCGGGTGTTTATACCGGTTCTGTCGCTGCTCGGGCTGGGGGTGTGGATTGTCTGGCGTTATGGACGTATCTACTGTGGCTGGCTCTGTCCACACTTCTCGGTGGTTGAGAGCATCAACCGACTGATGGTACGGGCCAGTGGCAAACCCACTATTTGGGAGTCACAACCACTGCCCGGATCTACGCCACCCAGCGTGATCTACTGGCTCTGGACATTATTGGTGGCCGTGGGCATCGGCTTTTTATGGGCGGTGAGCCTGCTCACTTACCTGCTGCCCCCCGAAGTGATTTACCACAACTTGTTTGCCGCCGAGCTAACCCGCAATCAGGCACTGTTTATTGGTGTGGCAACGCTGCTGTTTACATTTGAATTTATCTTTGCCCGCCACCTGTTCTGCCGTTACGGCTGTGCAGTGGGGCTGTTCCAGAGCATTATCTGGCTAGCCAATGACCGGGCGATGGTGGTGAGCTTTGACAAATCAAGGGGTGATCTTTGCAAAGATTGCCTTCAGGATTGTGATAACGCCTGCCCGATGCGCCTGCAACCGCGCAAACGCAAGCGCCACATGTTCACCTGTACCCAGTGCAGTGAGTGTGTTCAGGCGTGTGACCGGGTGCAGCAAGGTGATGGCTTGCTGCGGTTCAAGTCATCAAAAGTGATTCCGATCAAGAGATGGGAATCATCAGAATAGAGCCAGAAATTGCAGCTTTTGTAGGAGTCATCTTTAGATGGCGAAACGGCTATTTTCATCACTCATCGCAAGCTAAAGCTTGCTCCTACGGGTTGGGTGGGATAACCGTTATACGAAATATCAGGATATAGATATGGAAGAGTGGGTTGGCAAACATTGGCACAACTTTATCGCCCAGCGCGGCAAGGTGCGTTACCCGCAGGCGGAAGTGACGCTGGAAGGGTATGGCAAATCACTGGGGTTGCTGTTTCGTGCTTTTGGTGGTGATGGCGGCCTGAAAATTGCCGCCGCCGGTGAACTGCACAACAGCGCCCGGCGTAGCTGGCTACAACGACTGGCGGGCAGCCACAGCCATGTGCCGCTGGCGTGGCGTGACCAGCAAAACCTTAACTTACCGGCACAACTGGATATTTTCCCCGAGACCCGCCTCAACCGAGATCTCTATCTTTGGCTCACCGCCATGGCGGCGGCCAATGTGCCCGCAGGTGGTGGTTGGGCGATGGATAACCAGCGCCGGGTCTGCTGGGTTTTAAAGCAGTTCCCCGGCTTGCGAAAGCTCTACGTTCGTCTATTTGATGCGCAGTTGGCGCTGCGCCCCGGTTTTTATCAACTGAGCGGTGATGCCGGTTTGCAGGAGCAAGCGATTCAAATTGCACTGCACAGCCCGGGGCTGGTGGCCGGCATTCCATCGGCAAAATATGCACCGCAGCCGGTCTATCTCTGGCTGCACCCACAACCACCGCTGGAGCCATCAACAGCCAATGATAGCGAACAAAACAACGAGCAGGAGCAAGAGCAACTAGAGGGGCAGAGCCGCGATGCCCAACAGAGCAATCGCTACCGTGCCAAACAGACCGAAATGCCCGATGGAAAAAATGGCATGCTGGCGATGCGCTGGGAGTCGATCTTCAGTTGGGGTGAATATATCAAAGTCGACCGCTGCACCGATGAAGAGGAAGATGATAACGCCGCCGATATCGCCCGAGATATGGAGCAACTGCACGTAGCGCGAGATCAACAAGCCAGCAGTAGCCGCCTACGGCTGGATCTGGATCTACCAGCAGCCGAATTTGATGATATTCCGCTTACGGGCTCTCACCCACTGCCCGAATGGGACTGGCGACAACAGAAGCTACTGGTAGACCACTGCCAGCTACAGATGATGCTACCCCGTGACAGCCACCCGCAACCCTTGCCACCGCACCTGCAACAGCAGGCGCGGCGGCTGCGCAGTCAGTTTTCAGCGCTGGCACAACAGCGCAGTTGGCAAAATGCCCAAGCCGATGGCAGTGAGTTGGATCTGCAAGCCTATCTGGATTTCTACAGTGCACGGCGTAGCGGCGTGGTGCTGCCCGAGCGCGGCCTCTATCGGCAACTCAATGTGAATCGCCGTGACCTAGCCACCCTGCTACTGGCCGATCTATCGCTCTCCACCGATGCGGCGATTGACGACAATCAACGCATTATTGATGTGATTCGTGACTCACTGCTGCTGTTTTCAGAGGCGCTTAGCAGCTGTGGTGACCAGTTTTCACTCTATGGCTTTTCATCACGGCGGCGTGATCAGGTGCGCTTCTACCCACTCAAACCATTCTCCCAACCCTATAACGACCAAGTGCGCGGCCACATTCAGGCGATTCGTCCCGGCTACTACACCCGCATGGGAGCCGCGATCAGGGAGTCGAGCCAGCTACTAAGTGAGCAAGCAGTCAGCCAGCGACTGCTGCTGATCCTGACCGATGGCAAACCCAATGATCTCGACTACTACGAAGGACGCTACGGAGTAGAAGATACCCGCGCCGCGATTCAAGAAGCCAAAAAAATGGGGCTGATCCCCTTCTGCATCACCATCGACAGAGAGGGGGATGACTACCTCCCCTACCTATTTGGCGCGCAAGGGTATACGGTTATTCAAAGGCCAGAGCAGCTGCCGATAAAACTACTGGCGCTGTACAGCCAGTTGGCGAGTGGTTAAGGTTGCTTGAACAATAGTGGTAGTGCGTTATCGTAGCAAACTACTCTGGTTCCCTTTCAGGCTTAATACATAACCTCCGCCTTGCTCGATAATCTGTTTGGCTATTTTCTTCTGGCATCCGATGGCGTCAATCGTGACCACTGCTCCTGCAATATCTAAACGGGAAAGCAGTTTGGGAATCGCTGTGATTTCGTTGGACTTATCATCTACCTTGACCTGACCCAACACCAACAGGGCTTGTAGTTTTTCCACCTCTTGGGCTAGCCAGTTCAGTTCTTCTTTGGTGATTTCGTAATGCTCTGAGTAGCGGGCATCAACGTAGGCGTGTTTCAGGCGTTGGAAACTGCGGCGGTTGAATTTAGTGTTGCTGGTGAGATTGTCGAAGTAGCGTGAATCCTGCTGGGCGCAAAGGGAGCGTAGTTGTGCGATGTTGTGGGTTTTGGGCCGATAGTTGGTGCAGACCAGAAGTGTGCAGCCATAGAAGCGTTCTGCTGCCTGGTGTAACAAAAAAGCTGCCTGTTTGAGCTTTCCCCTGTTTCTATCAAAACGAAAGGTGGTGAGAAAATCGGATGCACTTTCAAACCACTGTTGAAAATGTTTTTCTGCAATAACTTTCTGTTCTTGATGGGTGGGGCTTCCGGGTTGAACCAGCTCTTTTTTGCTGTAACTAGACCCCTACTTTTCTACCTATTCAAGTTATGCACTTATTTGTTGAATCCGCGAAATTACTATAGGCTCCAAATATGAATATCAAGTCAATCATAAATAAAGCAGCTATGTGTTTTTTTTTAATGACGTTTTTGAATGCTTGCGTGGCGATACCTGAATTCACAACAAGTGGTGAGGTTGCCAATCAATTTGCTAAGGCAATAAATAAAAATGATACACAGATATTGATTGCACTAAGTGGCTTTCCCTTTTACGCATATAATCAGGAATGGGAAACATCTAATGACGGATACGGTTTTGTGTTGGGAGAGCGAGACAGGCGGGTATTTGAGAAAAATGAGAAATTATCAGTTTATCTAAGAGAGCTGACCGAAGAGCTGAAAGTTGATAGTGTTGATAGTGTTGATAGTGTTGATGGTGAATATATACCAGTCGAAGAATATTCCAGATTTCATAATGAGTTTGGATCTTACGCTGTGCAGTGGGAGTCACAAGATGTATATTTGTTTTTAAGGGGCATGGGTGGCGTCGAGCATATTGTGATCCTGGGTGTTAATAGAAAAACAAAAAAAATTGAACAGATCTATTTTAATTAGAAGAAAAAGGGAAAGGGGGTCAAGTACAATATTGACTCTTTGTAGTTTATAATCTATCGTTACTGTTATGCCAAGACCACTCCGAATTGAATATGAAAATGCCTATTACCACGTCATGAATCGAGGGGCGGGGAGGCGGCCTGTTTTCCACGGAGATGAATATTACGAGGCTTTTTTAAAGACCTTAGAA
>JAFLJP010000002.1 GCA_022712945.1 Gammaproteobacteria bacterium | reverse complement strand
TCCAATCGCTTGTTGTGCAAGATTACTTTGCTTTAGCACATAAATCTGGCATCGTTGCTCATAGGTCAGTTGTTTGTAGGATTTCATCGTCACATCTCTTGCCGGAGAAAAAACGACCAGCCTACAGATGGTTGACCGTCTTTTCTATTTATTCAAGTTATGCACTTATTAGTTGAATCCATGATTTCATTTAGCTTATCATTATTCAGATCTTTAAAATCGATTTCGAGTAAGCCATCTTCATAAACAAGACCATCGTCATGCTGATCAAAAACCCGCAAATTCAGGTTATGAATTTTTAGAGTGCCGTTACCCTTGGGCGTGCCGTCCAGTGTGACATTGAATTGTAAGTCATCGCTAAGCTTTAATATGCGCTGTGTTTGACTGTTATTATTAACCAATTGGGTAAAAAGAGTGTTCAATGATGAAATGACAAGCATTTTATCATCATGTTCAGAGCAAGCGAAGGCTGAAGCCCCCAGCGTAAGAAGCCCCGTGATTGCAATGATCAGGTTTTTAAACCACTTGTGAATATTAAGCCGTTTCATCATATTTATGGTTTGGGTAGCTGAATAAAACACCCCAATCCCCAGATAGAAATCCCTAAAAAACAAAAAGCCTTGGCTGTATTTCGCACGACATTAACCTTTAAAAGGCTCCCCAAAGCCAACGCCCTTGGCGACTGGTTAAGACAAGTGGGTCGTGATAAAAATAGCCAAGCGGCATGGGTCTGCGTTAACCAGGCGATATTACAGTCGGCATTGCACCGCTGCAAAATGAGGCTGATTTGAAAAAACTAAAACTGTCAAAAACACTCCTAGACAAACTCAGACCCTACCTCGGATTAACAAAAAAAGACGCTATAGATGCAATCAAAAAAAAAGCCATTGATGATTAATGATGCACAAGCTCTTGAAATTGACAGCGTTGTCAAAAGTAGTCATGTGGCCTCAATAGCAAGTAAGTATAATGCAGCTATCGAAAAAGATGCTGTCAAATTTAAAGATCTTCCTGCAGAGGCACAAACCGTTATCGCATCCGTTTCATTCCAATACGGCATAAACCTTCAAAGAAAAACACCTCTTTTCTGGAAGGCGGTAACCTCCCAGGACTGGAAAGAAACAGGAAATATTCTTGATAGCTTTGGAGATGGTTATAAATCCAGACGAAAGCTTGAATCAGACCTGATCAAGAAAATAATAAAATGATAATTAAAGCGATAACTCTAATGGCATTCGGACTTATTGTGAGTGGGTGTGGGAAATATCCCATCAACAATACCTTGAGCGCATACCTATTTAACGAGTCACTAATAGCCGATTATCAAGACCTGAATAGATCACTCAAAAAGAGACGCATTGAGATAAGCTTTACATCTGGAGAAAGCGTTAACAATTGCGCGGACTATTTAGCTGAAATAAAAAAATCGAATATTTTTGATGGTATCAATAATACAATTCACCACGGTGAATACCTTACCTGTGAAGCTCTTGATTTATTAAAGTCACATAACATCACCACATCAAAACAAAAAGCATCCTATGGTGAACGACTATCCTCCACTCTTGATTTACGCTCTTTTCCCTCATCCATGAACCAAGAAGCTCAGGTTTACGGTAAAGTATTAAAAAGTCTGGACCCTGAGAATTTAAAAATAAGCAATTATACGCTCATCCGTGAAACGGATGACTGGATATATAGCATAGAGGTCATTGCTGCCAGTGATCTAAATAATGACGGTACCAACGACTTGATTTTGTGGCTGCATGATCAATCGAAAAATGGTAATTACCATGCATATACCACTCTTGTGGTCCCACTGTATAACAATGAGGAACCTTTATTGGCGATACCTTATAGCGAATGGCAAAGGAACTCGACCACTCTGCACTAAAGTGCATAGTTTTAACTAGGAGCCTGCCCGAGAATAGATAGGTCTACTGCGAAAGCGTGTTTTTTGCTCATTTTTCCGCCAACCTTCGTTAAAGGGAACAACCATTCGCCTCAAATTGTCGAAAAAATGAACTAAAAATCAACACTCTCTCGCTACGACCTCTATTCTCGGACAAGCTCCTAGCAGGCTGAGACGATAAGGCCGTTTTTCTCACTTTCAAGTCAATTTAAGCCCGATTGCCCTGTGTTACTGGCCATGTGCAGAGCAATATCAACCGCCATCGTGTAAAATATGTCACCACCCACCTTTGAATACGATACCCAGCCACCATGACAGAACAGCCCAACAGCATAAACTTTGAACATTTCGGCCTCGATAACCAGCTACTTGCCAGTCTAAAAAAGTGTGGCTACCAACAGGCCACCGCCATACAAAGCAACACTATTCCCATGGCACTAACCGGCAGAGACCTGCTGGCCAATGCAAAAACAGGCTCTGGAAAAACAGCCGCCTTCGCCCTGCCGCTGTTACAACAACACATCGACAGAGCAGCCAAGCCAAGCGACCAGACAAAACAGGGAAATCAAATTGATGCACTCATTTTGGTACCCACCCGCGAACTGGCACTACAGATTAGTGAATCAATACAACAGTATGCCCAAGAGATGAGTCAGCCACCCAAAGTCATCGCGGTTTTTGGCGGGGTAAAAACCAATCCACAGATGATGGCACTGCGGGGTGGGGCCGACATTTTAGTCGCCACTCCTGGCCGCTTGCTGGACTTGATGGCCTCCAACGCATTGAGCCTTGCCAAGCTGCACACACTGGTGCTGGATGAAGCGGACAAACTGCTTAACCTGGGTTTCCATGAGGAGCTGAATAACATCCTGAAAAGTGTGCCTGGCACACGACAAAACCTGCTCTTCTCTGCCACTTTCCCCGAGCCACTGCGCCAGCTTATCAAACAGTTACTCAATGACCCGCTTGAGATCAACGTTGAAAACCTGCACCCGGAGAGCCAGATTCAACAACGTGTGATAACCGTTAACAAAGAGCAAAAAAACGCCCTATTAATCTACTTGATTAAAGAGGAGCAGTGGACAAAAACACTGGTATTTTGTAGTGCAAAAAACAGCTGTAACCGACTATTGGGTAAACTCAAAAAAGCCGGCATCGCTGGAGCAGCATTTCACGGTGATCTGAGTCAGGGGGCGCGCAATAAGGCGCTACAGGCATTCAAACAAGGCGAGATCAATGTATTGATTGCCACCGATGTGGCGGCACGCGGCATCGATATCGAACGCCTGCCCTGTGTCATCAACTTCGAGCTGCCCCGCTCACCCAACGACTACATCCATCGCATTGGCCGCACCGGCCGTGCAGATGAATCGGGCCTTGCGTTATCACTCATCAGCCATGATGAATACCACCACTTCAAAGTAATCGAAAAGCGCATAAAGCAGCGCCTGCCCCGGGAACAGATCACCGGCTTTGAAGCCGATAATGAAACCCCCGAAGGCAGCCAGAGCAACGCAAAAGCCAAACCCGCTGGGCAAGGGAAAAAACATCGAAAATCAGAAGAGATACCCCAGATCAATGCACATATCTGGGGAAAGAGGCGAAGTTAACCACAGCAGGTCGTGCTGGGCTTTACCCCTTCAATGCTGGCCGATACCACATAGTCCGTCACCGGGTGGTCTGGTGCCCAATCGCGAATAAAGGCTTTGGATTCATCCTTAGGCTCAATTTTCACATCCACAAAACCAGCCGCTTCGATCATTTTTTGCAGATCATCCACCAGCGAGGCGTTGCCCATACAGCCGTTGATCAATTCAGGAGAGTTACGCATCGCCTCCGGCAGCTCCACCGTGGCAACCACATCAGAGATGGCGAGTCGGCCCCCGGCTTTCAACACCCGAAAGGCCTCTTTAAATACCTGCGCTTTGTTGGGTGACAGATTGATCACACAGTTAGAAATAATAACATCGGCGGTATCGTTAGCAATCGGCAAAAACTCGATTTCACCCAGGCGAAACTCCACATTGCCAAACTTGCCCTTGGTGGCATTATTACGGGCTTTACTGAGCATGTCCGGGGTCATATCCACCCCAATCACATGACCGCTCTCCTGCACTTCATGGGCCGCCAGAAAACAATCAAAACCTCCACCTGCCCCCAAATCAACCACTGTTTCACCGGGCTGGAGTGAGGCAATTGCCCGCGGGTTACCGCAACCCAGCCCCATATCGGCACCACTGGGCACATTATCCAGATCATCCTTGCTATAACCCAAACGAGTTGAGATCAGCGCATTGATTTCACCATCATCCGACACCCCACAGCAACTGCTTTCGATACCACAGCCTTCACCCTCACTATTTGAATTAGCCACCTTGGCGTAAGCACTACGCACCTGTTGACGGTGCTCGTCATGGTCGGCGTGGTCACTCTTTTTATGACTATTTTGATTTGGCGTGCAGCAGCTACTCATGGCGATCACCTTTTGAGTTTGGATTAAAAAAAGCACTCAGTCGCTCCAACACTTGTGGCTCAACCCAGCACTCAACATGTTTTCCGTTACGTTGCATCTGAATCAAACCGGCACGGTGCAGCTCTTTCAAGTGGTGAGAGAGTGTTGAAGGGGCAATCGTCAGCCCCTCCCCCAAATCACCCACACAAAGTCGCACCGCCTCAGACGGGCAGCAACGGGTTCCGGGAGCGCAACAAGTCATCATGCGCTGAAACAACGCCAAGCGATGCGAATTGCTTAACGCCTGAAAGATATCAGACAGATGAATTGTTTCCACTTTATAGTTCGACATTCTTCGAATTATAGAACTAAAGTCCCCGATGTCAATACGCAATCCTTTAATCGCTTGATCGCCTCCCAAGTCATTGCGTAACAGACCGGCTGAAGAGAGACTGCGTTGCGACAATTGACTTCGGTCAAGGGATTTTCCCTAGCCAAGTGATATGTTCAAGTCGTTGTTAATCGATAATATGACTCAACTCAGGCAACGCAACAGTAAGGACGAATATGATTAATTTCGATGATGTACCCAAGGTTGCCTTGGAGTTCATGAATACCGATCACGAAGAGGCAACAAAAATCACCAACACACTGCAAACGCTGATTGGTGCTGCAGACAATGGGCAGACAAACCCCCAGGCCATCAGCAACACCCTTGAAAAGCTACTCATCCATTGCCGGGAGCACTTTTCCCGTGAAGAGGTGCAAATGCAGAAAATCAACTTTCCGCCCTACCCGGTTCACCAGGGGGAGCATCAGTGTGTATTAAATGAGATGGAGCAGGTGCTTGAAAACTGGCGTAAAAGTGAAGACCTCGTCGCGTTAAAACGGCACGCCTTCGAAACCCTACCCAAATGGTTTATTGGCCACATCGAAAGCATGGACAGTATCACCGCCCTATTTATCGTGCGCTGTGGTGGGCCGTTTGAATCAGAGTGAACGCCTTATCTCACCCCCACCCCGACGTAAAAGCGTATAACCCGCACAGACTGGGCTTTGGCTTTTCCTCTGCCTGACTTCCCGGGTTTCGCCAGCTCGCTGAATAAGCGATTACGACATAAACAGGCGATAAATAATATAACCCAGGCTAGCCACCACAATCACATACCCCACAATCTTAGCGCCACGACGCAAAAGAAGAAGTCCACGGGGAATTGCCACCCCTTGGAATATTTTGGCCTGGGTCTTGGGGTAGAAGTGAATCAAATAAGCCGCCACCAACAGATTGACCACAATCGCTAACCATTCAGAAAAAATCATCAAAAGTCCTGATTATAAAAACCACAATTATCCGACAATACGACCGAAAGCCCTTTGTCTGATCCTAATACATCACACTAGGCCAACCAAGCGCTCAAATATACGCCTGGTCGCCGTTTTTATCTCGGGCTCCAGCTCCTCCAGCATCGCCTCGCGGTCATGCAGAGCCACCTCAAATGCCAGCAACATTGGCCGGGCATACTTTTCATACCCTGAATCACGCATGGCCTGCAAAACAACCTCAGCCTCTTTTTTATCGGCCAGCAGCGGCACAAGCAGCTCTTCCACAAAGGCCCGGCTGACCAGTGATGCCGCAACATCCATCGATGCCTCAAGCAGTTGAGTCAGTGCTGCTTGCAGTGCCGCGAGATCCATTGTGGTCAAGGCTTGTCTCAGCGCGTTACCACAAAGTCTTACCTGTAAATTTGCCTGTTGCTTTTGTCGCCAGGAATGCGGGGCATCATCAAGTTTCGCCCATTGATCATAAGCAGAAGCGGCTTCATTCAAACGACTTTGTTTCTCTAACAATTGGCCCAGATTAAACCATGGCCGCGCATCGCTCGGATCGAGCTCTATCGCTTTGCGGTAGGCCAACTCTGCCTCTTCATGGCGATTAAGTTTTTCCGTGAATAAAACAGCCAAATTAAACCATGGCCACGCATCGTTCGGAACGAGTTCTAT
>JAFLJP010000162.1 GCA_022712945.1 Gammaproteobacteria bacterium | reverse complement strand
TCACCCGTATATCAATGCAGCTGTTGGATTGTTATCAACTGTGTAGTGGTGAGTGTATGCATACGGCAGATTACGCTTCGCTAATCTGCCCTACTTTGATCCGAGTTACGAGTTTTGACAACAGATCAATTGATCTCTGATCACATTGATTTACTTCTCGAAGACCATAAAGAGTCAATATGATACTTGACCCCTTCCCTCTTCCTTCTTCCCTCACTGCAGCTAATGAATCAGTTAACCAGTCAAATTAGTGACATTGAATCCTTCGTGCTTTCTCACTGCGAAAAAAGTGATTTTTACCGCTTAATCACTAGCACCCCAGGCATTCCAGCCTAAAAAACATCTCACCATCACAAAAAATCACATCGCCTGAACAATTATCACGCTATTTTCATTGTATGAGTTTTCTAGATGATGCCTGTTCCAATATTTACTTTTCAAATCAGCCGGCCAGCGGAGTGGTGTTTTCTTTTGTGCTATTCAAAGCACAAAAAAATACCGCGGGGAAACATTAGGGCCGGCTGAATTTATTTTTTTAGGCATGAATTTAACTTACTAGCCCCGCGTCCTTTTTTCATTCGTAGTGAACGATTTATTTTTTTAATATCCAATGCCTGTCTATAACATGGGTGAATTTCCCATTTCATATTGAAATCATTATCAGTTCTGGAAGACAATAAATCCGGCATTTCCCGAAAGCTATAGTGATGATAACCAGTTCCTTTTTCTTCAGAACGAGCAACTAGAAAACCAATCCTGAATAAAAACCTTGCTACCTCTCTTGGAGAAGTTGCTCGTTTACCATCGAAGAACACAGACATATGCTCCATAATTCTATTGTTTATCCACTTAAATAGGTCATCCCTTCCCATTAATCTGTCACCACCTCTAAAGGCATTCACTAGTTCTTCAATGTCTTTACACTGGTGTTTATGTTCTGCAACTAGATCAGATATGCGTTTAGCACCGTATTCCCCCCATACATCATCAATATCGTCTTTCTGAATTAATGTTCTATTGCGGCGAATAGCGCTATTTTTGGCTAACTTGCATAGCTGAACCGCCCAGCGTGGCCTATGATAGGAAAGAGTATGTATGACTTTGTACGAATATATATCCTTATCGCCCCAAGGTACTTTCGGTACAAATATTAATGAAATAGATTTTTCTTCATATTGTTCTTGAGAAAGATTTGTTTCTTTCACCGGCATGTCGAAAGGTATGATTGCTGATTGCGACTCGATACGCCTATAGAGAAGTTTTCTAAAGTCCTTCTCTGACCATGAAATCTCCTCAACGTACTGTTCCATCTTATCTAAAGACTCATCGAAACGCCTGATGGTGGGCCATACATCGCTTCTCATAGTGACACGAAGATTCACACCTTCAATGTCCTGAAGTATATATCTGCAAGCTGAGAAGAATGTACTTAGGGCCAAACATTCATTATCTGTATTTTGGAAGGTGGCATCCAAATCATCTATGAGTATCCACACACGAGGACTTTCGATTCTTTTGAGTATTTCTATATGATCCTTCACCTCTTGGTTTTTAGGTTGCGAGCTACCAAGAACTTTGTCGAATCTTGAAATAAGGCAACCGAGCAGATTTTTTTCCTTATATCCATCCAGCTCAGCCGATTCAACGAGAGTAATTTGATCATCAGTAATTGCAAATTTTATAGTTTTGGCAATCTCTCTATTTATCAAAGCACATAATCGAATCATCCAATCTCTAATGTATTCGTTAGGGTTGGCTAGTACATTAGTTAGTTTAAATGAATCTCGGGTAATCTCTGCCCCTCTGACCCTAATAACTAAATCATCGTTGTATCTGTCCTTAATTCCGATAGACAGCCACTTCAGCAACGCAGACTTTCCAACGCCTTTTTTTGCTGTGGCCACACAAAATCTTTTTTGATCATTCGTAAATTTCTTGAACATTTTTTGTTCTACAAAATATGATTTAAGCTCAGCAACAGGGACATCATCACCGGCCTCGTTTCCAAAATCAAACTCTTCTAAAATCATTCCACCATCCTTTGATAATATTTCTGAGAACGCCTAACAGTGTTATAAACATGACAGCTATATATAGCCATATTCCTATATCTACCCATAACCTGTCTATAATATGGAAAGGCCGTGTATATATTTAGACAGGTCGTTCACTTCAGTCTATGTCCGCCTCGGGTCGTTACCAGCCATCCATCGCCTGCTAAAGCCAGCGCCGACAAGCATACGATTCAACCTTGCCGTAACAGACCGCCACGCCCCTTTCTTTTGACTATACCACCACGCATAGATAAACCCATGCTCTGTTTGGTATTTAACCGTTTATTCATTTGGCATCGTAGGAACTCATACGATGTTTATTGATTGGCGGGCGGCGCTGTTGAATTTTGGCGCATCTTTTTGACAATAAACCGGATATGGGGCTCCTTCGCTTATTGGTATCAAAAGGGGTCTATCAAAAGGAAACAAAAGAAAAAAGGGGTCAAGTACAAAGAAAAAAGGGGTCAAGTACAATATTGACTCTTTATCAATATAAATTCAGCCCTGAAAGCTAATTCCCACCTATTTCCAACATCCGCTTCGGGTCGTTACCAGCCATCCACCGCAAACTAAAATCAGCGCCTACAAGCGTACAATCCAGCCTTTCCATAACAGACCGTCACGTCCCTTTCATTTGACCATACCACCGCGCATAGATAAACCCATACTCTGTTTGGTAATTAATCTTTTATTCATTTAGCCTCGCGGTAACTCATACAATGTTTATTATTTGGCGGGCGGCGCTGTTGAATATTGGTGCATCTTTTGACCGATGAACCGGACAAGGGGCTCCTTCGCTTATTGGAGTCGGG
>JAFLJP010000023.1 GCA_022712945.1 Gammaproteobacteria bacterium | reverse complement strand
AAAACGCTGGCACAGATTACGAGGGTATAGCTTGCTAGCGGATGTTATTGCTGGGGTGAAATTCAGTGATGGTATCAAACAAGAACAACAGAATCGTGATGCTGCTTGATGGCCCATACACCAGATTTGACTATAGCTCCTCCGCATCTACAATGCGGTCAAGAAGGTCTTCTATTCCGGGATCTGGACAGCTGGGGTTTTCTGTTTTTATCAGAAGCGAGGCAACATCAGCCACACGTTGAAAGCCTGCTTATGGATCGGGAGACGCTTCTGAGTCATCGCCAGCGTATGGTGAAAGAGCCTGACCCTTATCCAAGTTTGCCGGAGTATTTGACGGAAGCCGAGCGAATGGTGTTTCAAGAAGTCAGAGATGGAACCCATGGCAATACCCGTTTGGAGCAAGAACGACTATCGGCTGATTATATATTGGATCGGCTCTTGTCTTGGTAAGGAAGCGCTGAATAAGTCATGACTTGTTCAGCGCTTCCCTAAGTTTACGCCAAATTTCCTACTTGGCTTGTCGAATACCCTCAATCTCAAAAAACAACTCAAGCTCTTTTGCAGTCGAACCGAGGTCATAAACAATGCCATAGTCCGCAAGTGCGATTTTGGCTGTTCCTTCAAAACCGATGCGATAACCACCCCAAGGGTCTTTTCCTTCACCAATATATTTCACATCAATCAAGATGGGTTGGGTCACGCCACGTAAGGTAAAATCTCCTTTTAGTATTCCCGATCCATCTTTTTCTTGCACAAAAGAGGTGCTTATAAATTTGGCTTCTGGATATTTATCTGTATTTAAAAATTTCTTTTCACGTAAATGTTTGTCTCTTTTTGCATGATTACTGTCAATGCTACTCGTCTTTATAATAACTTCTATTTTTGCATTTTCGGGTTGGTCTTTGTCATAACTAAAGTGGCCATCAAAATCATTAAAACGACCTCTAAGCCAGCTAAAACCAAGATGAGATATCTTAAAGTCTATTGAGGCATGCATGCCTTCTTTGTCGATAATATAGTCGTCAGCCATGGTGTTAGTCGCCGTTAAGCTGAGTGCGATCAATGTAGAATAAATGAGTTTCATTTAGTTTTTTCCTTTGGTTTCATGGGGTTTAAAATTCGAACAAGTGTAATGTCTTTATCGAAATAATGATGTTTCAATGCGGCAGTAACATGCACTATAAACAGGGCAAGTAATATATAGACGGCTATTTCATGAATCTTACCGACAACATCTGCTTGCGTTTCTCGTAGGGTAATAAGCGATGGAATATTGAAGCCGTTAAAGATTTCAATGCCAGCCCCTTTTGCCGTGGAGATTAAATAACCGCTGATACAGATAATCAAAAGTAAAATATAGAATAAAATATGCGCATATTTCGCGGCTGTTATTTCAATTTTTTTATAGCTTGTTAATGGTGTAGGGTGGGTGTTATTCAACATCCACGCGATACGTATTATTAATAAACCAAAAACAACCATGCCAAGAAAATCATGCCACCATAACGCTCCGTTATACCATGGATCGTAATACGTTAAAGTCACCATATACGCGCCTAATGCAAACAAACCAATAATTAAAAACGCCATGATCCAGTGCAAAAGAATGGTTATTATTCCAAAGCTTTTATCGGTATCAAAAATATTCATACTCTTTTCTGAGGGGTTAGAATAATAATCAACTGCACATTTTCTAAAGCAGTAAACGTTAAATTTTCACCTGCAATCATATCCCCGTCAGTCACCTGATCACCATTCGCTAACCCGCTTCCTTGCGTAAGATATGCAATATACTCACCGTCCAATTTCACCTGTTCACCTTTTTGTAACAACGCCACATTTATGTGAGTTTTGGAGGGAAATGCATTCTCATTTTCGCTGCCGCCATAAACCCTTGTGGATTCACCTTGCTTTAAGCGATACACCTTATAACTCGCAGCTTGCCCTGCGAGTTCTGGCAATACCCATATTTGAATCATTCGGTTCCAATCATCATCAGGATTCACTTCATTATGTGAAAAACCTTCTCCGCCTGCACGCTGCACTTGCACGTCATTTGCGCTCAAGTTTTGCCCTTCTTCTAAAGAGCCTTCATGAGAAATATTGCCATGAACCATGACAGAAATAACATCAATCTCATGATGACTGTGCAAGCGAGTTTCACCGTGCGGCATAAAGCGGGCATCCGCTAAATAAACGAAGTTACCGATACCCGGCCAAGTGCCATCACTGTTTGCAGATGAGCCAAATACCCTTGGACTTTTAACAAGGCGATGCTCTAAAAGACCGGCGAAACCACCTTCTACCAAGCTATCTCGCTGTAGTTTTATTTGTTGTGTTGTCAGCATCATTTTTCTCTCCCTTCATCAGACCTATTTAGGTCAATAAGTTCTGCTATTTGCGATTTTACACTGTCTGATTTTTCATCATCACCCAAATAGTCAATGGTCGATGCGTCAATAATGGTTACATCGTGAATACCAATAAACCCCAGTAAAAATTTGAGATAACCTGATGCCATATCCATTTCACTGCCAATTGGCACACCACCGGATGCCATTACAATGGTGGCTTTTTTATCTTCTAACAAACCAACCGGCCCATTTTCGGTATAACGAAAAGTAAGACCTGCCCTGGCAATTAAGTCAATCCATGCTTTTAAAACGGCTGGAATGCTGAAGTTGTAAATAGGCGATGCAATCACAATGTGATCTGATTTTTTTAACTCAGCCACTAATTCATCTGAAAAGCTGAGTGCCATTTTTTGCTCTTCTGTTCGTTCTTGTGGTGCTGTGAAATTAGAATTTATCCAAGTTTCATTGATAAAGGGCAATCCCTCTGCAACGTCTCTTTTTATAACGTCTTGCAAGGTGCTACTTCCCTTTAAATGCTCGACGAGCAAGTCAGAAACTTGTCGGGTCATTGAGTCTTTATAACGCCCGCTTGAATTAATATGTAATATTGTTTTTATAGCCATCTTTAATTTCCCCCGATTGCTTGTGAATATCGTAAGGCTTAGTATATGAAATGGAGTTTTAGGAATAAATGAGCAAAAAATAAACTTATTGATTCCATAAAGGAAACAATGAAAAGAGGCGGTAATGGATAAATTAAATGCCATGAATCTATATTGTCAAATTGTCGAATCAGGGCAGCTGAGTATTGCGGCAGACAATTTAAACCTTTCTAAAGGTGCTGTTAGCAAACAGTTAGCTAAATTAGAAGCCCACTTAGGCGGACGACTGCTCAATCGAACCACTCGGCGCTTAACACCTACCGAAGCAGGTATTGCCTTTTATGAACGGGCAAAACAAATATTAGAATCGGTTAAAGAGGCAGAGTGTGTCGTAACCGGGTTAACCACGGAGCCCCATGGCACACTCAAAATAAATGCACCGATGTCTTTTGGGGCGCGTTACTTAGGGGCATTGTTGGCAGAGTATCAAAAAAAATACCCAAAAATGAAAATTGACCTCACCTTGCATGATCGTCAGATTGATCTTATAGAAGAAGGCTATGACCTTGCGCTACGTATTGCAACACTTAAAGACTCCACTCTGATTGTCAGAAAGTTGGCCGCTTGCCATATTGTAATGTGCGCATCGCCCGGTTATTTACAAAAAAACGGCCGACCTAAAATCCCCAGCGATTTAAAAAACCATCAATGCCTTTTGTATGCCTATAGTGATTCTGTTAGAAACTGGGCTTTTGAAAATAAATATGGAAAAAAACAACAAGTACACGTCAAGGGTTCACTCTATGCCAATAATGGCGATCTTATTTGTGATGCACTGATTAATGGCATGGGCATCGCACGTTTACCCACATTCATCATAGGAGATGCAATTAGAAAAGGGACGGCTGAAGTCATATTGGATGATTGGCGACCAGCCCCAAAAGATATTTCTTTACTGTACCCTTCCAGTCGCCACCTATCTGCCAAGGTGAGAGCTTTTGTAGATTTAGCCATTGAACATTTTCGACCTCTCACAGGCGACGTTAATAGATGGGATCGTGATTTATCTATTTAAGAAAACTGTAACTATTCAGCGTGTTTAGATTTTGCCTCAAATCGAGGCATTTTTGCACGGAAAGAGGGAGCATATGGGTATATGTGACCGATTGAGTACGAAAATAACGAAGAGTTGAGGCAAAAGATGAATGCGCTGAGTAGTTAC
>JAFLJP010000001.1 GCA_022712945.1 Gammaproteobacteria bacterium | reverse complement strand
CCGTATTTTTATCTGCAATGGCCATGGGGTATCAACAGGATGATGAATAATAGAGGCCATTATACCCCCTGTTTTTTCGGGCTTGTGGGGTGATGCATCAGGCTGAAATAGGTGGCTATGGATGGAATGAGTATCGTGAGGTTAGGATGAGATGTGAGTGGCTGCGACGTTTGGAATGAAGAGTGGTTATTTTATAGTGTGGGTGCCTCACTATTTTTTCCGCTAAAAGTGTGTCAAGAAGATTATCGTTTATATATGGGGTGAGTAGTTACAGGTGAACCTGATAAAATAGCGGTGAAAAATATAAATCCATATCTAATAGAAGGAGATGATTTAGCACTTGGCAATCGACGGTCTCCACTCTGTGTTTGCAAAAAAATGATTTTTGGTAGTATGCCAAATGATGGAGGGAATCTTTTATTAAGTGACGATCAGAGAGCTGAACTAATACGAAAGTACCCTGAAGTATCAAGCTTTATCAAACCTTTCCAAGGCTCTGAAGAGTTTATAAATAACATCCCGCGATGGTGCTTGTGGTTCGTGGGTATTTCACCAAACGAAATCAAGAATATTCCTGATGTAATTGATCGAGTAAATAAGGTCTACAACATTAGGAAGAGTAGCTCACGACTTGCGACACAACGCCTTGCCGAGAAGCCAACCCTATTTGGTGAAATCAGACAGCCAACTGATGTATATTTAGCCGTTCCTAAAACCTCATCGGAAAATAGAGACTATGTGCCCATGGGTATGTTACCTCCTACCACTGTCGCTAGTACTGAGCTTTTCTCAATAGCTGGCCCTGATATCTATGATTTAGGCATCCTCTGCTCTAGGGTGCATAACACATGGTTAAAAACTGTTTGTGGGAGGTTGAAAAGTGATTTTCGGTATTCTATTGGAATAGTCTACAATAACTTTCCATGGCCTGATGTGAACAGCACCCAAAAAGCCAAAGTAGAAAAAGCCGCTCAAGCGGTGTTAGATGCTAGGGAATTATACTCTGATAGTTCTTTGGCTGATTTATACGGCCCCTTATTAATGCCTGTAGAACTGCGTAAGGCTCATAACGCCTTAGATAAGGTGGTAGACCGTTGTTACCGTAAAGAGCCATTCAAAGACGATGCGCAACGGCTTAAACTATTATTTGAACGCTATGCTGAGCTGATAGCAGAAGCTTAAAATCTGGCGCGGTGATTGATGTAGCCCTTATGCCTCATAGGTCATTAGCATGCACATCACTTTCATTTGCTTGATTAGCTGCACCGCTTCCCTTCGCTGTTGAATAGCCTGCTTAGTCCATTGGCCGGTTGTAACGGGTCTACCGGTTGATAAGCCACCATGCAGGCGACACCGCCCGTTTGCCATGGCGGAACCTTTGCACGGCTGCGGTGTTGTGCGTGTTTTTGCGCCACAATAGCGAATGTTTGCAAATGGTGTATAGGGTTTACTCTCTTTCATCTTTTGGCCTCCCCGCATCACCCCCTGCCACGATGGCTTGACCGCCGCTATTCACTTGAACGTGTTGCACGGTAATATGTTGCTTGCCGCCTGAACGTATTTTCTGCAAGGTTAAAAGTGATTGCTGAAATGTCTGCATTAATCGGTTAGCTGAATTAAGCTTGCGGGCTTGTATGACGCTGGCGGTATTAGCATCAAGCCGATGCTTAAAGTCTAGGTGTTCAGCCTCTTGCATCAAACTAAAGGCTATTTTGTGACAAGCGGCCATTTGATGGGCAAGCATTCTCTCAGGGGTGTCTTTAGCGCCAATACTGTTGGCGGTATCAATGCCAATACTCAAACACTCTGCACCGCCTGATAGCTCCATTCTTTGAATCGACGATTCCACCGCCGCCGCATCAGGTTTTTCAGTGAGCGGGTACATGCTTTGCGTGCTCGAATAGGCTTTAACCTCCCCTGATTCAAGCTCTAATGCATCAGGATCGACTTTCATTAGCTCTTCAGCCTCTTTTGCATAGCCGTTGGCTAACATGGTTTCATGAGGTCGACGGCTTTCAGATACGGCTATACGTTCGGCCTTTGCCATCTTGTTACAAAATAGCTCTGTTCTTGATGTGAGCGGTGCTTTTTTGTTGCTCATTCTTTAGCCTTTAATCTGCTAGTGCTGTAGTTGTTGTGATGTTTAGGCTGATGGCCTTTGGTATAGACCTTAGCTAAATAACTAAGCCTATAAACCACGTCTTTGAATACATTGTCGTCATCAATGAAATATGTCCCATTGTCACAGTTATGTGGTGAATGGTTGCAAGGGTCTTCCTCTATCCATTTATCTTGAATAATCATCTTTAACTTATCAGAGCGCCTTATTTTGTCGCCATCAATCCACAGTGCAAAATGATAGTGCTGATACTCGGATGTTTTTTGCTCTCTAGCCCACGTCGTGCCAATTGAGTAAGCTTGGTAGTTTCTTTCTATCCATTGCACTATGCACTTTCTGAATCGGCTTATCTCTTCGTTACCCCTCTTAAAGTTGCTGCTTCTTAGGTCAAAACGTATCACCAGTAAGCGCTTATGGATTGCTCTTGCTATGGTTAGCTGTTCTATAATCTTTTTTATAATCCTCTTATAAATTCCCCGACCTTTAGCATTCACTTTGTAGTCAACGCCATCATAGTTGAAGGTCGATCCGATGGTTATTAGTGACTTGTGAGGCTTTTTTCTCTTACTGCTATTACTAGCCATGAGTTAAAAAGGATAATATAAATAACCGCTGATAATGGGCGGTATTAATATTGATGGTTTCCCAGCGTGGTACGGCTTGGCGGCCTGATAAGTGAGACAATCTGTATGAGACAATCTGCATGCATTGTTCAACATGCTTGATGGGGGAGCTGGTGGCCTTCTCATAGCTCCTTACCTAGCTTAGCAAGGGCTTCATCTACTTCTTCAGCATTCCATAGTGTTGTGCGTTTTGTTGGGCGTATTGGGGTGGGGAGTATGCCCGCTGCTGCCCATCTCCAGACGGTTGCGACACAGACATTTTTTTCTTCTGCAATTTGCTTTGCTCTTACGTACTTCATTCTTTACCACCTGCGACTTAGTTAAACGAAGCGGCAAGCTTATAAAGTGAATTCCTAGGCAGTATCTGATAGTGAAAAAGTTTATTTCTTTTTTATATTTGTTATGCGGCCTCTAAGCGCTGATAGCGTCAATGGATAGTCTTTTATTTCTCTCATTTCACTATCTTCTTTTTTCACTTTAGTTACTTTTTTTATTTTTTCAGTGGTTATAATCAGCTTGTCATCTTCTCGGTCTATTCCAGTGATACAGCCGTGCTGTTCACCATCAAGGCTGTTGAAAATATCTTTTGCATTTGTTGTGCTGAGTGACTTTATTTTCAATTCAATAAGCTCATTTAAGTCCTTTGAATATGCTGGATTTCTTCTTTTTCCTTTGGCTTTATTTGTAGCCTTTTTTGATAAGGTCTCTTCATTGTTGTGTGCTACATCATAGTGTTTATTGAATTTTAAGAGGTTAGCTTTTAGGCCTGCTTCATCGCCCCTTTTAAGGCTGTTTTTTGCCATGCGTACAAAGCATTGAAGGCTGTGCTTTTGGGGGATCTCATCAGCAAGGTTATCTGCATAACGCTCATAGCTTGCGAGTAATTCAGCAGGGTTATCAGGAAGGGCGAAATCTTCTGCATCTTCTTCTATGCGCTTATTCACGCGGCCAAGCTTGCCAAATAGCGTTTTTATCTTCTCTTCAACGGGTGGTTTAATATCCTTGCTCATTGCTTGGCCTTTTTACTGTTTAGCATTATGACATCGGCACCACTGCGCAAGGCATCTAGGTAATCAGCCCATGCTTGCATCATCTTGCTACGTTCCTTTAGATATATTGATCGGTTGTAAGCTCTGGATGTTGCACTTCCTGTTAGGTGGGCTAGCTGTGTTTCAATAATGTCATGTGACCATGCTTGTTCATGTAGCAGGGTTGAGGCTGTGCTTCTGAAGCCGTGTCCACACATTACATCAGCCCCGTAGTTCATAGACCTTAATGCGTTAGTAATCACATTTTTACTCATGGGAAGTTGGCTGTCACGGCTGGAGGGGAATACATAGGGGCTATATCCGGTCATGGCCTGCACTTCTTTTAGTTGCGTAATTACTTGCCTTGCCATGGGCACAAGGTGGTCTCTGTCTTTTTTCATTTCATGATCAGGTAGCCGAATCAGTTCCGCATCAAAATCAATATATTCCCAGCGCATTGACCTGATTTCTTTGGGTCTTAAAAAGATATAGGGAATAAGACGCAATGATTCAACGGTACTGTATGCCCCTGCTTCCCAGCTTTCAATATCGCGTAACAGTTGCCCAAGTTGTTTGGGGTCAGTGATTGCCGCTCTGTTTTTTGTTTTGGCCAGCGGCTTAATGATCTCTTTTAAGGGGAAGCCTTGCGCGGGGTTTATGTTTGTATACTTACGGGCCAATGCACGGCCAAAGATGCGGTTAAGAATGCTTAGGGTAGGGGCTGCGCTAGTTGGGTGACCTGCTTGCTCAATACCCAGCATGATATCTGAAATATGCCCTTGGTCGATATTTGCGACGGGCAGTTCTCCAATGTGTGGAAAAATATCTTTAACCAGCCATTTTTTTACCTTGGAGGCATGATCGTTACCCCAAGTGTCTTCGTTATCTTCCCACCATTCCAATGCAAGCGGCTTGAATAGTCGCTTATTTTGTTCATTCTTCTTGGCTTTAGGGTCAATACCACGGGCTACACATTCGCGTACTTCAGCGGCAAGCTTGCGTGCATCATCAAGACTTACATCTGGATAGGGGTGCTTTCCAAGCTTTATTTTCTCTCGCTTACCCTTCAGGGTGTAGCGAAGTTGCCATGTTTTGGTATTGGATGGATGCAACAAAAGAAACAGGCCGTTTCCATCGGAATAACGCTCTGTTTTTTCATTTGAACCGTTATGGCGTAAGTTCTTTATTTTTAACGCTTTAAGTTTCATATAAACCCACCTTTTCCATGTAATTCGGTTCAATTGAATTTGTTATCGGGTATTTTTCGTGTGTGATACAAGTCACTTGAACCGAATTTTGAACCATTTGTACCGCTATTTGGTGAGTCATTATGCTACTAACTGATATCACTAGGCAAAGAAAAAGCCCGTAAACACTAGGCTTACGGGCTTTTTTACTACCTTGTGAAGCTAAGGGAGTGGGTTTACATCATGCCGCCCATGCCACCCATGCCGCCCATGCCACCCATATCAGGGGCAGCAGCGCCACCTTCAGTAGGCTTGTCGGCAATCATCGCCTCAGTTGTGATCATCAGACCCGCAACCGATGCCGCATTTTGCAATGCAGTACGCGTCACCTTAGTAGGATCCAGGATACCCATCTCAATCATGTCACCGTATTCAGAGGTTGCTGCATTGAAGCCAAAGTTGCCTTTGCCTTCAGAGACCTTGTTGATGATCACAGAAGCCTCTTCACCTGCATTGCTGGCGATTTGACGCATTGGCTCTTCCAACGCACGACGTGCGATAGCGATACCCACATCTTGATCGTGATTATCACCTTTCAGCGCTTTCAGTCCATCAACAACACGAACCAGAGCAACACCACCACCGGCGACAACACCTTCCTGTACTGCAGCGCGTGTAGCGTGCAGTGCATCGTCTACACGATCTTTCTTCTCTTTCATTTCCATTTCAGTGGTCGCGCCAACCTTGATCACCGCAACACCACCAGCCAGCTTGGCAATACGCTCTTGCAGCTTCTCTTTATCGTACTCAGAGCTGGTATCAGCCAATTGAGTGCGAATTTGAGTCACGCGAGCTTCGATAACTGAAGACTGACCCGCACCATCAATGATGATGGTGGTATCTTTAGTGATCTGGATCTTCTTGGCGGTACCCAGATCTTCGACTGTTGCTTTTTCCAGTGTCAAGCCAACTTCTTCGGCGATCACTGTTGCACCGGTCAAGGTTGCAATATCTTCCAGCATCGCCTTACGACGATCACCAAAACCGGGGGCTTTAACCGCCGCAACCTTCACGATGCCGCGCATGTTATTAACCACCAGAGTTGCCAGCGCTTCGCCTTCAACATCTTCTGCAATGATCAGCAGTGGGCGACCCGCTTTAGCGGCACCTTCCAGTACAGACAGCAGATCACGGATACTAGAGACTTTCTTGTCATGAATCAGGATCAAAGGATTATCCATCTCCACACTCATGTTATCTTGGTTGTTGATGAAATAGGGTGACAGGTAACCACGGTCAAACTGCATACCTTCAACAACATCCAGCTCATTATCCAGACCTGAACCCTCTTCAACCGTAATAACACCCTCGTTGCCAACTTTCGCCATTGCTTCGGCAATAATGTCACCGATTGAGTGGTCAGAGTTTGCAGAAATAGTACCGACCTGGGCAATCGCCTTGCTATCTTCACACGGCTTAGAGATGTTTTTCAGCTCGGCAACTGCGGCAATAACCGCCTTGTCGATACCACGCTTAAGGTCCATTGGGTTCATGCCCGCAGCAACCGCTTTCATGCCTTCAGCCAGAATGCTCTGTGCCAGAACGGTTGCCGTGGTGGTACCGTCACCGGCCACATCATTAGTTTGTGATGCAACCTCTTTTACCATCTGTGCGCCCATGTTCTCGAACTTATCTTCCAGTTCAATCTCTTTAGCAACAGAGACACCATCTTTAGTGATGGTCGGTGCACCGAAGCCACGCTCCAGTACTACATTACGACCTTTAGGACCCAGCGTGACTTTTACAGCATCTGCCAGAATGTTTACGCCATCAACCATACGGCCGCGAGCATCAGAACCAAAACGTACGTCTTTAGCCATTGTTCTCTATTCCTTAAATTCTTAAATATATTGAATAAGTTGGTGAATCGAAGCCGTTAAGCTTCAATAACCGCGATAATATCGTCTTCGCGCATGACCAAAAGAGTCTCTTCATCAACCTTCACTTCTGAGCCGGAGAACTTGCCGAAATAGACAGAGTCTCCAACCTTGACACTCATTGCACGAGTTTCGCCATTCTCAAGTGCTTTACCGGGCCCTGTTGCAACAATCTCACCTTGAGATGGCTTTTCAGCTGCACTACCGGGCAATACGATACCACCCGCTGAGGTGGTTTCTTCTTCTACACGACGAATTACAACGCGGTCATACAATGGACGAATGCTGCTCATTGTTAGAGTTCTCCAAAATAAATAAATGTTAATCAACTAAATTATCGACATCAGCAAGAGACTGGTGTCGGTTTAAAATCCATAAGACAAGTTATACTCCAGTACACTATCAAAGCTATTTTGACGGTGTACGAGTCTTGCGAGAGCAATAATAGGGACACTTAAAGGAAATTCAAGGGTAACTATTCAGCTTACCCCTCTGAAGCCCGCCATTTCCGTGAAAAAAAATGATCACTTACCCCTGCAAATTCACATTTTCCTCAATCATCATCACGGCGTTGAAAGTCACCTTCGATGGTTCTGCCCCGTTCTGGGGGTGATGAGCCATCAGATCGCCCGGCACTGAAACCACCCATAATAACCCACTGCATCAGCAGACGAATACCCCAGCGGCGAAGCGGTGGAACCAGACAGAGAAAACCGATTGTATCGGTGAAAAAGCCCGGCGTTAGCAGCAGTGCACCGGAAAAGAGCAGTACCACCCCCTCCGTCATCGCCATGGCCGGTATCTGTCCCTGGCCCATCTCATCCTGCACCCGTTTAAGGGTCGCAAACCCCTGCTGGCGTAGCAGTAACGCCCCCAGAACGGCAGTAAAAACCACCAACAAAATGGTTGGCATCACACCAATCAACCCACCCACTGTAATCAGTAGATAAATTTCTACTATTGGCACCACCAAAAAGAGCAAAAAAAGTATTCGAAAAGGAGTCATCATCTCTCACCCAGTGACAAAAGCCCAAGCAACGGGTTATCTTTAAGGATACCCTTTACCTACTGCATTAAAGAGTTAACATGCCCACTGAATATCAAATCGTGTTAAACACCTGCCCTGACCAAGCCAGCGCAGAGCAACTCGCCCACGAGCTGATCAACCAGGGCATCGCCGCCTGTGTTAGCATGGTACCAGAAGTCCGCTCATTTTACCGCTGGCAGGGCAAGGTCGAATCAAGCCAGGAAATACTGCTGCTAATAAAAAGCGATAAAACACATTATCATTCAATTCAGAAGTTGATCCTTGAACAGCACCCTTATGAACTTCCCGAGATCATTGCAGTCCCAATTGATCACGGTTTTGGCGACTATCTCAACTGGATCAATAGCAATTTGAGCACCCACAATGACCCTGATTAGATCACTATTTGTCACCCTGTTCTTGATGCTGAGTGTTGCCACCCCCGCGCAAGCAGGGCTGGGCGATACCTTTCGCGACCTCGGCTCCACCCTGGGACTAGGTAGCAGCCAGCCGGAATTCCTCGACCCGGAAGATGCCTTTTTCTACAGTGCTGAGATCATCGACAGCCACACCATCCGCGCCAACTTCGACATTGTTGATGACTACTACTTATATAAAGACAAGTTCGAATTCACCATTGAAGATGCCGAAGGGATCACCATTGTCAGCGCAATCGGCAGCAAGGGCAAAGAGAAGGATGATGAGTTTTTCGGCCTGATGGAGGTCTACTACGGCAAGGCCAGCTTCACCATCAACCTACAACACACTCTCCAAGATGAAACACCGATCACCCTGGTCGCACGTTACCAGGGGTGTGCAGATGCCGGGCTTTGCTACCCGCCGGTTAGCAGCCACATCGGCCTTTTACTACCCGCCGGAGATGGCACCACCCCTGACAGAGCCACATCCCCCCTAAACAGCGCGCCCTTACTCTCAGAGCAAGATCAACTTGCCGATGCCCTAGCCAACAGTTCGGCCTGGCTCACCATCGCCACCTTCTTTGGACTAGGCCTGCTGCTGGCGTTTACCCCCTGTGTGTTCCCGATGATCCCCATCCTCTCCAGCATCATCGTCGGTCAGGGCGAGCAGATCACTACCCGCCGTGCATTCACACTGTCACTGGTCTACGTACTGGCAATGGCGCTCACCTATACCATTGCCGGTGTCTTTGCCGGCATGTTTGGCGAAAACCTGCAAATCATGCTGCAAAATGTTTGGGTACTGGGCAGCTTCAGTATCGTCTTTGTTGCGCTTGCCATGTCGATGTTTGGCTTCTACGAACTACAACTTCCCAACAGAGTGCAGAGCAAGCTTTCCGAGATGAGCAACAGCCAACAAGGGGGCACCCTCGTGGGCACCGCCATCATGGGTTTTCTCTCCGCACTCATTGTTGGCCCCTGTGTCGCGCCACCTTTGGCCGGTGCGTTGATCTACATTGGTCAATCAGGCGATGCCCTATTGGGTGGCATGGCACTGTTTGCCCTGAGCATGGGTATGGGTCTCCCACTGCTGGCGATTGGAGCCTCTGCGGGCAAACTACTGCCTCACGCAGGTGACTGGATGAATAACATTAAAGCGGTGTTCGGGGTCATGTTACTAGCAGTAGCGATCTGGATGCTGGAGCGCATCATCCCCGCCTCTGCCACACTGGCACTATGGGCGATTTTGTTGATTAGTTCATCCATCTACCTAGGCGCACTCGAACCCGTCGGCATTGGTGGCACTGGCTGGAAAAAGCTGTGGAAAGGGCTTGGACTGTTCCTTCTCATCTGTGGCTCTTTACTGCTAATCGGCGCTGCCAGTGGTGCAAAAAATCCACTACAACCACTGCAAGGCATCAGTTTGGCGGCCAGCGGTTCATCATCACAATCCGACAAATTGAGTTTCAAAATAGTTAAAACTGAAAAAGATCTACAACGGGAGCTGACCTTCGCCAAGCAAAACAACCAACCGGTGATGCTCGATTTCTATGCTGACTGGTGCGTCTCATGTAAAGAGATGGAGCGCTACACCTTTAGCGATCCACAGGTAAAAGCAGCACTCAGCGGCTTTCATCTATTAAAGGCAGACGTAACTGCGAATGATGCAGATGACAAAGCCCTGCTGAAGCGCTTTGAGCTGATTGGCCCACCGTCGATTATCTTTTATGACCGTAACGGGCAAGAGCAACGCAACCTTCGTTTAGTTGGTTTCATGGAAGCCACCTCATTCCGCCAACATGCAGAACTAGTGCGTTAAACCCACAAACAGAGCACGAACATCCCCTATCTGCATCGATCTCTCTGTTTTTGTGCGATCCAGATAGACATCCTCCCACTTATCGCTGATAATATTAACCATCAAATTGGTGCCCCACCCAGCACTACCACGCTGGCAAATAAAATCAATACACTTAAGCGAAGTTCAAGGCATTTATGGCAAAAATCCTGGTACTTAACGGCCCGAATCTCAATATGCTGGGTGTTCGTGAACCCAAGCACTACGGCCATCTGACGTTAGCCCAAATCCAACAACAGTTGGAACAACAGGCGCAACAACTCAGCCACTCGCTAGACTTTTTCCAAAGCAATGCCGAACACGCCTTGGTGGAACGCATTCATCAAGCATTCCACGACCAAGTAGACTTCATTATCATCAACCCCGCCGCCTTCACCCACACCAGCATCGCCCTGCGGGATGCGCTGACAGCGGTTGCGATTCCGTTCATTGAAGTTCATCTCTCCAACGTGCATGCACGGGAGAAATTTCGTCACCACTCCTACCTCTCGGATCACGCCATTGGCGTAATCTGTGGCCTAGGTGACCAGGGTTACGACTTTGCCCTACAGGCAGCCAATAAACACCTAACCAACACAGGTTCGTAAGATCATGGATATACGTAAAATCAAAAAACTCATTGAACTTCTGGAAGAGTCTGATATTGCCGAAATCGAGATAATTGAAGGCGAAGAGTCACTGCGCATCAGCCGAGGCACTCAAACCATCGTTCAAACCGTGCCGACAGCGGTAGCCACCACACCGGCACCCGTCATCACCACAACCGAAGCAGAAGTTGAGCCTGAAATTTCAGGCTATCAGGTCACCTCACCCATGGTCGGCACCTTCTATCGCTCATCATCACCAGGGGCAAAACCCTTTGTGGAAGTGGGCCAATCGGTGAGTAGCGGTGAGACCATCTGCATTATTGAAGCGATGAAACTACTCAACCAGATCGAAGCCGATAAAGATGGCACCATCAAAGCGATTCTTGCTGAAAACGGGCAACCTGTTGAGTATGGACAGCCGATCTTCATCATTGAATAACTGATTAACGACTAACCGGGCTTATCCATGTTTGATAAAATAGTAATTGCTAATCGAGGCGAAATTGCACTGCGCATTCTTCGCGCCTGCCGTGAAATGGGCATCCAGACCGTTGCAGTTCACTCCGAAGCAGATCGTGACCTGAAGCATGTTCGCTTGGCAGATGAATCGATTTGCATCGGTCCGGCCTCCTCAACGGACAGCTACCTTAAGGTACCCGCACTGATCAGTGCCGCCGAAATTACCGATGCTCAAGCGATCCACCCAGGTTACGGTTTTCTCTCTGAAAATGCCGACTTTGCCGAGCGGGTTGAAGACAGCGGCTTTGTCTTTATCGGCCCCAAAGCCGAAACCATCCGCATCATGGGAGACAAGGTAGAAGCGATCAAGGCAATGGTCGAAGCAGGGGTACCCACCGTACCCGGTTCTGGCGGCCCACTGGGCGACAACGCAGATGAAAACCTGCGTATTGCCAAAAAAATTGGCTACCCGGTCATCATCAAAGCCGCAGGCGGTGGTGGTGGTCGCGGCATGCGCGTAGTACACAGCAAATCAAACCTGCTCGACGCCATCTCCCTGACCAAAACAGAAGCCGGTACTGTTTTTGGCAACGACATGGTCTACATGGAGAAGTTTTTGGAAACCCCCCGCCACATCGAATTCCAGATGCTGGCAGATACACACGGCAATGCGATTCACCTCTGTGAACGTGACTGCTCCATACAGCGCCGCCATCAAAAAGTGATCGAAGAGGCCCCCGCCATTGGCATTAGCGATGAACAGCGCCAGCGCATCGGTGCCCGCTGTGTCCAAGCCTGCATTGACATCGGCTACCGTGGCGCAGGCACCTTTGAATTTCTCTATGAAAATGGCGAATTTTACTTCATCGAAATGAACACCCGCATTCAGGTTGAACACCCCGTCACCGAAATGATCACCGGCGTTGACCTGATCAAAGAACAAATTCGTATCGCCGCAGGTGAAAAACTCTCCCATCGACAGGATGAGATCAAAATCAACGGCCATGCCATCGAATGCCGCATCAATGCAGAAGACCCCGACAACTTCATGCCATCACCGGGAAAAATCACCGCCTACCATGCCCCAGGCGGCTTAGGTGTACGTGTCGACTCCCATATCTATGCCGGTTACAGCGTCCCACCACACTACGACTCCATGATTGGCAAACTGATCACCCACGGTGAAAACCGTGAAGTAGCACTCGCACGCATGCGAACCGCACTCAGTGAAATGGTCATAGAAGGCATTAAATGTAATATTCCGCTGCAACAACGCATTCTCGATGACAGCAACTTCATGACCGGTGGAACCAACATTCACTACCTGGAGAAAAAACTGGGCCTGTAAACAATGAGCCCCCGTGATCCACTCTGAATTACCCAACAGAAGAGCAACCAATGCCTTGGATACAGCTAAAAATTGACACCAACAACGACTTGGCTGAACCCATATCAGAAACATTAAGTGACTTGGCAGCCCTTGCCGTTACGCTGGAAGACCGTGCCGACCAGCCGATCTTCGAACCCGCACTGGGCACCACACCGCTATGGAAAGAGGTCTGCGTGGTTGGGCTTTTCGATGCAGAGACCGCCATCGAACCCATTGTTGACCAACTGGAAAAAGCCTTTGGCCCGCTGCAATGGGGTGCCGAACCACTGGAAGATCGTGACTGGATACGGGAGTGGATGGACAGCTTCAAACCCATGCGCTTCGGTCAACGTCTGTGGATAGTACCCAGCTGGCACACCGCACCCAATGCAAATGACATTAACCTGCAACTGGATCCCGGCCTCGCCTTCGGCACCGGCACCCACCCCACAACCGCACTCTGTCTGGAGTGGCTGGATGCCAACCCACCCAAAAACCACACCGTCATCGACTACGGCTGCGGCTCTGGCATACTGGGAATAGCCGCACTAAAACTGGGCGCCACACACTGCACCGGTGTAGACACCGACCCCCAAGCACTGGAAGCAAGCCACAGCAATGCCGAAAAAAATAGTGTCGCCGACAAACTACAACTCCAGCTGCCTGAGCAAGCCCCCATCGAAGCCGCCGACTTGGTTCTGGCCAACATCCTCGCCAACCCACTTATCGGCCTGGCAGACAAGCTCTCCAAGCTGACAAAACAAGGGGGGGAAATTATCCTCTCAGGCATTCTGGCCGAACAAGCACAGCACGTCAGTGACGCCTACAGTCCCTACTTCAAAATGGCAAACCCAGTACAACAAGAAGATTGGATTCGTTTAGATGGCATACGCAAATAAGCCATTGCAAAACTAAAAATGGAGCTATCGATGTTTACCCGCTGCCCACACTGCCAAACCACCTACCGGGTTCACCCCGAACAACTCAGTCGTGCCAGTGGTTTAGTACGTTGCGGCCAATGTGATGGTGTATTCCAGTCCCTGGACTACCTATTTGAAATAGAGCATCCCTCCTACCCCACCACCACCAAACCGGAAGAGCCTGAAACAGAAAAGACGGAAAGCGATAGCCAACCAACAACAGAAACAACAGAAACAACAGAAAATGATAGCGCACCTCAGAGCGCTGAAATAATACAGGAGCCGCAGGAGCCGCA